>QHWQ01000301.1 GCA_003222635.1 Acidobacteriota bacterium | reverse complement strand
GTGCTGCTGTAGACCGGATCGGCGGCGAGCTCGCGCTTCGGAATTTCGCGTCTACGAGGCATGTCTCAATTCCCTACTGCTTGGGGCGCTTGGCGCCGTACTTCGATCGACCCTGCTTGCGGCCCTGCACGCCAACGGCGTCGAGGGTGCCGCGCACCACGTGATAGCGAACGCCCGGCAGGTCCTTGACGCGGCCGCCGCGTATCAGCACGAGCGAGTGCTCCTGCAGGTTGTGCCCGACGCCGGGGATGTAGGTCGTCACCTCGATGCCGTTGGTGAGACGGACGCGCGCGACCTTGCGCAGCGCCGAGTTCGGCTTCTTCGGCGTCTGGGTGAACACGCGGACGCAGACGCCCCGCTTCTGCGGACTCTCCTGCAGTGCGGGACTCTTCGTTTTCACGACGATCTTCTTGCGTCCCTGGCGAACGAGCTGGCTAATCGTGGGCATGGCGCGTACAGGCGAAAATTCGCCCTGCTGCTCCTACAAAAAACGCAAAGACGCGGCTGCGAGCGTTCACAACCGGTGCGTCGTTTCAGGCCTGAAGAGCGGCGCTGCCTATCTGGCAGGCCCGCCGCGTCTGGCGCCTGAAACTGAATGACCCTATCTGGTTGATCCGCGAAGGCAAACCGCCAGGTGGCGGTGCGGTCGCTACTACTACTTACTAAAAGGCTGAGACTAGATAGGGTGTCCTAGTCTCTAGCAGAACCTAGCGAATATAGCACACGGCAACCCCTCGGTTACACTGCGGCCCATGCAGACCACTCAGGTTGAGACCGGTTTCCGGCGCGAACTCGGCCTCTTCGACTCGACGATGGTCGTGGCCGGGTCGATGATCGGGTCCGGCATCTACATCGTCTCGGCAGCGATGGCGCGCGAGCTCGGCAGTCCCGGCTGGCTGCTGGTCGCCTGGGTAATCACAGGCGTGCTGACGATTACGGCCGCGCTTTCCTATGGGGAGCTGGCCGCGATGATGCCTTATGCTGGCGGGCAGTATGTCTATCTGAGGGAGGCGTATTCGCCGCTTTGGGGCTTTCTCTACGGCTGGACCCTATTCACGGTCATCCAGACCGGGACGATTGCGGCGGTCGGCGTGGCGTTCGGCCGCTTCCTGGGAATCCTCGTCCCCTCGGTCGCGGAGGACAACTATCTCGTCGCGCCGATTCACCTCTCGACAGGCTATGCCGTATCGCTCTCGACGGCCCAGCTCGTCGCTATCGTGTTGATTGCGCTCCTCACGTGGACCAACACGCGAGGCCTGAAATACGGCAAGGTCATCCAGAACGTCTTCACGACGACCAAGACCGGAACGCTCATCGCCCTCGTCGCGGCGGGCATCTTCATCGGCCGCAACGCGGCCGCGCTCTCCGCCAACTTCGGTGACCTGTGGACGCCGCGCGGCTTCGAGCCGATCGCGCCGGGCGTCACGGCGCTCAGCGCGTTCGGCCTGCTCGTGGCCCTCTGCGTCGCGCAAACCGGGTCGCTCTTCTCCGCGGATGCCTGGAACAACATCACCTTCACCGCGGGCGAGGTGAAGAACCCACGCCGCGATATTCCGCTGTCGCTGGCGTTCGGTACGATTCTCGTCATCTCGCTCTACCTGCTGGCCAACGTCGCGTATCTGATGACGCTGCCGCTCGACGCCATCCAGCATGCCCCCGCCGATCGCGTGGCGACCGCAACCGTGAACGCCATCGTGCCGGGGCTCGGCGCGGCGGTGATGGCGATCGCGATTCTCATCTCCACATTCGGGTGCAACAACGGGCTGATTCTGGCGGGGGCTCGCGCCTACTACGCGATGGCGTGCGACGGCCTGTTCTTCCGTCGAGCCGGTACACTCAACGAAGCGAGAGTGCCGGCGTGGGGTCTGGTTCTGCAATCTGTCTGGGCGAGCGTGCTGGTCATCCCGCGGACCTTCGATGCGTCTACGGGACAGTACGGAAACCTGTACGGAAATCTGCTGGACTACATCATTTCGGCAGCGCTGCTCTTCTACATCCTGACGATTGCCGCCGTGTTCCGTCTGCGGAAGACGAGGCCGGATGTTCCGCGCCCGTATCGAACGTTCGGCTATCCGATCGTCCCCGCACTGTACATCGTCGCCGCCGCGGTGATTCTCGTCGTCCTGCTCGTCTACCGTCCCGCGACGACGTGGCCGGGATTCGTCATTGTGCTGCTGGGCATTCCCTTCTACGCCTTTATGCGGCGTTCACGCTCCTAACCTGTCTCGCGTGCGCACGCCCGGCGCTTCGCAACGCGCCGGCTGCGCCCGTGACGCCGACGCTCGCGGTGGTCACATGGAACCTGCACGCGGGGCGCGGCGACCTCGCCCGGCTGCGGTACGACCTCGCCTCGGGCACGCTCACGGGCGCCGTGCCAGTCGATTACGTGCTGCTGCTGCAGGAGGTCGTCCCGCCTGTCGATGCCCAGGGTCTCTCGCTGCTCTTCGCGCCCGTGCGGGGCGACAGCGGGAATGCCATTCTTTCGACGCGGCCGCTGCTCGAGCCGCGCATCATCGCGCTCGAGCGCAAGCGTCAGCCGCGCAGCGCCATCGCGGCGACGATCAGGCTCGATGCGGCGAGCCTGTTCGTCGTCGACGTGCACATGGAGAACCGCCTCGCTTGGTGGCGGGCGCTGTTCAGCGACGCCGCGCGCGGCGAACAGGCATCAGCGCTGCTGCGCGAATTGCCAGCGGGTGACGGGATTCTCGGCGGGGATCTGAATACGTGGCTGGGGCCGAACGAGCCGGCGTGGCGGGCGATGCTGCGGCGATTTCCCGACACGCCGCGCGATCCGCCCCAGCCGACCTTTCACGATCGGCTGGTGCTCGATCACCTGTTCTTTGACTTACCGGCCGGATGGCGGGTGAGCCGTCGCGTCATCAACGACGCGTACGGCTCCGACCACCATCCGGTCGTCGCGGTGATTAGTGATTGAACCGCAACGACACTGCCACTGCCGGATGACGCTTGCGCTCGACGTTGGCCGCATTGCCGTAGACGGCCATGTCGATCGCCATGCGCTGTCCGAGGTTGACGCCGATGCCCGCCGACGGGTTCCACAGCTGGCGCGAGTAGATGCCGCCGCCGCGCACCGCAAACATGTCGAAGCGGTACTCGTAGCCGCCATGGAACGTCTTGCCGACGTAGCCCTTCCCCCCCTCCGCGATGGCGGACCATTTGTCAGCGCGGTAACCGACGTTGCCGCGGTAATCGACCGGCAGGGTCACCTCGGCGTCGCCCATCGGCGTCGCCGGGCTCTCCACGAAGTCCGAATCGCCGAGGAACGGGTTGCCGAGCGAGTACGACGTCCGCTGCACGTTGTGCCACGTGATGCGATTCGCGATGCCGTTGACGCCGAAGCCGGTCTCCCACCTGTTCATCACGACGCCGACGCCGAGATCGATCGCGTGGCCGGTGCCCGACGTCGCGTTGTCGCGGGTGACGATGAGCGGCGACGGCAGGAAAGGATTGATCGTCAGCAGGCCCGTGTTGTCCGTATCGAGCCGCATCGCCAGATTCACATCCTCGTAGCGGAAGCCGCGCAGGTGGTTGTAGTTCGCCGCGACGTAGACGCCGTCACGATCCGACGAGCTCGACGGAAGCGCGAAGCGACCGCGATAACCGCCGGTGATCGCCATCGCCATCTGCCCGCGCGTCGCGGTGTCCAGATGCATCGCCGCGTTCGGCCGGTAGGTGTCGGTCTGCGAGCCGAGCACGTCGATCAGCTGCTGATCGAAATTCACGTCGGTCTGCATCGCCAAGTACGGACCCGCGCCGACGTACACGCCATGAAACGCGCCGCCGTCGCCCTGCTTCACCTTGATCGTCTTGCCGTAGCTGGGGGCGGCCAGTCCTTCCGCGCGCGGCTGATTCGCCGGCGCGATGCCGCGATAGCGATTCAGGTCGCGGCTCAACTGCGCATTGCGGATGTCGGTGACGAAGTTATTCAGCGCGAAGCTGCCGTCGGCCTGCCCCGCATTCGCCGAGTTGCGGCCGAAGGTGTAATGCAGCGGCGAGGCTGCGTACTCCATCGTCCGAATCAGGTCGAAATTGTCGTTGGTCGGATTCAGCTTGTCGAAATCGTGAAAAACCTGAAACAAACCGAACGGAAGCACGATTGCACGATAGTCGCTCTCTTCCTCGATCATCTGCGAGGCGAGATTGTCGCCGCTGCCGGGCGATCCGAGCGCGACCTTCCGCGCATCGAACGACCAGTTCTGCGCCCATGCCTGCCCGGCGACCAGCGAGCAGACGAATACTCCGAATGCGATTCTCCGTACCACTTGAAACCCTCCTGGACCGTAACAACGTCAGCCGGAATCCAATCGATCAGGTTTCGGAGCGGGGGCCGTGCGGCTGCAGGTGATCGCGGTCGCGGCGTGCCTTTTTGGCGAGTTCAATGAACGTCTGTTTCAGCTCGTCCAGATCCCTCTCTTCCAGCTCCTCGAGATCCAGCAGCTCGTTGCGCGCGTGCCCGAGTGCCCGGATGAGCTCGTCGAGCTTGACCTGCAGCGCCTCCGTG
>QHWQ01000300.1 GCA_003222635.1 Acidobacteriota bacterium | reverse complement strand
CGCGCACATCCTCGAGCAGTACGCGAACAACCGGCTGATTCGCCCGCGCGCCGACTATACCGGCCCGCCGTACCCACAACGCTTCGTCCCACTCGACCAGCGCTAGCAGCGCAGGGTCCGGCTTCAGCCGGACCCCCGGTTCGGCCGGACCCGGATAGAATCTCGCCGTGCCCCAGGCGATCATCGACAACCCGATCCTCAATTCGGCGTTCGCTGAGCCGACCCGACACTTCAAGTTCGGCGACGAGGGCATCACCAACGACATCATCGACACGCGCCGCACGAGCTCGTACTTCATCCCGATCGCCCAGCCGAAGAAGAAGGGGAAGCAGCTTCAGTTCGAGACGGAGTGGACATCTGATCGGCTCGAAGAGAATCGCCTCGTCAACCTGATTCGCGAACGCGTCGGCCAATGGCGGCGCGGCGGTCACGTCGGCGTTACGCCGACGACAGCACGTCTGCTCTCGTACTGGACTGACCCCACGCGTGAGAAGAAGCTGTTCTTCTGCCAGATCGAGGCGGTCGAAACGGCCATCTACACTGCCGAAGTGGCGCGCAAGTACGGCGACGCGTGGATCGAGAACGACCTCCGCGCGGCGAATGACACGTCCAACCCTGGCCTGCCGCGCATTGCGCTGAAGATGGCGACCGGCTCGGGCAAGACCGTGGTCATGGCGATGCTGATCGCCTGGCACACGCTCAACAAGCTCGAAGACCGGCAGGATGCGCGCTTCTCGGACGCATTCCTGATCGTGACGCCGGGCATCACGATTCGCGACCGGCTTCGCGTATTGCTGCCGACCGATCCTGAGAACTACTACCGCCAGCGGGACGTCCTCCCCGCGGATCTGCTCGAGCGGCTCGGCCAGGCGCGCATCGTCATCACCAACTATCACGCCTTCCTGCCGCGCGAGCAGGGCGATGCCGCGCGGTTGACAAAGGCGATCCTGTCGAAAGGACAGCCGGGCGTCTTCAGCGAGACGCCGCAGCAGATCGTCCGGCGCGTCTGTCGCGACCTCGGGTCGAAGAAGAACGTCATCGTCATCAACGACGAGGCCCACCACTGTTACCGTCGCCGGCCGGACGCCGAGAAAGAGGCATTGACGGGTGAGGAGCGCCGCGAGGCCGAGAAGCGCGACAAGGAAGCGCGCGTCTGGCTGTCGGGCCTCGAAGCGGTGAAGAGCAAGATCGGCATCCGCACCATCTATGACCTCTCGGCGACGCCGTTCTTCCTGCAGGGCTCGGGCTACCCGGAGGGGACGCTGTTTCCGTGGGTGGTCTCTGACTTCTCGTTGGTCGATGCCATCGAGAGCGGCATCGTCAAGGTGCCGCGCGTACCCGTCGCCGACAACTCGATGGTCGGGGATCAGCCGACGTACCGATCGCTCTGGCTGCGCATCAAGGACGACCTGCCGAAGAAGGGACGCAAAACCGACGCGGTGAGCGGCGAGCCGAAGCTGCCGGCGGAACTTCAGGGCGCACTGCACAGCCTCTACGGCAACTACGAGCAGGCGTACCGGCGATGGGAACAGAACGCCGAAGCGCGCCTGCGAGGATTGACTCCGCCCGTCTTTGTCGTTGTCTGCAGCAACACCAACGTGTCGAAGCTGGTGTTCGACTATGTCGCCGGATGGTCGAAGCCGCTGCCGGACGGCAGCGACGTCGTCGTGCCCGGGGCGCTGGGTCTCTTCAACAACGAGCAGAACGGCGCCTGGTCGGCGCGGCCGAATACGATTCTCGTCGACTCCGAGCAGCTCGAATCGGGCGAAGGGATGACGCCGGAGTTCAAGAAGATAGCGTCGGCGGAGATCGAGGAATTCAAGGCCGAATATCGCCAGCGATTTCCGGGCCGCAGCGCCGACGACCTGAGCGACGAGGACCTGCTGCGTGAGGTGATGAATACGGTCGGCAAGGCGGGGAAGCTCGGTGAGCACGTGCGTTGCGTCGTCTCGGTGTCGATGCTCACCGAAGGGTGGGACGCGAACACCGTCACGCACATTCTGGGCGTGCGCGCGTTCGGCACGCAGCTCCTGTGCGAGCAGGTCGTCGGGCGCGGGCTGCGTCGAATGAGCTACGCGGCAAACGAGAACGGGCGGTTTACGCCGGAGTACGCCGAGGTCTACGGCGTGCCGTTCTCGTTCATCCCGACATCGGGATCGACGTCGACGCCGGTCATCGGCGTGCTGCCGACACGGGTGCGCGCGCTCGAAGAGCGGATTGCGTGTGAGATCACCTTCCCCCGCCTGGCCGGCTATCGCTACGAGATTCCGAGCCAGCGGCTGAGCGCCAGATTCACCGATGAATCGCGCTACGCGCTGTCGACAGCCGACATCCCGACGAAAACCGAGAACCGGCCGATCGTCGGGGAAGGAAGCATTCACACGCTCGACGACCTGCGGAAGCGGCGCGATGCGGAAGTCGCGTTCCTGCTCGCGAAGCTGGTGCTGGAGAAGTATTTCCGGCAGGACGGCGAACCCCGCACCGATCGGCCGACGGTGCACCGCTTCGACGCCCAGGTGCAGGGGTGGCTGTTTCCGCAGATTCTCGCCATCACGAAGCGCTGGCTCGCCGAGTGTGTCACCTGCAAGGACAACACGTTCCCGCAGCTTCTGCTCCTGATCGAGTTCGCGCATGACGCCGCGGATCGCATCTACAAGGCGATCGTCGCGAGCGCTGAGGGCAGTCCCGCGCTTCGGCCGCAATTGCGCCCCTACGACGTCATCGGTTCGACCCGCTACGTCGACTTCGATACGACGAAGGCCGTCTACCCGACAGATCCGAACAAGAGCCACATCTCGCACGTCGTCGCCGACACCGGCTCGTGGGAGCAGAAGCTGGCGCAGGCGCTCGAGGAGATGCCCGAGATCGACTGCTACGTGAAAAACCAGGGACTCGACTTCACCATTCCGTACACGCTCAACGGCGAGGAGAAGCAGTACCTCCCCGACTTCATCGCCCGCAGCGGCGACCTGTCGCTGATCATCGAGGTGAGCGGCGAGGCCCGGAAAGACAAGGCGGCCAAGGTCAGCACCGCGCGCACGTTGTGGGCCCCGGCGGTGAACAACCACGGCGGCTTCGGCCGGTGGGCGTTCGTGGAAGTTACCGACCCGTGGGACGCGCAGCGCACGATTCGCGCGGCTGTGGCCGGCGCCGTGAGCGTGAGCGGAACCGCCGTGTGAACGCGTGAGGTCCGCGATGTCATCGTGCGGGCCGAGCCCGCTTGTCTGTGGTGTCAAGGGGGTCTAAGCTTGCGTCATGCTCGACTGGGAGCAATGCGGCGCCGTGGAGCGTGTGGCGGATCGCGTGAGCGGCGCGTGGGTCTTCAAAGGCACGCGCGTGCCCGTTCGCGCGCTGTTCGAAAACCTCGAAGCGGGCGCGAGCCTCGACGACTTTCTTGCATGGTTTCCCGGCGTCGCGAGGCAACAAGCGATCGATGTGCTGGCCCACGCCGAGCGGAGTCTGATACCGGCCTGACATCGCTCCGGGCGTCGAGCAGATGAGAGTGCTGTTCGATCAGCAGAATATCGCCGCGCGTCGCATTGCCGTGATCGTTCTCCCGACGACGGATTGGCGCGAGATCCGGCGCCACGCCGACATGGTCGTCACAGCGTTGAACGCCAGCACGGCGGGCGCCTGTCTGCGCGTCTCATGGTAGGGAAACAGCGGCAGCGCGGCGCGACGGCCAGGAAATCGAAGCCGCCTGTGGAAGTCACCTCCATCCGGCACACGCAGGACTCCCGCGTCAACATTCCCACCGAGGAGCTGCGCGACTTCGTGGCCGAGGACGAGCTGGCGCCGAGGGCGATGCTCTATCCGCGCGATCCGTCGCTCGACCCGCAGCTCGTGTGGAAGGGCAAGGACGAGCAGGACCGATCGCCGCTC
>QHWQ01000299.1 GCA_003222635.1 Acidobacteriota bacterium | reverse complement strand
GCCACGTACAACCCTTCTTTGAATGCCTTCATCACGGTGACCGTGGAAGGAGCACTGGGTGCCGCGCGCCAGATGGATGCGGAGCGGCGACGCGGCAATTCGCGCGGACCTCTTCACGGCATTCCGCTCGCGGTGAAAGACAACATGGACACGGCGGGCGTCCGGACGACCGCCGCAAGCGAGTTGTTCAAGGATCGCGTTCCATCCGAAGACGCGGAAATCGTACGGCGATTGAAGGACGCCGGCGCGATTCTGCTCGGCAAGACGAATCTCCACGAATTCGCGTACGGCGGGAGCTCCTCGGTCAGCTATTTCGGGCCGGTGCGGAATCCGTGGGCACTCGACCACGTTCCAGGCGGATCGTCAGGCGGTTCCGCGGCGGCCGTTGCGGCCGATCTGTGTTTCGGCGCATTCGGCACCGATACGGCCGGTTCCGTTCGCATCCCCGCCTCCTACTGCGGGATTGTGGGATTGAAACCGACCTACGGCCGAGTGAGCAATCGCGGCGTGATTCCTCTTTCCTGGACGCTCGATCACGTTGGTCCACTCTGCAAGACGGTCGAAGATACTGCGCTGCTCCTTGGCGTCGTCGCGGGTTTTGACGCGCTCGATCCGACCAGCGTGAACGTGCCCGTTCCCGACTACCCTCGCGCGCTCAGAACGCGTGTCGCGCAGTTGCGCCTTGGCGCGCCGCGAACAATGTTCTTCGAAGGTCTGGACCCTGAAATCTCCCCGGCGGTCGATGCAGCGCTCGATGTGCTGCGCACGTTGACGGGGAGCTTGACGGACGTCCAACTCCCTTCGACCGGCAATCTGCTCCGCGAGATCATGGGGCCCGAGGGATACGCGTATCATTCCCGGTGGCTTCGCGAGTCGCCTGAAAAGTATCAGCCCCAGACCCGCGAACGGATCATCCAATTTGGCACCGCGGTGACGGCAGAGGCGTACGTGCAGGCACGCCGCCAGTGCGATGTGCTCCGCCGGGAGATTCGGAAGACCTTCGCGGCCGTCGATCTCCTCGTCACGCCGACCATGGCGGCGCCACCATCACTGACGGAACCCATCGAGCAGAGCGCCAGCCTCGATCCGGGGAGGACTCGGAACACATGGCCCTTTGACGTCCTGGGATTGCCGGCGATTACCGTCCCGTGCGGTTTTACGCGGGCAGGTCTGCCGATTGGCCTGCAGATCGTCGGCGCTCCCTTCGCCGAACCGATCGTATTGGCGATGGCACACGCCTACGAACGGGCGACGGATTGGCATGCAAGGCGGCCGAAGCTCGATAGGATTTAGGTCAGCGCAAACCCGACCCGTTCGATGGTTCTCCCGGTTCTACCAGACCCCTGGCCACGGCTTGCCAACCATGAACGCCGGGTTGGCGCCCTTGTGCGGCGCGTACTTCTGAATGCGGCCGGTCCGCACTTCAGCGGTGTAGAGGTTGCCCGCCTTGTCGGTCGCGAAGCCGTGGATGCCCCACTGGCAGCCCTGGCACGTGCCGAACGTTCCCCACGAATAGAGGAAGTGGCCGTCGGCGTCCCACGCGACGAGCTTGTTCGAGCCCTGATCGGCGCCCCACAGGATGCCGTCCTGCCCCATGTAGATGCTGTGGATGTTCATCGGCGGGCGCGGACCGGCATCCCACTGGTCGAGGAACTTGCCGTTCTCGTCGAATACCTGGATGCGGCCGTTGTTGCGGTCGTTGACGTAGACGCGGCGCGTCTTCGGGTTCACCGCGATGCCGTGCACGCTGTTGAAGTAGCTGGGGCGCCGCTCGTTCGGCTGGTTGCCTTTCATGCCCCACTCGAGGATCTTCTTGCCGTTGCCGTCGTACTTGATCACGCGCGTGCCGTCGTAGCCATCGGCGAGATACATCGTGTTGGCATCCATGAACGCCAGGAACGTCGGCCGGCTGAAGTGCGTGTCGTCGGTGCCAGGCACGCCCGGCGTGCCGAGCGTCAGCAGCCGCTGCTTGCCGTCGTGCGTGAACTTGCTGACGAAGTGCGCGTCGGCATCGACGATCCAGATGTGCTTCTCCGGATCGTAGGGGCTGATTTCCACGTCATGCGGCCGTCCCCAGATGCGATCCCACTGCGACCAGTCCTCGATCATCTTGCCGTTGCGATCGAACACCATGATGACGTGTTCCCAGCGCCAGTCGACGCCCGGACGCCCGTCGCTCTCGTCCACCGCCTTGCCGAAGCTCGGCGTCGCGCTTGCGGCTTCGCGCATCGGGACGCCGCCGCCAACCGGGAACTTGATGCTCGGCCCGATTTGCGGCAGCCACGTCGTTCCACGGCCGCGGCCTGACGGCAGCACGGGCAGCTCGCCTTTGAACGTGGCGAGCACACGATCCTCGCTCTCGGGGAACACGTCGGTCGCCTGCGAGTACGTCCACGCATCGTGGTTCGGCAGGCTCTCGCCCAACGGGCGCGGCCAGTTCTGCACAGGATCGTACGGGCCGAACACGTCGTGTCCGCCCTTCTGTCCCGGCACCGCCGCGAAGCCCTCACCGGGCGCTTTCTTTTGCTGTCCCTCGACCGTGCCGACGTAGTTGCTGACCAGCAGGCCGGCGCCAAACGCGACGACGAGGGCCGCAACGCTGAGCGTTCGTTTCATGTCGATACCTTTCGGGCCAGGTCCGGCTAAAGCCGGACCCTACCGTCAATTCGTTCCGAAGCTCGCCGGGATCTCGAGCACGTCGTGCACCGGCAATCCCTTGCCCGCCAGGTCGGGCAACCCGCCGCCTTCGGGTTTTCCGCTCACCAGATGGAATTTGTTGCCGATGAATGCGCCCGCCGCGCCATGACGTGCCGTCGGCATCGACGGCAGAACAATCCATCGATTGGTGGCCGGCTCGTACGCCTCGAGCGCACGGAACGAGAAGTTGGCGCGTTCGTGCTGCCCTTCACCACCCGCGACGTAGATGCGCCCGTTGTAGGTTCCCCAGCCGCCGCCGCTGCGCGGCGTCGGCATCCGCGATCGCACCGCGCCCCACAGATCGCGCGCCGGGTCGTATTCCTCGACGACGTCGGTGTTGCTGGAGGCGGTGACGTGCGCGGCGCCGAGGCGGCCGCCGATGACGTAGATCTTGCCGTTCACGACACCCGAGAACGCGTGATTGCGCGTCGTCGGCATCGGGCTGCGGTTGGCCCACGTGTTGGTGGCGGGATCGTAGACCTGATTGGTGCCGAGCACGCGCGCCGGGCGGTTGCCGAACAACGCCACCTCACCCGAGTTCTCCATGATGGTCGCGCCGCCGATGACGTAGATCTTGCCGCCGACTTCTTCGGCAATCGCGGAGCACCTGCTGATCGGCATCGGCGCGAGCGCGCGCCACGAATCGGCGACGGGGTCGTACTCCCACGAGTTGTTCACCGGCTGCCATCCACCCATGCCGGGTCCGCTCAAGGGACGCTGGCATCCGCCGAAGATGTAGATCTTGCCGTTCAGTCTCGCCTGCGCCTGATGATGCACCGGCACCGGAACCGGCTTCTTCTTCGTCCACTTGTCCGGCCCCGGGTCGTACTCGTAGACCATCGCGGGCGCGGGCTTGCCGTTTTCGCTGAAGCCGCCAATCACGTACATCTTGCCGCCGGTTTCGATGCCGTAGAGCTCCTCTTCCGGCTCCGGGAACGGCGCGGCTTTGTCCCAGCGCAGGAGCATCGGGTTCTGCGCATACACGAGCGCCCCGCCGATCGTGAGGATCGCGAGTGTCCACTTCAAAGTCTTACCGAGCTCTCGCTTCGCTGCAGGTCTCACCGCGTGCCTCCTCTCGCCGGCAGCTCGAGCACGTCGTGCTCGGCGGTCGCCGGGTCGGGGCCACCGCCCGCGCGCATCTTTCCGCTCACCGTGTGCAGTTTGTTGCCGATGCAGCCCATCGCGTTGCCATGGACGGCGCCGGGGAGCGGCGTCAGCGTTTCCCAGGTGTTGGTCGCCGGGTCGTATGCATCGAGCGCGCGGAGCGCCGCGTAGAACTCGCGCGTGATCCACTCGCCGCCGCCAACGTAGATCTTTCCGTTGCAGGTCGCCCACCCGCCGCCGCTGCGCACCTGCGGCATCCGCTCTTTCACGGGCCCCCACAGATTCGTCGCGGGGTCGTACTCTTCGACCGTATCGATGTTCGTCGTGACCGGAATATTTCCCGCGGCGAGACGGCCGCCCATCACGTAAATCTTTCCGTTCACCGCCCCCGCCATCGCGTGATTGCGCGTCGTCGGCATCGGGCTGCGCTCCGTCCACGTGTTGGTCGCCGGGTCGTACATCTGGTTGCGCCCGGAGACGCGCGTTCCCTTGCCGTTTTCCATCGGCTCGAGGCCGCCGATCAGATAAATCTTGCCGTCGACCGATTCGGCGACCGCGGAGCAGCGCTTCACCGTCAGCGGCGCGAGCGCCTTCCACGTATCCGCCGCCGGATCCCATTCCAGCGTTCGCTTGCGGGGTCGTACTCGAACACCAGGCCGGGCGCCATCCCGCCGATGCCGAAGCCGCCGAGCACGTAGAACCTGCCGTTGACGACGCTACCGTAGAGCTCTTCTTCAGGGATCGGAAACGGCGCGGCCTTGGTCCATTGCGGCGCGCTGCCGGCCCGTTGTGCGCCCGTCGTTTGCGCGCTGGCCGTGTGAACGGTGATTGCGATCAAGATCGCGAATGCGAGGGTCACCAGAGGTCTGCGTGAGAGTGACGAAAGTGCCATACGATTCTGAGCGCTCCTCGCGCGCAACCATACGCCAGCCCCGGCATGCGGTCAATTAATGCAAGTGATTACGTGCAGGCCACACCGGTCCGAGATTGCTGCTGCGGATGTTGGTGGTCGCCTGTCCCAGCTTGCGTGTCCGCCCACTCCAGGCGCCGCGTGACGGCGCCCTGGCCGTTACCGAGGCGGAAGTGATCCCAGGTATGCCGCGAGTGCAATGATGTCGTCCTCCGACAGCTTCGCGACGACGCGCTTCATCAGCGCCGCGTTGGTACCGGCGCTCGCGCCGTTCTGCAGCGTGATCAGCTGCCGCGCGAGGTAGACCGGCTGGAGACCCGCAAGGCGCGGGACCTCTCCGAGGCCCGTCAGCTTCTCGCCGTGGCAGATGTCACACTGGATCGTCTTTCCGCCGCCGCCTTTGGCGAGCGCCTCGCCCTTCCTGATGCTGCCGGGCGGCACGTACGCGATGAAGCCCGAATGCGGATTGCGAATCGTCACCTGCATCGGGTCTTCCGGAATCTGGATGATGCGCCGGCCAATCGGCTCGGTGCCGCCGTCCGGCATGATGCGGCGGTGACGCGCATCCGCGCTGACATAGGTTTTCGGCGGCGTCGCGGTCTCGATCACCTTCACGAACGGCGACGGCTTGACGGCGGCGAAATACTCCGCCGCCTGCCGCACGTCCTCGTCTGACACCGCGCGCGCGATCGGCCCCATGCGCGCTTCCTCTTTCCGCGCGCCGGTCTTGAAGTAGCTCATCTGCCGGATGATGTATTCGGCCGGCATCCCCGCGATGTCCGCCGACTCGGGATGTCCCTGCCCCGACATCAGGTGGCACGATCCGCACGCGTTCGGCAT
>QHWQ01000298.1 GCA_003222635.1 Acidobacteriota bacterium | reverse complement strand
ACGACGTCCCCGAGGTGAGAGACGAAGGCGATGTTGAGCGCGCCGCGGTTGGCGACGATCCAGTTGGTCTGTGCGGTGAACGTTGCCGGGAAGCTCGTGTTGTCGACGTAGTGCTGCGTGTCCGGAATCGTCACGTACGTGAAGTCGGGCGCCGCCGTCGGCTTCTTGCGCCCGTAGTAAGTGACCGTCAGCGGATCGCCATCACTATCGGACACGGAGACGTTCAGCGTCGCGGGTGAGGCGACTCCTGTCGCCGCAACCGACGGCGCGCCGAGGACCGGCGCACCTGGCGCGTGATTCGGCGCGCTGAACGGCGCGCCCGAAACCCAGGCAAACGTGCCGTTGACGGTGCCCGTGATTCCATGGCCCGAGCCGTCGGCGACCTGCTTCGGTGCGACGCCCGTCCCCTCGTTGAGGCCCCAGCGGCCGAGCAATGTCGGATCCGAAGAGACCTCGCCCGACATGCCGCCCTGGATTTGCTGCTGGCTGCGCGCCACGTTCCAGATGCGAACCTCATCGATCGTGCCATTGAAAAAGCCCTGCGTCCCGCTGCCGACCACGCCGCCCGATCCGAGCGCTGTGCCGATGGCCGCGTGCTGGATGCTGTCCGCCCGCGGCGGTTGCCCCACGACGAGCGGTTGGCCGCCGGCGTTGTCGAAGTTGCCGTCGAGGTACAACCGCCATGCGCTGCCGTCGTACGTCGCGGCCACGTGGTGCCAGATGTTGCTCGAGATGGGCGTCGCGCCCTTGACCGGGTGATTGAGGCCTGGACTCGCCCCCGTGGCGCCTTCCTCGAAATCGGCCGCGAGAACGCCGGTGCTGTCGATCCCGAGGAAATAGTTCATGTCCAGATTGCTGCCGTCGGCTTGCGCCATTCCCTTGGTCACGATCGGGATCGCCGTCAGGCCGCCCGTGCCCGTGCTCGTCGCGATGCCGGTCCCCTCGCGCTTGATCCAGGCTTCGAGCGTGAACACCGAGGCGCCGAGACCGGGCGCCACGCCCATCGTGACGTACGCGTTGCTGCCGTTGAAATCGATCGCGTAGTTCGTCGCCGCCGCGGCCACTGTGATCGTCACCGTGTCGCTGCCGCTGAGCGCGGTGTCGTCAGCAGTTAGCTTCAACACGTAGGTCCCCGGCGCCGAGAACGTGGCCGTCGTGTTCAACTCGAACGGCTGCGCAATCGTGACGGTCCCTGGTCCGCTGACAAAGCTCCAGGTGGTGTTGACGTCAAAACCCGGCAGGCCGTCATCGGTGTACGACCCGGCCAGAGATGCTGGAGCCGGGAAGGTGACGACCTGGTCGGGGCCGGCGTTCGCCGTCGGTGGCAGGTTCGTGCCGGTTGACTGGACCTGAATCGTGACGCTGTCACTGGCGGTCAGCTCGCCGTCGTTCGCGGTGAGCGTGAGCACGTACGTGCCGACGGTCGAGAAGGTCGCCGTCGTGATCGGCGCGGCTGGATTGGCGAAGGTGACCGTGCCTGGCCCGCTCGTCTTGCTCCACAGCGAGCTCAGGGGCGTCCCGGTGTCAACGCCGTCGTCGACGACGCTACCCGTGAGCGCGGCGGTCGGGAACGCGGCGAAGCTATCGAATCCTGCGTCGACGGAGGGCGCCGTGTTGACGACGCTCAAGAGGTCCGGCGTCGTAACCCAATTCGTGGCGGTCGTGATGGACGGGACGACCGCCGTCACCAGCGGGATGTGCCCGCTCGTGTCCATGACACGCCCGCAGCACTCGTTGAAGCCCCAGCGTCCAAGCAGTCCGGGCGCCGTCGGAATTTCGCGTCCCGTGCCCGCGAGAATCTGTTGCGCCGACCGTGCGTAGTTCCAGATCCGCGCTTCGTCGATGGTGCCCGCGAAAAAGCCGCTGACCGTCCCGGTCGACGTCAGCGATGTGCCGATTCCCGCGTGCTGGATGCTGTCCGCGCGCGGCGGTTGGTTCACCGTGAGCGCGGTCCCTTCAGGCGCGCCGTTCAAGTACAACTGCAACTTCGATCCGTCATAGGTGACGGCTGCCGTGTACCACACGTTGTTGACGATGGGCGTCGTGCCGAGGATCGGGTGATTGAGGCCCGGGCTCGCGCCCGTGGCGCCTTCTTCAAAGTCGGCGGCGAGCACCCCGGTGCTGCTGATGCCGAGGAAATAGTTCATGTCCTTGTTGCTGCCCTCGGCTTCGGCCGTGCCCTTCGTGACAAGGGGAATGGCAGTCACGCCGCCGGTCCCGGTACTCGTTGTAAAGCCGGTGCCCTCCTTCCTGAATCGCGCCTCCACCGTGAAGATCGGGGTGCCAAGCGTCGCAGTGGCGGCACCAAAAGTGACGTAGTCACCGACGGTTGCCGAGGTCGGCGCCAGGCGCAGGCCCTGGTTGCCGACGATCGCCGACGGCGCGTAGCCCGATCCGCCGGCAATGAAAGCGGGCGGCGTGGCGCCCCCGGAGAGCGTTCCATTGGTGGCGCCCGCGCTGTTGACTGCAACCAGGCCGCTGCCGTCATCGAGCCCGAAACGCGCGAGCAGCCCGGTCTGCGCGATGAGCATTGGCCCGCCCATCGTGCTGCGAATGTCCGTCTGGCTGCGCGCGATGTTCCAGATGCGGACTTCGTCCATCTGCCCCTTGAAGAATCCCTGCGTCTGCCCCGAGACCGTACCGCCGGACTGAAGCGCGGTGCCGAGCGCGGGCCATTGAATGCTGTCGAAGCGGGGTATGCGCACGTTGCCAGTGCCGCTGACGACCAACTCGGTTTCGAGATCGCCGTTCAAATACACGCGCCACGTGCCTGTCGTGGAATCGTAGGTGACGGCCGCGTGATACCAGATGTTGTCGCAGATGATGGTCTTGCCGAGCACCGGGTGGTTCAGGCCGTTGTTCAAATCTTCGAAGTCGGCTGCCAGCACCTTCGTCGCCGAGTCGATGCCAAGGAAATAGTTCGCGTCCAGGGTGCTGCCGTCCGACTGCGCCATGCCCTTGGTGATCAGCGGCACCGCAGTGACGCCGCCCGTCCCGGTGGAGGTGGCAATGCCTGCCCCTTGCTTCTTGAACCAGAGCTCGAGCGTGAAGTTGGTTGCGCCAAAGGGGCTCGCCGACCCGAATGTCACACGGTCATCGACGCCGTCGAACTGCAGCGCGTACTCGGACGCGGCGTTGACCGACAGCCATCCCGGTCGGCTTGAACCAAGTAGAGCGAGACAGCAGGCAACGAGAGCGAGTGTGCATCGGCGGGCGCGTAACATACGGGGAACTCCAAGGGCTCGGACCACAGGCCCGCCCGGGTAGAAAAAAGAGCTCTGCTATTGACTTAAGAAGACTCTCGAGACCGGAGGATATGGGTCGCGCCGGGTCGTGAGAATGAAGCGAAAGTCGGGTCGCGCCCGACCAAGGTCGCATCTCCGAGCGACCTGCGTGCCTGCGAGCCGGAAGGGGTCCTCCCGGCTCGCAGCTGTTCATCCATTACTGGATCTGGATGTCGATCTTCGCGGCATTCGAATTGACGATGCCGTCGTTCGCCTTGAACTTGAACGAGTCCGATCCGGTCTTGCCCGCCGATGGCGTGTATGTGAACGCGCCTGTCGACGGATTCACCACCACGGTGCCCTTCGTCGGCTGCGTCGTCACCGTGTAGGTCAGCGCCTGGTGCTCCACGTCAGTAGCCACCAGCTGGCCCACGAGCGGTGTGTTCCGCGGCGTCGTGTACGACGCGGGTTGTGCGACTGGTGCGTCGTTGACCGCGTTGATCGTGAGGCTGACTGTCGCCACATTGCTGTCCAGCGAGCCGTCATTGACCTTGAACGTGAAGCTGTCCGCCCCGTTGAAGTTCGCCGCCGGCACGTAGGTCACATTTGGCGCCGTGCCCGTCAGCATCCCGTGCAGCGGCATCGTGAGGATCGTGAACGTCAGCGGGCTGCCTTCGATATCGGTCCCCGTCAACGTGATCGCCTTCGTCGTGTCCTCGTTCAGAGTCCTCGCCTGCGCGTGCGCGACCGGCGCGTCGTTGATCGGGTTGACCGTAATCGTCACCGTCGCCGCCGCCGAGTTCAACGACCCGTCGTT
>QHWQ01000011.1 GCA_003222635.1 Acidobacteriota bacterium | reverse complement strand
GCATCGCGGGCGACGCGATCACGGATGTGGACGTCGGCGGCGGTTTGCGCGGCGCGTATCCGGGACACGCGGGCGCACTCCGTCTTGATTTTGCACAAGGCCTCCGCGACGGAGATTTCGCGGTGTCGGTGGTCTATACCTCCGCTATCCCGTGATACAGTTGCGCACTCCAACGACCAACTCAGGGGTGCCCCATGTTCCGGTGCGCGACGGTACTCGTGTGTCTTGCCACGACGACCTTGTTGTTCCTGCCCTCCACGGCAGACGCGCAGTACTTCGGCCGGAACAAGGTCCAGAACGGCAGCCTCGAGTTCCGTACGCTCCACACCGAGCACTTCGACATCTATTACTACCCTGAGGAGGAGCCGCTCACGCGGCAGGCGGCGCGGATGGCCGAGCGGTGGTACGCGCGCTTTTCGCAGCTGCTCGACCACCAGTTCACACATCGCCAGCCGATTGTGCTCTACGCGAGCCATCGCGACTTCTCGCAGACCAACGTCAGCTCGGGGATGGTGGACGAAGGCACCGGCGGGTTCACCGAGCGCATCAAGTCGCGCATCGTGATGCCGTTCGCGCCGGGACTCGGCGAGACCGATCACGTGATCGGCCACGAGCTGGCGCACGCCTTTCAGATCGACATCGAGAAGAGCGCGCATCAGAACGCCTTCGCGCTTCCGGGCTGGTTCATCGAGGGGATGGCGGAGTACCTCTCGCTTGGACCGTCCAACGCGTTCACCGACATGTGGCTTCGAGACGCGAAGCTGCACAACCGCCTGCCAACGGTCGAACAGCTCGACAGTCCCCGCTACTTTCCGTATCGCTACGGCCACGCGTTCTGGTCGTACCTGGGGCGCACGTTCGGCGACGAGATCTTCGGCAAGATTCTGCGGTCGAAGGCACGCGGCGTCCTTGCACGGCTGCAGGACGTCACGGGCAAGACCCCCGAGGAGCTGACGAAAGACTGGCACGAGTCGATTCCGAGCGCGGAATCGGATCCCGACAACGTCGTGCGGCCACGCGCCATCGTGACCTCCGCCGACGGCGGCCGCATCCATGTCGCGCCCGCGATCAGTCCGGACGGACGGCAAATCATGTTCGTGTCGGAGCGCGATCGCCTGTCGCTGGATCTCTACATGGCTGACGCGTCCTCGGGCGCGGTGGTGAGGAAAGTCATCAGCACCGCCGCGGATCCGCACTTCGACAGCCTGCAGTACATCCAGTCCGCCGGCGCGTGGGACGCGAGCGGCCATCGCTTTGTCGTCGCCGCGGTGATCGACGGCATCGCCTCGCTGACGATCATCGAGACCAGAGGCGTCGCGCCGCGCCGCGACATCCGCCTGCGGGATCTCGGCGAGATCTACAACCCGAGCTGGTCGCCTGACGGGAAACAGATCCTCTTCTCGGCGATGCAGAACGGGCAATCGGATCTGTTTCTCTATCAGCTCGCCGACGGCACGGTGACGCGGCTCACCGATGATGAGTACGCGGATCTGCATCCGTCGTGGTCGCCGGACGGCAAGACGATCGCGTTTGCGTCGGACCGGTTCACGACGTCGCTCGACGAGCTGCGCTTCGGCGCGGTGCACGTCGCGCTGCTCGACGTCGCGACGAAGATCGTGCGGCCCCTGACCGCGTCGACCAACGGCGGCAAGCAGATCAGTCCGCAGTGGTCGCCCGACGGCAAGGCGGTCTATTACGTCGCGGACCCTGACGGCATCAGCAACATCTATCGCGTCGATCTCGCGTCGGGCGACATCCGCCGCGTCACCTCGGAGACGGGCGGCATCAGCGGCATCACCGCGACCAGTCCCGCTCTCGCTGTCGCGTCGTCCAGCGGCAAGCTCGCGTTCAACGCGTATCGCGACGGACGCTACGAAATCCAGACGCTGGAGCAGGCGAGCGCGGAATCGGCGCCGATCGTCGCCGCCGGCGTGGCGACGAAGACGACGACGCCAGGCACGCTCGGCAAGCTGGCGCACCTGCTCGCCGACGCACACGTCGGGCTCCCCGCGGATCCGGCGGCCTTCCGTACGTCGAAGTACGACGACCGGCTGCGCATGGAGTCGATCTCCGACCCGTACATCGGCGCCGCGGTCGGCGGCTCCGGCTTTGTCGGCGGCGTGCTGCGCGCCAACTTCGGCATCACCTTCGGCGACATGCTGCGCGATCGCGAGCTGCAGATGATGATGCGCGTCGGTACCACGAAGGACGATCTCGCCGCGCAGGTCGCCTACCTGAACCAGAAGGGGCGTCTCAACTGGGGATTCATCGGCGGCTACGTGCCGGCGCGCTTCATCGGCGCCCGGCGCTCGATCGATCGCGGCGACGCGCGCATCACACAGGAGTACTCGAACCTCCGCTACACGCACGAGTTCGCCAGCGTGCTGGCGCGCTATAACGTGAGCCGCGCCACGCGCTTCGAGTTCCGCGGCGGCGTGCGGCGAACCGGCTACGGGTGGCAGACGCTCACCCGCGTCGCGGATGCGACGTCGTACAAGCTGCTGAGCAGCGTCGTGCAGGAGCTGCCTGGATCGGCGCCCGTGTATCTCGCCGACATGGAGGCCGCCTACGTTCGCGACACGGCGGTGCTCGGGCCGACCAGTCCCGTGCTCGGCCATCGCGTGCGGCTTGATATCCAGCCTGCCATCGGCAGCCTGATGTTCACGGATATCCACCTCGATGCGCGGCGCTACTTCATGCCTGTCCGTCCCGCGACCATCGCGGTGCGGCTGCAGCACTCGGGACGCTACGGCCCCGACGCGCGCGATGCGCGGCTGACGCCGCTGCTCTTCGGGCTGCAGACGCTCGTGCGCGGCTACGACCTGAGCACCTTTGCCGCGGAGCAGTGCGGACTCCGCGCGACGAGCTGCTCGACGATCGATCAGCTGTCCGGCAACCGCTATGCGGTGATGAATCTCGAGGTGCGCGCGCCGCTGCGCGGGCTGCTGACGGGAAATCTCGATTACGGCTCGACGCCGATCGAGGCGCTGATCTTCGCGGACGGCGCGATGCTCTGGACGCCGCACGCCAACGCGCCGCTCGAGCGCGATCGCTTCCGCAGCGTCGGCGCCGGCGTGCGCGCCAATCTCGGCGGGTTCGTGCTGGAACCCACAGCCGTCCGCACGTTCGACAAGGCGCGTAACGGCTGGACCGTCAGTTTTTTGATCCGGCCCGGCTTCTAGTTATTTCGCCTGCTCGCAGGGTTCGCCGGACAGCATCGACAACAGAATCAACGCGCGATTGCCACGCTTCGCAATGCTGTGGCTCGTGTTCCGCGGAATCGAGACGTAGCTGCCCGCCGAGAGCGGCGTCTCGCGGCCGTTGAGCCGCACCGCTCCCTGTCCCGCGACCACGTAGTATTCCATCTCCGCGCTGTCGTACAGCCGCTCCGGCTGATCCTGATTCAGCACGACGAGCATCGTCCGCGTGTTGCCGCTGCAGGAGACGAGCGTTTCGCGGCGAGGCGCGTTGCCCGACAACTGCTTCTCGGCGAGATCCACGATCGAGAGGATCTGCGGCATTCCTGGAGGACCGACGACGGCCTCGACCCGCTTCTCAACAGCCGGAGCCGCGGGCGGCGGCGCGGACGGCGGCGGAGCCATGTTGAGCGTCACGTCGATGCCGGTTGGCTGACCGGCGCGCACCGTTACCTCGCGCTCGAAAGAGACGACCGTGTCCCCGTCGAAGCGGGCGCGATAGGTGCCCGGCTGCATACCGACGAAATTCACCTGGCCGCTTCCATCCGTGGCGCCGCTGCGGTCCGAGGGCCCCGCGATCGTCACGCGAACATCCGGGATCGGCAGGCCGTGCGTGTTCGTCACGGTGATGGCGATGCCCGCTCGCGATGCGGGCGCGGGTGCCGCCGTCGGCCTTCGCGGCGCGGGCGCGGCCTGCGACGGCGGCGGCGTCGCGGTCTGCGCGAAGGATGCGCCTCCGATCAAGACGCCGAAGCTGAAGCAAAGGAGGATGGAAACGCGCATACCGGCATTATGCCTCGACGGCTTTGTCGCCGCGCTTGTTCAGCAGCAGCCACGCCGCGAAGAGCAACGCTCCCAGCATCACCACGCTTCCGATGACATGCGTCCACATGCCGATCGTCCGATCGAGATTGAGCCAGCCGAGTCGCGTGAGAATCGCCTCCCAGTCGTGTCCTTCCACCTCCGCGCCGGTGCCTCCTCCGAGCAGCGGCATCTGCAGCGCCCGGGCGTCGGCGATGTAGGGGGCGACGTCGACGAGGCTTTCGCCCGCCCACCACACGCAGACCGCCGCGCCAAACCAGTCCTCGCGCCGCAAGAAGGCGACCGCGCAGACGAGGGGCACGATCACCTGCATCAGCGAGCCGCCGAGGATGGTCATGAACTCGCCGAGCGGCGAGAAGAGGATGTGACCCGCTTCATGAAACGGCAGGTTTATGAGGTGCAGGAACGAGCCGTTGGTGAGCAGCCAGTTCAGCGGATGTGGAACGAAGCGCCATGTCCACCAGGCGAGCAGCGCGAGGAGGCTCGCGCGCCCGATCGTCGTCGGCGTCATTCTTCGGGGAGTATAATCACCGAGGCCGCCAGGGGTATCCGCGTGGATTGAGAAACACCCTTGGAACCTGACCCGGTTTAGACCGGCGGAGGGAGCGCGGCGATCCCGCCCGTTTCCCTCCCCAAACAACGAGGAACTCCAATGATCGATTTCGCCACGGCGTATCCGAACTCGCGCAAGGTGTACGACGACCGCCCCGCGCGGCTGACGGCCGGCGGTCCCGAGACGACGCTGCGCGTGCCGATGCGCGAGGTGACGCTGGGCGGCGGCGAGCCGCCGATTCGTCTCTACGACACCAGCGGTCCGCAGGGACATGACGTGCGAACGGGTCTGCCGAAGCTGCGCGAGCCGTGGATCGCGGCGCGCCGTGCGACCGGGTTCGTCGGCACGCAACTCTATTACGCGCGGCGCGGCGAGATCACGCCGGAGATGGAGTTCGTCGCGGCGCGCGAAGGGCTGCCGGGCGAATTCGTGCGCGACGAGATCGCGCGGGGCCGCGCCATCATTCCGTCGAACATCCACCACCTCGAGCTCGAGCCGATGGTCATCGGCCGCAACTTCCTCGTGAAGATCAACGCCAACATCGGCAACTCCGCGGTGAAGTCATCCATCGAGGACGAGGTCGACAAGCTCCAGTGGGCAACGCTGTGGGGCGCCGACACGGTGATGGATCTCTCGACGGGCAGGAACATCCACGAGACGCGCGAGTGGATCATCCGCAACGCCTCGGTGCCGATCGGCACGGTGCCGATCTACCAGGCGCTCGAGAAGGCCGGCGGACGGCCGGAAGATCTCACGTGGGAGGTGTATCGCGACACGCTTCGATCATGGCGAAGTGGTGCCTGGCGCACCATCAGGAAAGTTTTCTGTACACGCGCTTCCGCGAGATCTGCGAGATCATGCGCGCCTACGACGTCTCCTTCTCGCTCGGCGACGGCCTGCGTCCCGGCTCCATTGCCGACGCCAACGACGAAGCGCAGTTCGCGGAGCTGAAGACGCAGGGCGAGTTGAACGACATCGCCTGGCAGTTCGACGTGCAGGTCATGAACGAAGGCCCGGGGCACATTCCCATGCATCTCATCAAGGAGAACATGGAGAAGCAGCTCGAATGGTGCAAGGAAGCGCCGTTCTACACGCTCGGTCCGCTGACGACCGACGTGGCTCCCGGCTACGACCACATCACCTCCGCCATCGGCGCCGCGATGATCGGCTGGTACGGCACCGCGATGCTCTGCTACGTCACGCCGAAGGAGCATCTCGGCCTGCCGAACCGCGACGACGTGAAGGCGGGCGTCATCGCCTACCGGATCGCGGCGCACGCCGCGGACCTCGCCAAGGGCCACCCGCGCGCGCAGGCGTGGGACGATGCGCTGTCGAAGGCGCGGTTCGAGTTCCGGTGGGAGGATCAGTTCAACCTGGCGGTGGATCCCGTCACCGCGCGCGCCTACCACGATGAGACGCTGCCGGCCGACGGCGCGAAAGTCGCGCACTTCTGCTCGATGTGCGGGCCGAAGTTCTGCTCGATGGAGCTGACGCAGCAGGTGCGCGACTACGCGGCGACGCACAACCTGACGACGACCGACGCGCTGCGCGAGGGGATGCGCGAGAAGTCCGACGAGTTCAAGAAGGCCGGCGAGATCTACGTGAAGAGCTAATCGCTTCCGCCGGTCGTCACACTCCCTGGAGGGCGACATGGTGGAGCGACGTGACGTCATCGGCGGCGGGCTCGCGGCGGGACTGGCGGCGGCGTTCGGCAGACCGGCGGAAGCGCAGACGCGAAGGGATTCGGGTGACGCGACGGCCGACAGCAAGGCCGCCGACGCGATCGACAAGCTTCGCGACGCACTCGAGCACGCGCACGAGAGCGCGGACGTCGCGCAGATCCGCGCCCAGCAGCGCACCTTCCTGAAAGCCAACCAGAAATTTCCGGACTACATCGACGTCGGCATCGACATCTGGGAGCGGATGCACGACTGGCACGTCCGCAATCGCCAGCCGCTCACCATCGTGCGCACCAACGACGGCCGCTACGGGATGGTCTTTGGCGTGACGACGCTGATATTGATGCCGCAGCAGACGGGTAACTACATTTCGTGGGGGTACGACACCCGCTGACCGCAGACACGTGCGCCAGTCACCGGAGATAACCACGAAAGCGCGCTTCGCGCGCAGACACGAAGTTCACGAAGACTAATTCCGGGGAGTCCACGAGCCCGAATGGTCTGTAGTGGTGTCTAAGTTCTTCCGAGCGCGTCTTCTTTGCTTTGCTCTTGGAAGTACTGTCGTTCGGTGCTTCGTGGGCTCCGTGCATGTCGCGTAAGCGACCTTCGTGGTGACAGGCCCGCGTGCAGCGCACGATGAATGGCGAGAATCAGCGGGGCGTGCCCGGCGGCGACGGCACGATCATGATGATCGAGGGGAAGCGCGCAGGCTGGGCGCCCGCCTTCGGATTCGGATAGCCCGGCGAGCCGCCCGCGGTGAAGTCCTTGATCGTCACGCCGGGCGGAAACGCCATCGTCTCGTCGCTGAACTTGCCGATCTCGAACATGTGGGTCGGCGGATCCTGGAACACGAGGTTCCCTTTTTCCTTCAGGACGGTGCGGTAATAGGTGACGAGATCGTTGAACGCCGCGGCCGAGCCAAACAGGTAGTAGCGCTGCGCGCGGCCGGCATCGTAGGAGGCGATGAACTGCGCGCCGGGATAAATCGGGAAGCCGAGGGTCGCTTCCGTGGGTGTCGCGGGATCGACACGAGCCGCCGGCGGTGCAGCGATTGGAGGCGGCGCGGCGGGTCTCGGCGCCGCGGGTGGTGCGGGCGCGGGCTGCGTGCCGGGCCGCGGAAACGGCTGCGGTGTCTGCGCCGCTGCCGTTGCCGCGGTGAGCAAAACGGTCCAGACGATGGCCTTCAGCGACTGTAGCCGCATATCGTCATTATAAGAAGTCGATGGCCCTAGGACACAGACGGGTGTGGAGTGCCAACGTGGTGTCGGTGGGAGGCGACTCGGCCGTGAGTCCGCTAAGCGATGTTCCAGTCATAAGTTAAACGCCGTGTGCGGGGCCATTCCCCGTCTGGCGTGCATCTTGAAACGCGCTGGGAACAGGTGACCTCGGAGCCCCGAACGGCTGCGGGGGATTTACGGAGGCGACCCGGCGTGGACGATTTCGACATCGCACAGAGCAAGATCGGCGAATCGGCGCAACGGGTCGTCGATCGAGCGGTAGAGGAATCGCGCCGTCGCGATCACGCTCTACTGACCAACGAACATATCTTTCTCGCATTCGCGCAGGTCGAGTGGGACACCTTCTCGCAAGTGATGCGCGACCTCGAGCTGAACCCGCACGAGATTCTGCAGGCGCTCGAAGAGCACCTGCATGTCCTGCCGACCTTCGCCGGACGCGAGCTGCGTGTGGCGCCGGCGACCAAGCTTGTCTTCAAGCTCGCCTTCCATCAGGCCAGCCGGGCCGGACGGCAGACCATCGAATCGTCCGATCTCTTCTCGGCGATCTTCGAGGAGAGCCAGGGCGTGCCGGTGTCGATCATCCGTCATCACGGCGTCGAGCCCGAGGTGCTCGTCTCGCGCATCGCGACGCGCATGCGCGACAACGAGCTGCGGGAAGAGCGGCTGCGGAAGCGGTTCGAACTGCCGCCGTTCCTCAAGCACTTCGCCACGAACCTCAACCTGCTCGCGCGCCAGGACAAGGTCGCGCCGGTCTACGGCCGCGACAAGGAGATTCAGCAGGTCCTCGAGATCCTCTGTCATCGCGAGCGCTCGAACTCCGTGATGCTGATCGGCGAGCCCGGCGTCGGCAAGACGGCGATCGTCGAGGGCCTCGCGCGCCGCATCGAGTTCGAGCCCGAAACCGTGCCGGTCCGCCTGCGCGACTGCCAGGTGGTCAACCTGCAGATGAACACGATGG
This sequence comes from Acidobacteriota bacterium, assembly GCA_003222635.1. Taxonomy (GTDB): domain Bacteria; phylum Acidobacteriota; class Vicinamibacteria; order Vicinamibacterales; family UBA2999; genus Gp6-AA40. The sequence continues at coordinate 20,253 of QHWQ01000011.1, read as the reverse complement.
TCGCCGGCACGATGCTGCGCGGCATGTTCGAGGACCGCATCCAGAACGTGATCCGCGAGATCAAGGAGCGGCCGAACCTGATTCTGTTCGTCGACGAGGCGCACACGATGGTCGGCGCCGGCTCCGCGCTCGGCGCGCCGTCGGATGCTGCCAATGTCTTCAAGTCCGTGCTCGCGCGCGGCGAGGTGCGCATGATCGGCGCGACCACGCTGAGCGAGTACAAGGAATACATCCAGGAAGACGAGGCGCTGTCGCGCCGCTTCCGGACGGTCCATGTGGAGGAGCCGAGCATCGAGGAGACCCGCCGCATCCTCTACAACATCCGCCCGCGTCTCGAGCGCAATTACTCGGTGCGCCTTGTAGATGAGGCGATCGAGACGACGCTCGAGATGTCGCCGCGGTATCAGCGCCACCTGCATCTGCCGGACAAGGTGATCGGCTGGCTCGATACCGCGGCGGTGCGTGCGGAGATCGATCGGCGCTGGGAGGTGACCAGCGACGACATCGTCGAGGTGATCTCCAACGCGGCGCAGATCCCGAAGGACATGGTGTTCCGCGACGTCGGCGACCGGTTCAAGGAAATCGAGGACCGCCTCGCCAAGCGCGTCATCGGCCAGAAGAACGCGGTGAAGGCGCTCGCCAACCGGCTCGTGCTGAACAAGGGACCGCTGAAGGACGGTTTCGATCGTCCGGACGGCGTGCTGATGTTCCTTGGGCCGACAGGCGTCGGCAAGACCGAGCTCGCGAAGGCTGTCGCCGAGTTCCTGTTCGGCGACGACAAGAAGATGATCCGCATCGACATGTCCGAGTACCAGGACGGCGGCGTGTCGGTGGACAAGCTGATCGGCATGCCGCGCGGCATCGTCGGCAGCGAGCGCGGCGGATTGCTGACCAATCAGCTGAAAGACAACCCGTGCTCGGTCGTCCTCTTCGACGAGATCGAAAAGGCGAGCCCGAGCCTCCTGAACCTGTTCCTGCAGGCGTTCGATGAAGGGTGGCTGACGGATGGCCGCGGCAAGCGCGTGTATCTGTCGGACGCGATCATCATCATGACGTCGAACGCGGGGTCGGAGCATTTCCGCAAGCTGACCAACCCGATGGGATTCCGCTCCGGCCAGATGCCGATCGACCAGGTGCAGTGCGAGGTGAACAAGGAGCTCGAACGGCGCTTCCCGCCGGAGTTCCGCAACCGCATCGACGGGGTCGTGGTGTTCCAGCCGCTCACGCACGACGAGGTGCGGGCCATCGCCATCAAGTACATCGACGAGGTCACGTCCACGCTGAAACGGTTCAACAAGACCGTGATCGTGGAACCGGAAGCGCTGGAGAAGCTCGTCACCGACGGCTACAGCCTCGCGTATGGCGCGCGCTTCCTCAAGCGCGTGATCGACGATCGCATCAAGCTGCCGCTCAGCGAGCGGTGGAAGGAAGCCAGCGCCTTCCGCGTGGCGCTGAAAGACGATCAGATCACGGTCGAAACGGCAGGTCAGCGTCTCGTGGCATCGCCGGATCCGAATGCGGTTGCCGTGTAGATGAAACCGGGTTTGACGTGGAACGCCTCGTCAAACCCGGTTTCTTCAGTCCGTATTTTTCCTTGAACGCAGCGATCAGCGCCGACACTTCCTTCCGGTAGGCACTCGGCGCGTACTTGCGCGCGTAGAGCTGCTGATACCCATCCACCAGCTGCGGATACTCCTGCTGCAGCCACCGCATGAAGTGATCGCGCGTGCCGCCCTCGAGAAACATCACGTTGCAGCCGACGAACTGCGCGCCGTGCTCCGAGATCGCCTTCACCGTCCGCTCGATGAGCGCGGGCTTCGAGGTGATGCCCGGCACGATCGGATTCATCAGCACGCCCGCGTGAATGCCGGCGTCAACCAGCTCGCGCACCGCGCGCAGACGCTGCATCGGATGCGCGGTCCCGGGTTCGAGCTGCCGCCACGCGTCCTCGTCCACGCACGGCACGCTGATGCAGACGTTGCAGTCCGCCCTCGCGGTGATCGCCTGCAGGACGTCCTTGTCGCGGACGATCATCGGACCCTTCGTGATGATGCCGGTCGGATTGCCGTGGGTGCAGAGCGCCTCCAGCGAGCCGCGCGTCAGCTTGTAGTACCCCTCGATCGGCTGATAGCAATCCGTCGCGGCGCCGACGACGACGTAGTCGCGTTTCCAGGAGGGTTTGTCGAGCTCCGCGCGCAGCACCTCGACGAAGTTCGCCTTCACCAGGATGATCGACGCGAACTCATCGTCTGATCCGAGCTCGAATTGCGTCTGGTAACGCCGCGCGTAGCAGTAGTGGCAGCCGTGCGTGCAGCCGCGGTAGGGATTGAGCGTCCACTCGAACGGCATCCCCTTCACCTGATTGAGCGCGGAGCGGCAGCGGATCTCCTGATACCTGGCATGGTCGGCGCGCGGGATCGCTTCCGTGAGCGCGTCCGCGCCGCCGGCTTTTACCAGGTCGGCGATCTGTCTGAGGGTGGGCTTGGGCTTTCCGAGATCGACGAAGAGTGGCGCTGTTTCCATGGTCGCTGGCGAACCTTCGACGTTTGTTCGCCAGCGATCCTATACCAGATTCTATGGGTTCTGAACGGCCGACGAGAAGCTGAGCATCACTTCAGGGTGGCCGTTGTCGAGCATCACCTGCGGCCAGCTATAGGTCTTGCTCGTGTTGTCGGAAAAGCTGACCGTCACGCGGGGTTCGAAGCTCCAGTCGTCGCGGCCGTCCGGCGTCAGGCGGACGCGCAGCTGGGCGTCGTTCATGTCGCTCTTGTAATGAGTGCCTGAGGTCGGCATGTCCATCGGCGCAATCGACGCGTGATCATCGAACTTGACGCCGACGCTGTGCAGGTGCGCCATCTCGTTGCTGTTGTTGCGCGTCGCGCCGCAGCCTGCAGACACGAGTGTCGCAGTTATCAGGACGCTTAGCGCAAACTGCTTCATATATTCCTCCTCACGCTTCGGCTGAAGCATGAGGAGTGCCTGGTCATACTGTAGAGGCCGACCTTCAGGTCGGCCGGATGACGTCGCGCCAGTAGTTCAGCAGATCGTCGAGCGTCTGCTCGAATGGAATCTCCGGCTGCCAGCCCGTCTCGCGGCGCAGCTTCGTCGAGTCGCCGAGCAGCACTGGCGTATCGCTCGGTCTCATCAGCGCCACATCGGTTTCGATGAGCACCTCGGCGCGCGCGCGCGCGACGAGCGCCTCGAGAACGGATCGCATCACGCGCGCCACGCCTGAGGCGACGTTGTAGACGTTGGAGGGGGCGCCCTGCTTCAGCAGCAGCACATAGGCGCGCGCCATGTCGCGCACGTCGGTGAAGTCGCGCTGCGCCTCGAGGTTGCCGACCTTGATGACCGGCTCGGCCAGTCCCTTCTCGATCATCGCGATCTGCCGCGCCATGTTCGGCGCGGCGAACGCGCCGCTCTGCCGCGGCCCGGTGTGGTTGAACGATCGCGTGACGACGACTTCGACGTGGTCCTCGCGCGCGGCCCGCAGCGACAGCTGCTCCTGGGCGAGCTTGCTGACCGCGTACGGATTCGCCGGCGCGACGGGACTGTCCTCGGTCAGCGCCGATGTGGACGCGGCGTAGACAGTCGCGGATCCGGGCACGACCACGCGGCAATGCAGGTTGGCGCGGTAGAGCGCGTCGAAGAGGTGATGCGTCGCCAGCACGTTGACCGACAGCGGCGTCACCGTATCGCGCCACGAGTGCGCGACGTTCGGCGCGCCGGCGCAATGGATGACGCCGGACGGTTTGAGGCGCGCGATCGCCTCGCGCACCTCCGTTGGATTCAGCAGATCGACCCGCTGCCACTCGGCGAGCGTCTCGACATCTTTCGGAGGCGTGGCGTTATGCGTCCAGCCAACCGTGTCGGCGTCGCCGGCAAGCGCTTCGACGACGTGGCTGCCGGCGAACCCGGCGGCGCCGGTGACGAGAATCGACACGGGTCAGCGGCGGGTTTCGTACTGCGCCTGATAGTACGACTTGAATTGCGGGTCGCCTTCCTTGATAGGCCGCCACCACCATTCGTTCGCGCTGTACCACGCGATGGTGTCGCGCAGGCCGTCGGCGAACGGCACTTGTGGGGACCAGCCGAGCGCGCGCAGCTTCGCCGTGTCGAGGCAGTAGCGCCGATCGTGACCTGGACGATCCAGCACCGGCTTGATCAGCGAGGCCGGCTTGCCCAACGCCTCGAGGATCTGATGTGTCAGGTCGACGTTCATCACCTCGTTGCCGCCGCCGATGTTGTAGACCTCGCCGCTGGCCGCCTTGTCGATCAGCAGATCGATCGCGCGGCAGTGATCGAGCACGTGCAGCCAGTCGCGCACGTTGCGGCCGTCGCCGTAGAGCGGCACCGGAATGTCGTCGATGGCGTTGGTGACGAACAGGGGGATGACCTTTTCCGGAAACTGATACGGCCCGTAGTTGTTCGACGCGCGGGTGACGATGACCGGCACCTCGTAGGTGGCCCAGTAGCTGAACGCCAGACGATCCGCGCCCGCCTTGCTCGCCGAGTACGGGTTGCGCGGGCGCAGCTCGTCGGTCTCCCTGCTCGCGCCGCTGGGAACGCTGCCGTAGACCTCGTCGGTCGAAATCTGCACGAACCGCTGCAGCCCCCCGGCGCGCCGCGCCGCCTCGAGCAGCACGAACGTCCCCTCGGGATGGTCCATCAGATCGTGCAGGTTCTCGCGCCGGCCTGCGTAGGTCAGCTTGTCGAGCGTCGTCACGCGCCAATCGGTATGCGTGTTCAGCGCGTAGCGAACGAAGTTGCTCCCGATGAACCCCGCGCCGCCGGTGATGAGAACTTCAACCATCCTTGCGCATCCAGTCGTAGGACAGCGTGTCGTGCGGGTCGAGCCGGTACTCGTCCGGCTCGGCGTAATTGTACGGCTCGGTCGGCACATTGACGACGAGCGCCATCTCGGTGCTGATGCACTTCCACCCGTGGTAGACGAGGCTCGGCACCTGCACCAGCATCGGGTTCTGCGTGCCGATGAAGAACTCGTTGATCGCGCCGTTGGTGGGCGAGTCGGGCCGCGTGTCGACGAGCACGAGCTTCACCATGCCCGCCACGCACGCAAAGTGATCGACCTGCTGGCGATGGTAGTGCCACGCCTTCACGACACCGGGATAGGTGGCTGAGACATACGTCTGGCCGAACGTCGTGAAGAGCTCCGCATCGTCCGCGCGAAGAATCTCCATCAGCCAGCCGCGCTCGTCCGCAATCACCCGCAGCGCCTTCGTCTTCACGCCGTGGATGCGCGGCGGCTTCGCCATCGTCGCGGTGTACTGGGCCGGTTTGTCTACCGCCATGGCCTCACCATCTGATGCCAACCTCCGAATTGTCTCCCAGCATGAACCGGTACGCGCTCGGCTTGACCGGTTCGCGCCAGATGCGCACGTTCCTGCCGATCAGGCTGTCGATGACGCGGTTGGCCAGGTCGCGCAGGCATGCGCCTTCGAGCACGATGCTGTGTTCGACCTCGGTATCCTTGATCTCGACCTCGTTGCCAATCGAGGTGAACGGCCCCACGTATGCGTGGACGATGCGCGCACCGTGGCCGATGATGGCCGGGCCGCGAATGATCGACCGTTCGACGACGGCGCCTTTCTCGATGACGACCTTGCCCTCGACGCGGCTCTCGGCGTCGACGTCCCCCTCGATCCTGCGCTCCAACGTGTCGAGAATCAGCCGGTTCGCCTCGAGCATGTCTTCGAGCTTGCCCGTGTCCTTCCACCATCCTTCGACGATGTGCGGGCGGACGGTCAGGCCGCGATCGATTAAATCCTGAATCGCGTCGGTGATCTCGAGCTCGTTCCGTACGCTCGGTGTGATGCGGTTGACCGACTCGAACACGTCCGGGCCGAACATGTAGACGCCGACCAGCGCGAGATCGCCGATCGGCTCCTTCGGTTTTTCGACGAGCCGCACGACCTTTCCGTTCTCGAGCTGCGCGACGCCGAACATCTGCGGATCGGGCACGCGCGTCAGCAGAATCTGCGCCGCCGGCTTCTGTGCCTCGAACTCGCGCACGAACTGGGTGATCCCCTTGTTCAGCAGGTTGTCGCCGAGATACATCACGAACGGCTCGTTGCCGATGTAGTCGCGGCTGATCTTCACGGCGTGCGCGAGCCCGCGCGGCGCATCCTGCTCGATGTACTGCACTGTCACGCCCCAGCGCGATCCGTCGCCGACGGCGGCGCGAATTTCCGCCTGCGTGTCGCCGACGACGATGCCGATGTCCGTGATGCCGGCCTCGGCGATCGCTTCGATGCCGTAGAAGAGTACCGGTTTGTTGGCGACCGGCACCAGCTGCTTGGCGCTCGTGTAGGTGAGCGGCCGGAGACGCGTCCCTCTGCCGCCGCTGAGAATCAGTCCCTTCACGTCAGCGCAGCGAGTTGCCGAACGCCCCGAAGAAATTCGAGAAGGTGCCGAGGCCCGCGAGCACGAACGAGATGTTGAAGCGGCGATCCGACGGAATGCCGATCGACTGCACCAGATGCATCCTCTGGAACTCCACCTGCAGGCCGCAGCACTGCGCCATGTACGCCCCCAGCACGTTCTGCGTCACGATGGTCGAGTGCGTGAGGTCCCAGCTGATCGCGTAGGTGCCGGTGAAGTGGCTGTTCGGCGACCTGAGCGAGGTCGATCCGGACAGATAGCTGTTCGGCGGCGAGAGACGCGACAGATGCTGGCGGCTGAACTGCAGGCTCCCGGAGCTTAGACCAGCGGAGACATTGCTTCCAACTCCCAGGATGGCGACACCGAGGCCGTTGACGTCGTACTCCACGCGCGAGTTGGCGTCGATGCGGTTCGACGGCGACAGGCGGGCGACGAGCGCGACCGGCGACAGGGTGACCGGCTTGCGGCCGGTGTTCGAGCTCGAATACGACGTGTCGTACTTGCTCGATTCCGAATTCGAGTAGTAGGTCTGCTGCACGCCGACGGTGATGAACTCGCGCGTCTGGCCGCGCGTGCCGTCGGTCGTCCTGCCGCGATACATGAAGCGGTTCGTCAGGCCGTAGGTCAGTCGCGTCGTGCCGCCGACGACGAAGTCGGACGTGTCGGTGAGCAGCGGCGTCCGCTTGTAGTTGGTGATCGGCGTCGTGTAGTCGAGCGTGAACGCCGGCTCGATGACGTGCTTCATCCGCTCGGCGTAGCTGCTGTCCGGGGTGTCCCAGATCTTCGTGAAGACGGGTCCGACCAGTTCGGTGCGGAGCTGGGTGTAATCGCGAACCAGCGAATCGTCCACCACGGCGCCGGTCCGCGCGTCCTGACTGCGCGAGTAGTACGTCATGCGGTGCGCTGCGCTCGTGTTGATCGACAGATACGTCAGCCGCGACAGCGGCACGCGCAGCGACGGCGCCAGGTCGACTCGCGCCAGGCTGTTGTCCTGCGTCGTCACGCCCTTGATGAGATCGATGTTCCGGTACGGCAGGAACGCGTACTCGCTGTTCATCGACGCATAGATCGGCGCGCCGAACAGCTGCTGCGGCGCCAGCACGCCGCTCACACGCGGCGTCGCGCCGTAGAGAAACGACGTCGTCTGGCTGTTGAACGTCTCGTTGCGCTGGTAGAGCACGGTCGTGGAAAGCGGTCCGAAGATGTCGCTCGCGCCCGCTTCGATGAGCCGTTGCCGCCGTGACGCGTCGTAGATGTTCTGATGATAGAGCTGCTGCGTCAGCACGTCGGAGAAGTAGTCGAGCCGCATCCGCGCGCGCGCGTTGCCACCGAGCGCCTGCGTGACCGCCCCGGTGAACTCGTAGCTCGTTTTCGCGGGAAGCGTCGTCGTCGTCCCGGATTGCGTGAACTGCGATTCGTGCTGCTGAAAGCGATAGAGGCGCACGTTGCCCGCCGACTGCAGGCCGGCGATGTAGCGATACTCGCTGCCTTCACCCGTGCCGGTGCGCGTGAACCAGTCGTGAAAGAACGTCGCATCCTGGCTGCGATTGATCGCCCAGAAGAAGGCGTTGCTGATCGACTGCCCGCGCACCGTGGAGGTGCCGTAGGTCGGCAGCAGGAAGCCCGTCGCGCGCTGGCCCTTCTGAATCGGGTAGTAGAGGATCGGCAGGTAGAACATCGGCACGCCCTTCACCTTCAACAGGGTGTTGCGTGCGATGGCGTACTCATCGAGGTTGAGGACGACGCTGCCGCTCGTGACTTCCCAGCGCGGCGTCGGCTGGACGCACGTCGTGAAGCCGCCGTTGGTGATGCGGTACTTCCGCAGGGCGATCTTCTCGAGCTTCGCGCCGTAGAAGTAGACGTCAGGCTCCTGTCCGCCGAACGCCGCGGCGCTCGACCCCCCCGCGGTGCCGAGCGACATGAGCCCCGTCGCGTCGTAGAACGTCCCGACGCCGGTGCCGGTGTTGAACTCCACACGCTCCGCCGAGATCCGGCCATCCGCGTTGGTGAACACCACGTTGCCGCTGGCGACAATGCGATTGCTGTCCGTGTAGAGATCGACGTCGTCGGCAAAGAACTTCAGATTGGGCCCTTCGATGGCTGCCTGATTGATCAGGTGCAGGTGATCGCCGACACGCTCGAACTTCCAGCTCGAGAAGTTCGTGATCCCGAGCGGCAGGTCGGCCGACGCGCCCGCGGGCGCGGGCGGCGGCGCCGGGGCGGGTTGGCCCGTTTGCGCTGCAGCGGCAACGGACCAGAGGCATGCGACCAGCGCGAGAAAACCTTTAGATACCTTGAGATACACCGGAATTACCGCAGGATATCACGCCCGCCTTCGCGCTCCGCGCTTCCGCCTTCGCGCTTCCGCGCTACGGCGGACAGGTCAGCGGGGCAGGGTGCAGAGACGCTCGCGAACCTCGCCGGCCATGAAGATCGAACCGGCGACGCACACGGTTGCGCTTCGCGCAACGGCGGCATCGATGGCCGCTGAGGCATCCTCGCACGCGACGACCGCACGTGTGGCATCAAGAGCTCTGACGCGCGAGGCCAGCTCGTTGGCGGGCATGGCGCGCGGCGTTTTTGCCGCCGTCGCGATCACAGACGATGTGACGGGCAGCAGCTCGCGCAGAATCGCATCCACATCTTTGTCTCGCATGATGGAGACGAGGAGCGACGGCCGCTCCGGATGCCACCGCGCCAGGTAGGTGCGCAGCGCGCGCGCCCCCTCAGGGTTGTGCGCGGCGTCGAGCAGCACGCGCGAGCCGTTGGCGAGCGACAGCAATTCGAGACGCGCCGGCCACTCGACGTCCTCGAGACCGCGCGTCACGGCCGCGGCGGGCACGTTCACCCCGTGCGAGCGAGCCGCTTCGAGCAGCGTCGCGGCGACAACCGCGTTGCCGATCTGATGTTCGCCGCGCAGACCGAGCCGTGCAGGTCCGTAGGTATCCGCCGCCGTTTCGATGGTGATGCGCGCCCGGCCGTCTTCCATCTCGCTTGTCATTCGCGCGTCCTGCGCGGCGTCAACGAGACGGGCGCCGCGCTGCAGCGCGACTTCGCGAACCACCTGCATCGCCGCGTCAGGTAGCGCGCCGCCGACGATCGTCATGCCCGGCTTGATGATGCCCGCTTTCTCGAAGGCGATCTGCTCGAGCGTCCGTCCGAGGTGCTGTTCGTGATCGAGCGCGATGGAGGTGATGGCGCCAACCGGCGGCTCGAGGACGTTGGTCGCATCGAATCGGCCACCGAGGCCGACCTCGATGACCGCCACCTCGACATGCGACCGTCTGAAGATCTCGAACGCCATCGCGGTCGTCGCTTCGAAGAACGTGGGCGGCCGATCGATCGCATCCAGCACGTGGTTGGCAACCGATTCGAGCATCTCGTCGTCCACCATCTCGTTGCCGACGACGAACCGCTCGTTCAGGCGAACCAGGTGAGGGGAGGTGTAGCGCGCGGCGCGGATGCCCGCGGCGACCAGCGCCGCGTGCACCATCGCGGTTACTGATCCTTTGCCGTTGGTGCCCGCGACGTGCAGCGAAAGGAAGGATCGCTGCGGATGGCCGAGCGCGTCACAGAGCTCACGGATGTTCTCGAGCCCCAGCTTGATGCCGAAGGTCTCGAGCGCGAAAAGCCTATTCAGCAGTGACGGCTACCTGTTCAACGGTCGCGGCGACCTCCGCGCCCATGAAGCGGAGCGCGCGCGAGATCGTCGCCTTCATCTCGCGGCGATCGACGATCAGATCGAGCATGCCGTGCTCGAGCAGGAACTCGCTGCGCTGGAAGCCTTCCGGCAGCTTCTGACGGATGGTCTGCTCGATGACGCGCGGCCCCGCGAATCCGATCAGCGCTTTCGGCTCCGCGATGTTCAGGTCGCCGAGCATCGCGAAGCTCGCGGTCACGCCGCCCGTCGTCGGGTCGGTCAGCAGCGAGATGAACGGCAGCCGCGCGCGATCGAGCCTGGCGAGCGCCGCCGAGACCTTCGCCATCTGCATCAACGAGAGCGCGCCTTCCATCATCCGCGCGCCGCCGGAACAGGAGATGACGATGACGGGATAGCGCCGGTCGAGCGCCAGCTCGATGGCGCGCGTAATCTTCTCGCCGACGACGACACCCATGCTGCCGCCGATGAAGGCGTACTCCATCGCGGCGACCACGACAGCGAGGCCATCGAGCTTGCCGGTGGCGACGATGACCGCATCGCTCATGCCGGTCTTCGAGATCGTGTCCTTCAGGCGATGTTTGTACGGCTTGGTGTCGTGGAACTGCAACGGGTCGTTCGAGGTGAGGCCGCGAAAATGCTCGGTCCATGCACCATCGTCGAAGAGCGCGCGAAGGCGATCAGTCGCGCTGATGCGGAAGTGATGCGTGCATTTCGGGCAGACCTGCACGTTCTGGTCGAGATCCTTGTTGTAGATGATTTGCGAGCAGCCTGGACACTTGACCCAGAGGCCCTCCGGAATCCGGCTCGGCTTCTCCGTCGATTCGATCGGCTTCTTGGTCTTCTTGAACCAGGCCATGAGCGGAGATTACTACGTCCTCGGCACGTAATAGCGCGTGCCCCGGTTCATGGTCCGGATCTGTCTGATCAAGTCGTCCACTGCCTCATCACCGGCATCGAGCCCGAGCTGCGAGGTTTCGACGACGAGCAGCGGGGAAGCGGAGTAGTGGAAGAAGAAGTGCTGGTAGGCCTCGTTGAGCTCGCGCAGGTAGTCGGGATCGGGATCGAAGGTTTCACGCTCGGGATGGCTCGCGCGCTCGCGCAGCCGGCGGACGAGCACGTCGGTCGGCGCCTGCAGGTAGATCACGAGGTCGGGTGTCGGGACATCCTTCGCGAGCAGGTCGTAGAGCCGCTGGTAGATGAACAGCTCGTTATCGTCGAGATTCAGGTACGCGAAGATCTTGTCCTTGTCGAAGAGGTAATCGCAGACCGTCGCCTGCGAGAAAAGGTTGCCCTGCTGCAAGCCGACGAGCTGGCGATGACGATTCAGTAAGTAGAACAACTGCGCCTGCAGCGCGGCGCCCGCGCGTCCCGCGTAGAAGTCGGCGAGGAACGGATTGTCGGATTCCTCCAGCACGGCCGTGGCGTCGAGCCGCGACGCGATGCGCTGGGCGAGCGACGACTTGCCCACACCGATCGGGCCTTCGAAGGCGATGTACTGAAAGGGCATTGAATTCGGCGATGCTATCATCGCCGCATGCTCAAACGGGCATTGCGCATCGAGCGTTGGGCCTTGGGCATCGCACTTCTGTCGGGTGCGTGCGCTTCTGCCCCTCCGACTCGACCTGCCGCGGTCACGGTCACGCCACCGGTCATCACCTGGGAAGAAAAGCTTGGATGGATTCTGCGGCTCGAGGACGAGCGGATCCTGCGTGAGCCGAATCCGCCGGCGCCGGCGATTCTCGTCCCCGCGGCGGCAGGGAGGCCGGCGATCGTCGCGCCGCCACAACCTTCGGATCTGCTGCGGCTGGTGACCGATGATGAAGGGCGCACGCGCCGCCGCGCGGCGCTTGCGATCGGGCGCGTCGGTCTGCCCGAAGCGGTTCCCGCGCTGCAGCGGGCGCTTGGCGATTCCGAATTCGAAGTGCGGCAGATGGCGGCGTTTGCGCTCGGATTGATCGGTGATGCGTCAGCGCGCCCGGCGCTGCTCAATGCGTTGAAGGACAGCGAGCCGATCGTGCAGGGGCGCGCGGCGGAAGCGCTCGGCACGATTGGCGACAAGAGCGATGCGCCGGCGATCACGCAGATGGTGTACGGGCTCGTTCAGGCGGGCGCCTTGAACAACATCGCACCTGACGATGTGACGTATCCACTGATGCCGCCCGCCGAAGGTGTCCGCCTCGGGTTGTACGCGCTCGTGCGGCTCGGCTCGTTCGACGGCATCGCGCAAAGCGTGCTGACGGGCGGCAACGGTCCACCGGTCTCGACGTGGTGGCCGATTGCCTTCGCGCTCGGACGCGCCGGCGACGCGCGTGCGGTGCCCGCCTTGACCGCGCTGCTGCCGACGCCGGGGCGTTTTACCGCGGCGTTTGCCGCGCGCGGCCTCGGCGCGCTGAAGGCGCAGTCCCCCGCCGTGGTAGTCGCGTTGCGCGACATCGTCGAGAAGCGTCAGCGCGATCCGGCGGTTGTCATCGAGGCCGTTCGCGCGCTGGCCGCCATTCGCGACACCGCGGCGCGGCCATTGTTCGAAAAGATCCTCGCGGAAGGTGAGTCGAATCCGATGCTCAGGCTCGAAACCGCGAACGCGCTGGGCGCGCTGCGCAGCCCGGCGTCGCTCGACTTCATCATCGATCTGATCGCGGACCCGAATCCCGGCGTCCGCGGCGCCGCGATTCGCGCGCTCGCCGGCATCGACACCGAAACGTTCCTGACGACGCTGTCGGGACTCGATCCGGATCGCGACTGGACGGTCCGCGTCGCGCAGGCGGAGGCGATGGCGGCGCTGCCGGGTGCGCAGGCTGAGGCGCGCCTCCGGACGATGCTGACCGATCGCGAACCGCGGGTCATTCCCGCGGTGCTGCGCGCGATGATCGCGGCCAAGGTGCCGAACGTCCAGAACGTGCTGATCGAGCAGCTGAAGGCCGAGGACTTCGTCGTTCGCGCGACCGCCGCGAACGGACTGCTGGAGCTCAAGGCGACCGGCGGCGTGCGTGCACTCTCTGACGCCTACCAGGCGATGGTGGGCGACGGCACCTACGTCGCGCGCGCGGCGATGCTGACGGCGTTGAGTGGACTTGACCCGATGACCGCGCGGCCCATCCTGCAGCAGGCGCTGCAGGACAAGGACTGGGCGCTGCGCGTGAAGGCGGCCATGCTGCTGCGCGATCAGGGCGTCACCGACACGGACGCCGCGATTCGCCCGGCGCCAACGCGGCCCATGGACGATGCCACGCGGCAGTCGCTGCTGGCGCCGCAGTTTTCACCGCATGCGTTTGTCACGACCGATCGCGGCACGATCGAGATCGAGCTGGCGATCACCGACGCGCCGCTGACGGTGACGAACTTCATCGACCTGGCGCACAAGGGCTTCTTCAACGGCATCCCGATCCATCGCGTGGTGCCCGACTTCGTCATTCAGGGCGGCGACCCGCGCGGCGACGGCGAAGGCGGTCCGGGCTACACGATTCGCGACGAGCTGAACGAGCTGCCGTACCTGCGCGGAACCGTGGGGATGGCGCTCGACTGGAAGGACACCGGCGGCAGCCAGTGGTTCATCACCTACTCGCCGCAGCCGCACCTCGACGCGCGCTACACGGTGTTCGGTCACGTCGTGAACGGGCTTGAAATCGTCGATCGGACGCAGCCGTGGGACACAGTGCGCCGCGTTCAGATCTGGGATGGAACGACGTTGAGATAAAAAAAAAGGGGACGCGCTGGCGTCCCCTTTCTCGCGAGTCGGCGAACCTACCTCTTCTTCGCCGCCTTCTTCTTTCCGCCCTTAGCCTTCTTCGCCATTGAGGATTCCTCCCTTCACTGGTGGATTGCGGGATCGCGCGTCTCGCCGGCGCACTCTGCCGCCTGGCACGTCGGCCCGGCGTTTCGGCGACCTCGCCTCGTGGGCTGACTCCCGATGCGGAAGTGCATCAGGAGCGAGCAGCAACTCGAACGCGAGTGCGGAATCTCGGGATAAAAAAATGGGGTGCTCGGCGAGCACCCCGAAGGTCAAAGCAGCGGAATTACCGCTTCTTCGCGGCCTTTTTCTTTCCGCCTTTGGCAGCCTTCTTCGCCATTGTTTTCTCCTCAGGTTGTTGTGACTCAGCCTCCGACGAACCGCTTGGTCGTCACTACGGGTGGGCTGAGCCATCCACCCTCATACCAGATGTAGATTATGGGTGAGATTTTTTATCTGTCAAGCATAAAAGCGCGCGGATTGTCAAAAAGTCATCGCGCGCGCGCGGTCACGCGCGCGAGATCGCGCTGCGCCTGCGCGTAGGCGCCGAAGGGCGCGAGCGGCTTGGCGGCGATCACCGCGCGCAGCTGCTCGATGGCGGCGCTGGTCTGGTTCAATCGCTCCAGCACCGACGCCATGCCGAGGCGCGCGCGCACGTCCGCGAGCTCGGGATACGCGACGCGGCGCGCGCGTGCCGCGTCGAGCAGCGTCCGCCACGTGCGGAGGCTGCTCTGCAGGTCGTGGAAGTAGACGTCCTGCACCTGCGCGACGAGTTGCGGGAAGAGCGGATTGCGCGGATGGCGGTCGCGGAGCTGCATGAGCAGGTCGAGCGCTCGCTGCGGCTGCTTCTCGTACCAGAGGTAGAGCACGTGCAGCTGATAGTCGGCTTCGTCGCGCAGGATCGCGCCGTGCTCGCGCGCGCGGAGCATCTCCTGCATCCCCTGCGTCTTGTCTCCACCAGGGAGCAGCAGCAGAAACCGCAAGATCTTGGCGGCCGTCGGCGCGATGCCGGCGTAATAGTGGTAGAGGCCGATGCCGAAGTACGCCTCCTGCAGCTGCGGATCGAGCATCAGCGCGTGCTCGAGCGCCTCCTTGATGCGCTTGCCGTCGCGCGCGGCGGCCAGCCGCTCGCCGCGCAGCACTTCCCACTGCGCCCGCGCGCCGTACGCACCGCCGAGGTAGAACCAGGCCTCGGCGCGCCGCGGTTCGTGTTTGGTCCACGCGTCCGTGGACGCGATGGCCGAATCGACCTTCGATTGAAACTGCCCGTCGCGCGCGAGGCTGGCCGGATCGAGCTGCATCTGCCACCAGACCGCGACCGCATCGAGCAGCTGGCAGGCTTCGGCGGGCGCGGGCGGACAGGTGCGCGTCAGGAGCTGCGGCACCTCGTCGAAGCGTGCGTCGAAGATCGCATCGTAGACCCGAAGGAGCGGCGCCTCGCCCGTAAGACCTTCGGCTGCGGCTGGGGACGCGAGCAGCAGCACAACGAGTGCATGCCGCAGCGCTCTACTCACGTGACGCTCGTGCGCAGCTGCTGCTTTTCCGCGTGACGCTCGAGGGCGAGCGTGATGAGCCGATCGATCAGCTCGGAGTAGGAGACGCCCGACGCCTCCCACATCTTCGGATACATGCTGATGGTGGTGAAGCCGGGGATGGTGTTCACCTCGTTCACGTAAATCTTTCCGCTGCTGGCGTCGATGAACGAGTCGACGCGCGCCATGCCGGCGCAGTCCACCGCGCGGAACGCCGCAATCGCCAGCCGCTGCACCTCTCTCACCTGCGCGTCCGTCAGATCGGCGGGGATGACGACCCTCGACGTGTCGTCGAGATACTTGGCCTCGTAGTCGTAGAACTCACGTCCCGGGATCACTTCACCCGGGACCGAGGCCTGCGGATCATCGTTGCCGAGCACCGAGCATTCGATCTCGCGGGCATTCGGGATCGCTGCCTCGATGACGATCTTCCGGTCGAACTGCAGCGCGAGCTCGATCGCCGCGCGCAGATCGTCCTCGGACTTCGCCTTCGAAATCCCGACGCTCGATCCGAGGTTCGCCGGCTTCACAAAGACGGGGAACCGGAGCTCCTTCGTCACGCGAGCGGCGATGCCGTTTGCGTCGGCGTTCCACTCGCGCCGCAGCACGACGAGGTACGGGCCGACCGGAAGCGTGTGGGCCATGAACAGCGTCTTCATCACCGCCTTGTCCATGCCGACCGCGGATCCGAGCACGCCGGCGCCGACGTAGGGAACATTTGCCAGCTCGAGCAGCCCCTGGACGGTGCCGTCCTCGCCATACGGGCCGTGCAGCACGGGAAAGATCACATCGAGACCTACACCCGTCACGGTGGCGGTGCCAGGATCGAGCTCCGAGGTCGCGGGGGCGGGCCGCTCGATGGACAGCACCGTGTCCTCGCTTGGATGCGCAACCAGATGCGCCTCGCGTCCGGGGCGCACAGGCCTCGCGGACTCGAGCCTGGCGTGCTCGATGACGTCCGCCGCGGAGATGGAGGCGGGCGCTTTATCGGCGAGCGTCCAGCGGCCGTCCTTCTCGATGCGGATCGGAATGGGCTCGTAGCGGCTGCGGTCCAGGTGTTTGAAGATCGATGCCGCCGAGGCAACGGAGACCTCGTGCTCGCCCGACCGCCCGCCGTAGATGACCCCGACACGAAGCTTCTTCACGACAATATCTAATAGTAGCGTGGCCCCCGGGTTCAGCTTCGAGCTTCGCGCAACCGACGGCGCCGCGCGCCTTGGCGAGCTGACGACGCCACACGGCGTGGTGCAGACGCCGGCCTTCATGCCGGTCGGCACGCAGGGGAGCGTCAAGGCGATGCGCCAGCGCGACCTCGAAGAAGCGGGCGCGCAGATCATCCTCGGCAACACCTATCACCTGCACCTGCGGCCCGGCGATCAGTTGATCGCTCGCCGCGGCGGCCTGCATCGTTTCATCGGCTGGCAGCGCGCGCTCCTCACCGACAGCGGCGGCTATCAGGTCTTCAGCCTCGCCGAGCGCCGCACGATCAACGAGCAGGGCGCCGAGTTCCGCTCGCATCTCGATGGCTCGCTGCGCCAGCTGACGCCCGAGAGCGTCACCGACATTCAGGCGCGGCTCGGATCCGACATCGCAATGGTGCTCGACGAGTGCCTCGCCTATCCGGCGACGCGCGAGCAGGCCGCGCAGTCGATGGAGCGGTCAGTCCGCTGGGCGGCGAGATGCCGGGCGCGTCTCGCCGACATCCGCGGCGGCACGGCAAACCACGTGGGCGCGACCAATGATGGACAGGCGCAATTCGGGATCATCCAGGGCGGGGTCTATCAGGACCTGCGCGATCAAAGCGCCGCAGCCACCATCGACATCAGCTTCGAGGGATACGCGATCGGCGGCCTCAGCGTCGGCGAGCCGATTGACCTTATGTATACGGTCGTCTCCGATACCGCCCGGCGGCTGCCCGAGTCACAGCCGCGCTACCTGATGGGCACCGGTACTCCAGAGGACCTGGTCGAGTGCGTGGCGCGCGGCATCGACATGTTCGATTGCGTGCTGCCGACGCGCAACGCGCGCAACGGTCAGCTGTTCACCAGCCTGGGACGTCTGAATATCTCGAACGCCAGGTTTGCCGACGATGACGGACCCATCGATCCCGCGTGCAGCTGCTACACGTGCCGGACGCATTCACGTGCCTATCTGCGACACTTGTACAAGGCAGGGGAGATGACCGCGGGTGCCCTTAACACCTTGCATAATCTCAGCTTCTACCTTGACACCATGCGGAGGATCAGGGACGCTATATCGCTTCGGACCTTCGAGAGATTCAGGCAGGAGTTCTTACGCTCGGCTTCCCGCCTGTCACTGGATTCATGACCGTGACGTTCCTGGTTGCCATGGCTGCGCCCGGGCAGGGCGCGCCGACTGCGTGGCTACAGCTGATGCCCTTCGCGCTCGTGCTGGGCATCTTTTATTTCATCATCCTGCTGCCGATGAAGCGGCGGCAGCAGAAGGTGCAGACGTTTCTGGCGGGTCTGAAGGAAGGCGACAAGATCGTCACGTCCGGGGGCATCTACGGCACGATCACGCGCGTCGGCGAGCAGGCGCTTCAGCTGCAGATCGCCGAACGCGTGCGCATCGAAGTCTCGCGCAACGCCGTCGTCGGCTACCAGGGGCAGGAGCCCGTGGCGCCGGAAGGCAGTGGTAGCTCGTCATGAACAAGAACATTCGCGCGAAAGTCATCACGATTGCTGCGCGTCGAAACCGACGATGCGCTGCGGCTGCAGACGGATCAGTCGGCCGAGCAGCTGCGCGAAGCGCTGCGCATGCGCAACATCCCGGCGATGGTGTCCACGCCGTCCATTTCCCAGGTTCGGGTCGAGGGCGTCCCGCCGGCGCAGGACGCGGCGTTCCGTGATGGGTCCGCCGATCTTGCGACCAGCTTCGATCGCAGTCCGGGGACCAACGGCAGCTACACCTTCACGATGAAGCCCAACATCCAGAACCAGCTGCGCTCCGATTCGGTCGTCCAGGCGCGGCAGACCATCGACCGGCGTGTGAACGAGCTGGGCGTGGCCGAGCCGAACATCGCGGAGCAGGGGACGAACGAGATTCTCGTGCAGCTGCCCGGCGTCACCGACGTGGAGCATGCCAAGAGCATCATCGGTTCGCCCGGCCTGCTCGAACTGAAGATCGTGGAGGGTGGTCCCGCCGCCAAGCAGGAGGACCTGATGCAGGGCGGCAAGGTGCCGGAAGGGATGGAGATCGTGCCCGGCAACGCGGACGCGTCGGGTGGCAGCACCGTCTATTACATGGTTCGCAAGGCCGCGGCGGTGAGCGGCCACGACCTGACCAACGCGCGGCCGTCAGTGGATCAGAACAACCTGCCGGCGGTCAGCTTCACGCTCAACGGCGAAGGCGCACGGAAGTTCGGCACGGTCACCGAGACGAACATCGGCCGCCGGCTCGCGATCATCCTCGACAACCGCGTCACCTCCGCGCCGACGATCCAGTCGCGGATCACCGACAACGGCCAGATCACGGGCGTCACGCGCGACGAGGTGAACGACCTCTCGCTCATTCTCAAGTCGGGCGCGCTGCCCGCCAAGCTCACGTATCTGCAGGAGCAGACGATCGGTCCGACGCTCGGCGCCGATTCGATTCGCTCGGGCGTGACGGCGTCGGTCGTCGGCCTGGTGCTGATCGTCGGGTTCATGCTGGTCTACTACAAGCTGTCGGGCATCAACGCGATCATCGCGCTCGTCTTCAACCTCGTCATCCTCCTTGGCCTGATGGCGTACATCGGCGCGGTGATGACGCTGCCCGGCATCGCGGGCTTTGTGCTGACGATGGGCATCGGCGTCGATTCCAACGTGCTGATCTTCGAGCGCATCAAGGAGGAGCTCGAGGCGCAGCACGGCGTGCGCGCGTCCATCAACGCCGGTTTCGATCGCGTCTTCTGGACGCTGGTCGACACGCACGTCTCGGCGCTCATCGCGGCGCTGTTCCTGATCCAGTTCGGCACCGGCCCGATCCGCGGCTTCGCCTACACGCTCATCATCGGCCTGGCGTCGAACCTGTTCACGTCGATCTTCGTGTCGAAAACGCTGTTCGAATGGGAGCTGTCGCGCCGCGCGCGCGATCAGCGGCAGGTCGCTACGTTGTCTATTTAAGAGCGGTGTCGATCTCAAGACGGAAACGCACATGCATATCTTCACCAATCCCAACTACAACTTCCTGCGCTGGCGGTGGCACGCCGTCGCGCTCTCGTGGATCGTCATCCTCGCCGGCCTCGTCGCCATCTACACCAAGGGGCTGCCGAAGGGGATTGAGTTCGCGGGCGGCACGTCGGTCATCATGCAGTTCGACAAGACGCCGTCGGTCGAGGCGGTCCGCGACGCGCTGAACAGGAACTACCCGGGCGGCGGTCAGGATGCCATCGTGCAGACCTACGGCGACCCGTCGCTGCGTCAGGTGATGGTGCGCGTCCCGCAGGTCGGCGCCGAGCAGGGCGCGTCACTGAGCGCGCCGGCGCAGAACGTCGAAGCCGCGCTGCGCAAGAGTAACCTCGGGCACTTCAACGTCGTCGGCACCGAAATCGTCGGCCCCTCGGTCGGAGCGGATCTGACGCAGAAGGGGCTGTCCGCGTTCATCCTCTCGCTCATCGGCATCCTCGGCTACATCGCCTTCCGCTACGAGTTCTCGTTCGCGGTCGGCGCGGTCGTCGCGACGCTGCACGACGTCCTGGTGACGTTCGCGTTCCTGTCGTTCTTCCGCTACGACCTGACGCTCAACGTCATCGCCGCGCTGCTGACGGTGACCGGCTACTCGACCAACGACACCATCGTCATCTTCGACCGCGTGCGCGAGAACATGCGCAAGATGCGGCGCGAGTCGTTGATCGAGGTCATCAACATCTCGATCAACCAGACGCTGGGGCGGACGGTGATCACCGCCGGCACGGCGCTGCTGTCGGCCAT
>QHWQ01000010.1 GCA_003222635.1 Acidobacteriota bacterium | reverse complement strand
GCGGCAAGCCTGCCAGCCGCGCGACCTGGATGCCGTAGCTGCGATCGGATCGGCCCGGGACAATCTTCCGCAGGAAGATGATGTCGTCCTTCCACTCGCGCGCCGCGACGTGCGCGTTGACGACCCCGGGCAGCGAGTCGGCGAGGTCAGTGAGCTCGTGGTAGTGCGTCGCGAAGAGCGTCTTCGGCCGCGCCTTCGAATTGCCCGCCAGATACTCGGCGACGGCCCAGGCGATGCTCAGGCCGTCGAACGTGGACGTGCCGCGGCCGATCTCGTCGAGCACGACGAGGCTGCGCGAGGAGGAGGCGTGGAGAATGGCGGCAGTCTCCTGCATCTCCACCATGAACGTCGACTGCCCGCGCGCGATGTTGTCCGACGCGCCGACGCGCGCGAAGATGCGGTCGACGATCGGGATCTTCGCGTCCTTCGCCGGCACGAACGACCCAATCTGTGCCAGCAGCGGCAGCAGCGCCGTCTGCCGCAGATAGGTGGACTTGCCGCCCATGTTCGGGCCCGTCAGGATCACCAGTTGCCGCGTTGTGCCATTGAGATCGATGTCGTTCGGCACGAACGGATTAGTAGAGAAGCGCTCGACCACCGGATGACGGGAATCGGTGGCGACGAACTCGTCGCCATCATGGACGTGCGGCTTGGTGAAGTTCGAGATCGTGGCCGTCTCGGCGAGGCCGGCGAGCACGTCGAGCGTCGCCAGCGCACGCGCGGTGTCCTGGATGCGCGGCGCTTCCGCCGCCACCGACGTGCGCAGCGACTCGAAGATCTCCAGCTCGCGCTCGAGAATCCGCTCGTCGGCGCCGAGCACCTTCTCCTCGTATTCTTTCAGCGCCGGCGTCGTGAAGCGCTCGCCGCCGGCAATCGTCTGCTTGCGCTGGTAATCCGCGGGCGCCGCGTGCAGGTTCGACTTCGAGATCTCGATGTAGTAGCCGAAGACGCGATTGAAACGCACCTTCAGCGAGCTGATGCCGGTCCGCTGGCGCTCGCGCTCCTCCATCTCCGCGATCACCTGACGGCCGGAGCGGCTGATCGTCTTCAGCTCGTCGAGCTCGGGATCGATGCCGTCGCGCGTGAAGCCGCCGTCGCGGGCGAAGGCGCCGGGCTCGTCGATGAGCGTCCGCTCGATGCGATCGCGAACGTCGGCAAGATCATCGAGCTCCGCGAGCAGGCTGCGGAGCAGCGGCGCGTGCACGCCCTCAGCAGGGCGGACCGTGTCGGGTCCGCTGTCGAGCAACAGGCGCAGACGAGGGATCGCGGCAATCGACAGCCGCAGCGCGACGAGATCGCGCGGGCCGGCGGTGCCCAGCGCCATGCGGCCGACGAGCCGCTCGATGTCGTGCACCGTCTTCAGCATCTCGCGGAAGCGGCCGCGATCGGTCGTGCGGAAGGCGAGCTCCTCGACGGCGTCGAGCCGATCGCGAATCCGCTCCAGCGAACAGAGCGGCTTGAGCAGCCAGCCGCGCAGCATGCGGCCGCCCATCGAGGTGACGGTGCGATCGATCTCGTTGAGCAGCGATCCCTGCGGCCCGCCCTCGCTGCCCGCGACAACCTCGAGATGCTTCAGCGTCACCGCATCGATGAGCAGGCATTCGGCGGTCGTCTTGTAGGTCACCGCGCGCACATGCGCGAGGTCGGCCTTCTGCGTGTCGCGGAGATACCCGATCAACCCGCCCGCGGCCTGAACCGCGCTCGTGCGGCCGTCGAGGCCGAAGCCGTCGAGCCCATGTGTCTTCAGCTGATCGAGCAGCGCCCGCCGCGCGGCTTCGGGCTCGAAGCTCCAGGCGTCCGCGGTCGTGACGGGCAGCTGCAGGCGCGCGATTTCCGGCAGCCTCGACGCGACGTCCGACTCCGCAGGCAGCACGATCTCGCGCGGCCGCAGCGTCGCGATCTCGTCGGCGAGCGCCTGCACGCCGTCGCTGCCGTGATATTCCGCCGTCGTGAATTCGCCGGTGGAGAGGTCGAGGAGCGCGACGCCGAATCGATCGTTTGCATTCACGATCGACATGAGGAACGCCGGTTCACGCGCATCCAGATAATTCGCGTCCGTGAGCGTGCCGGGCGAGACGACCCGGACGACCTCGCGCTTGACGAGCCCCTTCGCCTTCTTCGGATCCTCCACCTGCTCGCAGATGGCAACGCGAAACCCCTTCTTCACCAGCTTCGCGAGGTAGCCATCGACCGCGTGGAAGGGAACGCCGCACATCGGGATGCCGTTGCCGCCCGCATCCTTCGATCGCGACGTGAGCGTCAGGTCGAGCGCGCGCGCGGCCACGAGCGCGTCCTCGTAGAACATCTCGTAGAAGTCGCCCATGCGGAAAAAGACGATCGCGTCGCGGTGCTGCCGCTTCGCGTCGAGGTACTGACGCATGGCCGGTGTCGCTGTCTGGGATGCCATCAGCCCGTGGAGGAGTGATCTTCGTGGCTATTTTACCGGGTTATGTCAGAATCGCTTGCCTGAGGAGGCGACGATTATGGTGAAGAAGATCCTGTTTACGCTCGCGTTGGTCGCGCTGACCACCCTTGCCGGCGGCGCGCAGGACGCCAAGAGCCTCGTCTCGATGACCTCGAAGGCGATGGGCGCCGATCAGGTGAAGACGATTCAGCTTTCCGCTTCCGGCATGGAGTACGCGTTCGGGCAGGCGTACAACCCGGGCTCGCCGTGGCCGGGATGGAAGATGAAGAGCGAAACGCGCACGATTGACTTCGATGCGCCGGCGTTGCGCATCGAGCGCGTCGCCGACACGCCCGATCCCACGCGCAAGGGCGGGGGCCTCCAGCCGGGCGCCATGCAGCAGTTGATCGTGAACGCGAACACGCCGTGGCCGAACCAGCTGCCGATCTGGCTGACGCCCTACGGGTTCCTGCGCCAGGCGGCGAGAAACGACGTCACGCTCGGATCGGCGACGATGGGCGGCAAGAAGTACAGCGTCGTCACGTTCATCGCGCCCAACAAGGCGAAAGTGAACGGCTACATCGGCGCCGACAACATGATCGCCAAGGTCGAGACATGGATCGACTCGACGCGAAGGCGAATGTGGCCGCTAACATCGCGCCGCCGCAGCGCGGGGGCGGTGCGCCGGGTGGGGGCGGTGGCGGGCCGCAGGGTCCATCGTCACAGCAGCTCGGCGACGGCGTCTTCCTGATCATGCCCGCGTATGCCGCGATCGCCGTCGACATGAAGGATGGCATCGTCGTCCTCGAAGGGCCCCAGAGCACGATGCGCGGCGAGCAGATCATCGCCGAGGTGCACAAGGACATTCCGGGGAAGTCAATCAAGTACGTGTTCAACACCCATAGCCACTTCGACCACTCGAGCGGCCTGCGTGCGTTCGTCGCCGAGGGGGCCACGATCATCACGAGTCAGACGAACAAGGGCTACTTCGAGAAGATCTTCGCGCTGCCGCATACGCTGGTCCCCGACAAGCTCTCGCAGAACCACGCGAAGGTGAAGGTGGAGCTGGTGGGCGACAAGCGCGTCCTCACCGACGGCGTGCACACCATCGAGATCCACAAGACGCAGGGCAGCCTGCACAACGAAGGGCTCCTCTTCGCGTACCTTCCGAAGGAGAAGGTGCTGCTCGAAGCCGATTCGTTCAACCCGCCGGCTACGGCCGACGCCGCGGCGCCGCCGAACCCGGCGAACGCCCTTCTGCTGGACAACATCAACCGGCTGAAGCTGGATGTCGAGACGATCGTGCCGGTGCACTATCCGGCGGATGGCCGGAAGGTTTCGATCGACGAGCTGAAGCGCGCGGTTGGGCAGCGCGCCACGAAGTAGACGTGACGGCCGCGGGCTACTGCCCGCGGTCGTTCAACTGAAACGGCGATTGGAAGAGGAAGCTATCGACCTGCACGTCAATCGGATCATCGACGCGGACGCCGACGACGCCGCCGATCTTCTCCGTCACGGTAAATGACTGCCCGGCGATGGCACTGCGCGTCGGCGTGGCGTCGACGACGGCGCCGTTGACGAGATACGACACGGCGGTCGGCGCGACCTGCACCTCGAGCGTGTTCACCGCCTTGCCGCTCGCATCCGGCTTCTTGATCGCGTAGTGCAGCGACTTGTCCATCTCGTCCACGTGCGTGCCGGCGCGATGGCGGATGATGAAGCTGCCATCCGCGGCGATCGCCAGGTAGACGTACTCGGGCGACGTGTCCATCTGGTTGCCGCCGAAGAACAATCCGTAGTAGGTATTCTTCGCCGGCGCCTTCAACTGCGTGAACGTCGCGCGCACGCGGTAGATCGGCTTCACGGTGTTCATGGGATTGAAGAAGATGCCCGGCCCGCCAGCGAGCTGGAAGCCCTTTTCCGTGGGCATCACGCTCAGCGTGGCGTTTCCTCCGTCTGGGAGCACCTTCCAGCCGGCCGGACCCTGCGCGGCAATCGGCACGGCCACCAGCGCGAGGAGGGCAACGAGCAGGAAACGTCGCAGCATCGTGAATGTCTCCTTTGACGCGTGAGTGGCGCCTATGATATCCCTTCCCGCGCTCGGATCATTGTGGCAATCGATACGGTAACTTCATCTTCCGGGGACCCCGGCCGTCGTCGTTTTCTCAGCTCCGTCGCGGGCGGCATCATGGCGGCGATCGGCGCCATTCTCGGCGTCATCGGCGGCGGCGCGGTGCTCTCGTCGACGGTGCGCCGGGAGGACTCGTGGCTGCCCGCCACGACCCTCTTCGACCTTCCGGATCGGCAGCCGACGCCCGTCACGCTTTCAGTACGGCGCCTGGACGGCTTCAGAGAAGTGCTCGACCGGCAGACGATCTTTCTCGTGAAGACGGGGGAGTCGGAAGTCCACGCGTTCAACGCGACGTGCACGCATCTCGGGTGCCTGGTCGCGTGGGATGCGGAGGCGCAGGTCTTCAAGTGCCCGTGCCACGGCGGCGTCTACGACCGCGACGGCAACGTGAAAGACGGTCCTCCGCCCGCGCCTCTCGCGAAGGTCGCGACGCGGCTCGACGGCGACCGCGTACTGGTCCAGGCGTAGACATATGCGCGATTGGCTCGACCATCGAACCGGCTTTCGCGGAATCCTGAAAGATCTCCTCGAGGAGCCGCTGCCGAGCGGCACCGGCTGGTGGTTCGTCACCGGCAGCATCGTCATGTTCCTGCTGACGGTGCAGCTCGTCACGGGCGTGCTGCTCGCGATCTTCTACTCGCCCTCGCCGGACCACGCCTACGACAGCATCCGCTTCATCATGGAGCGCGTCACGTTCGGACGCGTCCTCCGCGGCCTGCATTTCTTCGGGGCCAGCTTCATCGTCATCGCGGCGGTCGTGCACATGCTGCGGGTGATGGCGTTGGGTTCGTACAAGAAGCCGCGCGAGCTGAACTGGGTGATCGGCGTCCTGCTGCTGCTGATCATTCTCGGTTTCGCGCTGACCGGGTATCTGCTGCCGTGGGATCAGAAGGCGTACTGGGCGACCACCGTCACGCTGAACATCGCGCGGAGCACGCCGCTCGTCGGCAACTTCGTGAGCGGATTGCTGAGGGGCGGGACGGGTCTCGGCGCGCTGACGTTGATGCGCTGGTACGCCGCGCACGTGTTCCTGCTGCCTGCATCCTTAATCGCGTTCACGGTCGCGCACATCTACCTGCTGCGCCGTCATGGCATCTCCGGCCCGGTCAAGCCGGTCGCCGGGCCGGCGACGCCCTTCTATCCGTATCACGCGATCAAGGACACGATTTCGATCGCCGTGGTGTTCGCGCTGCTGCTGACGTGTGCGGTCGCGTTCAACGCCCCGCTCGACAACGTCGCGGATCCGACCGACGCCACCTACGTCCCGCGGCCCGAGTGGTACTTCATGAGCCTGTTCGAGCTCCTGAAGCATTTCCCGGGGCGCCTCGAACCGATCGCGACCATCGTCATCCCGGGTCTCGTCGTCGCACTCCTGTTCCTGCTGCCGTTCATCGACACGCGGCCCGAGCGCGCGCCACGGCAGCGGCCAGTTGTCATCGGCAGCTTCATCTTCGTCTTCGCGATGATCACGCTGCTCACGGTCCAGGGATTCCGGACGACGCCGTCGCCGGCGGCGCAGTCGCCGCAGGCGATCGCGCAAGGGCGGGCACGGGCGGCGGGACAGACGCGCGGCCCCGTGATGGTCGAGGACGTCTTCAAGAACGTCCAGGTGCTCAAGGGGATCACCGTCGACGAGTTCATGGGAACGATGGGGCTGATGTCGTCCTCGCTCGGCCTCTGCTGCAACGACTGTCACCCGGGCGCGGGCACCGACAAGGTCGTCTGGGAATCCGACGAGAATCCGCGCAAGGTGCGTGCGCGGGAGATGGCGTCCATGGTGCAGGCGATCAATCGCGATAACTTCAACGGTCAGCAGGTGGTGACCTGCTGGACGTGCCATCGCCTTCGTCTGACGCCGGTCCAGACGCCGGTACTCGACAGGTTCTACGCGGAGGCCGAATCCGAGCTCGATGACCAGGTGTCGAAGGGCGAGGGCGTGCCGTCGCCGGCGCAGATGCTCGACAAGTACCTGCAGGCGCTCGGCGGCGCGGACAAGGTGATGGGCATCAACACGATCACCGGCACGGGCAAGGTGGTCGCGTTCGGCAGCTTCGGCGGCGGCGGCAACTTCGAGTACTTCGCGCAGGCGCCGGACAAGCGCGCCATGCTCAGCCACCTGCCGGACGGCGAGAGCAGCCGCACCTTCGACGGCCGCACGGGCTGGTTTGCGATTCCGCTGGCCGTCGTGCCGAAGTATCCGTTGACCGGCGGTGAGCTCGATGGTGCGCGCATCGACGCGCAGCTGGCGTTCCCGGCGAACATCGCGCACGCATTGAGTGGCCTGCGCGTGGGACCGGTCACCGAGCTCAACGGGAAATTCGTCTACCTGCTGCAGGGCAACGGCGCGCGGGGATCGTTTGTGAGCATGTACTTCGACATGGATTCGGGATTGCTGCTGCGAACGATCCGCTACACGCCGTCGAAGATCGGCAAGGTGCCGACGCAGGTCGACTACGAGAATTGGCGCGTGGTGCTGACGCCGCGGCCTGCGTTGGCGCAGGCCGGGCGTTGATTATTTCGGAACCGCTTCCTTGTACTTCCGCGTGTCCTGATCGAACCGGCAATCCCACTCGAACACTTCCGGCTGCTTGTCGATGACGCGATAGAGCGGGAAGCCGATCTTCCACGGCCGGGTGAAGACGTCCGGATCCTCGACGGTCGCCTCATACTGGATGTGATCGCGGTCGATCGGCGTGTAGCGCTCGACCACGTGCATGTTCTCGGTGTGCCAGTTGCCGGCGTGATCGAACCAGGTGCGCTCGCTCAGCTTGCGCACGTCGACGACCAGCGTGTCGCCCTCCCACTTGCCGCGCGAATCACCCATGTAGAAGTCGGGCCAGCCCTCGAGCCACTCGCGTGAGTGGCCGGTGAGATCGACGACGCGCACTGCGCGCGCGAACTCGTAGCGGAAGCCGACCTGATTCGGGTTCTGCACGATCTCGAACGGGTAGGGCATGTAGTTGGCGCGCGGGATGCCCGGCAGGTAGCACTTCGCGAACGCGGGATCCTCGGTGTCGCGCTTCTCGTAGTTCTTCTTCTTCTGCGCGAGCGCGTCGGGCTTGTAGGGGATCTCGTTGCCCTCGACGATCCCTTTGCCCGGCGGCACGCCGAGATAGCCGGCGAGATCCGAGTTGTGGTTCTGGATATCCCACGCCGCCGTGTTCAGCGACTGCCACATGCCGCTCAAGTCCGGCTTCCCCTCGGGCGTCCGCGGCATCGCCGCGGGGCGCGCGCCCTGCGCGAGCGCCAAAGCGCTCGACAGCGCGATTGCCGCGGTTGCTAACAGAGTGACGCGTTTCAAAATGTGTGTCCTCTAAAAATGACCCCCGGCTCCATGTTCAGAAGCCGAAGATGTCTTCCAGCTGATAGCTGCCTTCGTGACAGGTGAACTCGGGCGTCAGCTCTTCGTCCGGATCCTGCGGATAGAAGTAGCCCGCCACCTTCACCGGCCGCGTGAACGTCTTCGGATCGTCGTAGGTCATCACGAAGGTGATCAGCTTGTCGGAGACGACGGTGAAGCGCTCCGTGATGTGCAGCTGCCGGCTGTACGGCGCGAAGGTGTTGCCGACGCCGTAGTACGCGCGCCCATCGAGATTGGTCGTGTCGGCGACGAGCGTGTCGCCTTCCCAATGGGCGGTGGTATGTCCGCCGAAGAAGACCATGTCCGGCGTCGGATGCGGACGCCCGTCGAGATAGAAGACGCGCGTCTGATGGTTCTGCTCGAAGAGCATCGCGACTTCCTGTCCCGGCTTCTCGAAGATCGTCACGCCACCGCCGGCCCACGGCTGCGGCGGCGCGCAGCGCACGCTCAGCTCGAGGTAGTCGAGGTTCTTGGCGGGGCAGCACATGTTCTTCGCGTAGTCCATGCGCTTGGTGCGCGCCTCGGCCGTGTAGGGGAGCTTGCGATCCGCGGGGTCGACGATCCCCTGCGGCGGCCGCGGGTTCGGCATGAACTTCGGCGGCTTCGCCTCGGTCTTGCCGCCCTCGGGGCCCGCGGTGACGAGCCCCTGCCCGAAGCCCTGCGGCTCTGACAGCACACCGAACGCCTTCAGCTCGCTGTCGGGCGCACCGGCCTCGTTCATGCCGCCGCCGACGCGCACCCAGATGCCGCGGATGTCGGGCGTCCCGTCGGACAGCCGCTTGACCGCCGATGCGCGCTGCGACACGTTTGTCACCGGCGCTTTCGCGCCTGCTGCCACCGGCGCCTTCGCGCCCGCGCCACTGCCACGACCCTGACGACCCTGGGCGCCGAGCGGCAGCGTCAGCAACACGCTCATCGCCGCGGCCAACGCCGCGCCTCTAGCAATCTTCCTCACAACGACCTCCACCGTGGTCCGGCTCAAGCCGGACACTACAAATGCCGGTAGTGTCCGCCTTCAGGCGGACCTACGCGCCTTCAGGCGGACCTATTTGCTCTCCGCGGCGTCCTTCAGAGACGAGGCGGCGAACAGATCGCGTCCATCAGGCAGCCGCACCTGGAACGCGTTGCCGACCGAGCCGCCCGAGCGCGCGAGGAAGCCGCTGACGGTCACCTGCGTGCCCGGCTTGATGTCGCTCTTCGACCAGCCAGCGCGCAGCAGCGCGTTGGGCGCGCCCATCTCGAACCGCCACGTGACGGGCTTGCCGGCCGCGTCCTTGGAGTCGATGAAGAGCCACGCGTGCGGGTTGGTCCATTCGAGGCGGCTGATCTCGCCCTGCACCTTCACGGGCTTGGCCTGATCGAACTCCGCCGAAAACGCGTGATGAGCGATTGACGGCGCGGCCGCCAGAAGAATGGCCGCGGCCGCCAGGAGAACTGTCTTGCGCATGTTACGGCTCCTTTAGTTAGTAGTTAGTGGGTGGTAGTTGGTAGTTGCTTAAATCACTGTTCTACGATTCCAACAACTTCCACCAACCACTAACCACCAACGATCTACCAACTACTAACTACCAACTACGAACTAAAAGTCGATCTGCGTCCCGATCTGGAGATATCGCGCCTGCAGGATCAGCGTCGGCCGCTGCCAGCGGTTCGCGGCGGCGTTGTTGCTGAGCCGGGTCGTGAGCGTCTGCCAGTCGCTCGAATTAAACACGTTATAGATATCCATCGACAGACGCACGCGCTTTTTGCCTGCCGAGAAGAGCTCCTTGCCGACGCGCATGTCGAGCTGCTTGCTGTGGCCGCCGACCATCGCGAACGGCTTCAGCAGATCCACCGTCACCGTCCCGTTGGCGCCCGAGGAGAGATCGCGGCCGAGCGTCGGCCGGATTTCGGCGTTGGTCGCCACGTAGTCCGCGGTGATCGACTGATACTGACCGCCGCTCTGCGGCTGCGGAACCGCCTGGAACGTGCCGCTGACGCTGAAGCCATACGGCATCTGATACACGCCGTAGCCTTTGTACTGCGTGAGCAGCGGCGGGACGGACTTGCAGCTCGACATCGGATCCATCGGCGTCGTCGCCGTTGGCAGTGCAGGCGCCACGATCGTCGGGTAGATCACGGGCGCATCGACCGTGAAGCACTGGCTCGTGACCGTGCGGCCCGTGGTCGCGCCGGCGAAGAGCGTCAGGCCGCGGTGCCGCCAGTTCACCGAGTAGTCGAGGCCGTTGTACACCTCCGACTGATCGCCGTAGTGCTTCGCCAGCCGCACGAGGTTCTGCGACTGTCCGACCTTGGATGGCTTCACGTCGTAGAAGCCGCAGATCTGCTGTCCCGCAACCGGGAGGCGCGAGTCGTTGCCAGGCGCGGTGACGCAGAACTGATCGTAGTCGGCCGGCGTCACCGCCTGGTTGTCGACGACGGTGAAGTTGCCGTACCAGCGGCGGTAGTACGCGACGTCGATCGATGCGCCGCTGGCGATCTGGCGCTGCACGCCCGCGCTGACGCTCCAGTTGTACGGCCGCACCCCCCACCCCTCGAGCACTTCCTTGTCGAACTGCGTCGCGGTCGGATTGACCTTGCCGAAATTCAGGTTCGACAGCGGACCGCACTCGCCGTTGGTCGCGGAGTTGCTGAAATCGCAGTCCGGCGCGTAGTTGCCGTTGCTGTCGGTCCAGGTGCGCGTGGCGTTGTTGACCGACGCGTTCACCGGGTTGACGTTGGTCGCCAGGCTGCCGCCGGAGATGTAGCGGCCGACGGTGAACTTCGCGACGGTCCGGCCCGTGCCGAACAGGTCATACGAGACGCCGACGCGCGGGTTGATGTCGTTCCACTTCGGCGCGTTCTCGACCGGCGCGAAATTGCGCTCGGGGACGAACTGGCCGGCGTCGAGATGCTGCGCGGGGACACGCACGTGCAGGTAGTCGTAGCGGATGCCGTAGTTGATCGTCATCCGGTTCATCGGCCACGAATCCTGCGCGAAGATGCCGGTGTCGGCCTTCACGTCGTTGCGCTGCGCGATGGGCGTCGCATACAGCGTGATGCGGCGCGGGACGCCGTTCAGGAAGTTGTAGTTCATGTTCCCGTTGACGTCGATGTTGTTGTAGGTCGGCCCGTTGCCGCGCACGCGCAGCATGAACCCGACCTTGTAGCTGTGCGTGCCGGTGACGTAGGCCGCCGACGAACGCAGCGTGACCGGGTTGTCGAAGTTGTGGCCGTAGACCGTGGACGCACGGTAGATCTGGCCGGTCGAATCTTCCGTCACCGAGATCATGTCGAAGCCGACCTTCGGGTTGATCTGCCGGCGCTCGTCCCAGTCCTGGACGTACGACATGAAGCCGGTGTCGAAGAGCAGCTTGCTGTTGTACGGGACGCGCCACACGATGGTGGAGATCGCGTTCGGATAGAACGGCGTATAGGTCGTCGCTTCAGGCGAGACGGTGGACGCGATGCGGCGG
The DNA here is from genome assembly GCA_003222635.1 of Acidobacteriota bacterium. Classification (GTDB taxonomy): domain Bacteria; phylum Acidobacteriota; class Vicinamibacteria; order Vicinamibacterales; family UBA2999; genus Gp6-AA40. Next base: position 58,789 of record QHWQ01000010.1, on the reverse strand, counting down.
AGCGGGGTGATACGCCGATCCTTCTCGTAGCTGAAGTTGAACTTGTTGCGCGGCGTCGCCTGCCACGTCAGGCGCCCGGCGTAGTTGCGGTGAATCTGCGTGTCGGCCGCCTGCCGCGCCTTGTCGGGCACATACAGCCACGCCGCCGGGTTCGTGTTGTAGAACGCGTCGGCGACGTACTTGTCGATCTCGTTGTTGCGGTAGGCGGCGTAGAACCACAGCTTGTCCTTGATGAGCGGGCCGCCGCCGTTGGGATTGAAATCCCACGTGCGCTTCAGGCCGTTCACCGCCGTCAGCCCCTGATTGATGTAGGCCTGCGACAGGTTGCTGGCGGAGAGATCCTTGTTCGCCCAGAGCGCGGTGATGTTCCAGTTGAACGAGTTGCCGCCTTCCTTGGGAATCGCGTTCATCCAGACGCCCGAGTACTGCGCCTCGGCGTCGCCGCCATCCGTGCGGACGCTGACCTCCTGCACGCTGCCTTCGTTCATGTAGAAGGTGACGGCCTGGCCACCCGCCGCTCCACGGCGATCCGACATGCCGTCGATCGCGCTATTGGTTTCCGCGATGCGGCTGCCGTGCACCGAGAGGCTGCGCGACGCAGGGCCGTCGATGTTCTGACCGCCGATGACGCCGGGGATCGTCTGCGCGAGGCTCTGAATCTGCCGGTTGTTCGGCAGGCTCTCGATCACCTCCTTGTTGTAGACGGCGGCGCGCGTCGTGCTCTGCACGTCGACGAGCGGCGCTTCACCGGTCACGGTAATCGTTTCGTTCAGCTCGCCGACCTTCATGTCCGCGTTGACGGTTGCGACGAAGTCGGCGCGCAGGTCGAAGCTCTCGACCTTGACGGTGTTGAAGCCGGGAAGCGTGAACGTGATCGTGTAGGTGCCCGGCCGGAGATCGACGATGCGATACAGACCGGAGGAATCGGTGGTGACCGAGCGCACGCGCTCGATGAGGGCAGGGCTTGCCGCTTCCACGGTCACGCCGGGCAGGACTGCACCGGTCGTGTCCTTGACGACACCGGCCAGCGCGCTCTGTGAGGTCTGGCCGTAGGAAAGAGCCGGAAGAACCAGCGATGCCACCGTCGCCGCACACACGAACCAACGCCGCGCGTTCATAGGTTGTTCCTCGCTAGATTGGGGTTCCGTGCAGAATTTGCTGGGGATACTAGCACGGCGAGCGCGTATATTAAGCACCATGAAAAAGGGCTTTCTCGTTTTTGCGCTGGCGTTTATCGGGACGATCGGCGGGTCCATCCGGTGGCAGGGCGCGGTTGTCTCCGCGCAGTCGACCGACTGCAACGGGTTGACGCTGACGTGGGATGGCGACCGGAATCAGGAGTTCCGGCTCACGTTCGCCATCGACAACGGGACGCCGACCATCGCGGAGCTCGCCGCGCGCAAAAAGGGGGGCGCCTGGGGCACGCTCGCCTCGAACGTGACGCCGGAGTATCGCGTCGCGTCCGGGCGCCGCCGAATCGACGGCGAGGCTGTTGAAGGACTCCGGGAGAACGGCATCAAGGAGATCACGCCGGAGGTCTTCGAGAAGTATCAGTGGGATCCGTTCTGGGACGCGCCGCTGTTTGTGCCCGGCGGCCAGGCGAGCGACACGCGGACGCTCGGTCTGCCGCGCAAGCCCGAGGAAGTTCACCGCGCGACCGCGACCTACAAGGCGGACAGCTGCACGATGAAGACGGACAAGACGCACGTGACGGTGACGTTCCCTGGCGTCACGCTTGGTGTCTTCGCCGGCCAGTTGCAGTTCACGGTCTACAAGGGGAGCAACCTGATTCAGCAGGAGGTCGTCGCGAAGACGGATCAGAACTCGGTCGCCTACAAGTACGACGCGGGACTGAAGGGCCTCTCAACCGCCGATAGCAAGGTGACCTGGCGCGACCTGGCGAACATCCGCCAGGAGTACGCACTCGGCGGCGCGAACAACGATCGTGAAGCGCCGCTGCACACTGCGAACCGCCTGATCGTCGCCGAACGTGGACGCGCCGGATCAATTGCCGCCTTCCCGCCGCCGCACAACTTCTTCTGGGCGCGCGAAAGCGATCAGAACCTCGGCTACAGCTGGTACCGGAAAGACAGCGACACGACGTTCTCATTCGGCGTGCGCCAGGCGGACGGCGAGGAGAAGGACAACATCCGCGGCAACTTCGCGCTCTACAGCGCGCGTCCCGGCACGATGCAGCACATGCCGGTCTTCTATTACGTGAGCGCCGAGCCCGCCGAAGCGACGCGCGATGCGGTGCTCGCCTTCACGCACAGCGATCGCTACAAGCCAATCCCCGGCTACAAGACGATGATCCACCACTACCACATGAACTTCGGCAATCGGTTGATGGCCGCGGGAAGTGCCGATGCCGAGATCGTCGACCTGGCCGCCATCCGCGCCGTCGGCATCAACATCGTCAGCCCGGTGGACAACGTCGGCGTGGGCGGCGGAGCGGGGCAGCGGATGCCCGAGGCCGTGCTGACGCAGCACGAGTATCAGATCGATGGGGCGAAGCGGCATTCGGACAAGGACTTCCTCGTGATGCCTGATCACGAGTTCTACGGCAGTGTGCTTGGCGGCCACACGGACATGCTCTACTCGCACCCCGTGTACTGGGTCTACGGACGCGCCAACGGCAAACCGCTGGTCGAGCAGCATCCGAAGTACGGCAAGGTCTACAACATCGGCAGCCCTGAAGATCTGATGGAGATGGCCAAGCGCGAGGACATCATTCTGTCGATGCCGCATCCGCGCACGAAGAACAATACGGGCTACCCGGACGGCTACAAGGACAAGTGGTTCTTCAAGGACCCGCACTTCGTGAGCTTCGGCTACCGGTGGGGCATGGGGATCGATCGCTCCGAGCGTCGCCTCTGTGAGAACCGCTGCCTGCCGCTGCTCGACGAGGCGAGCAACTGGTTCGCCAACGATCCGACGCCGCCGAAATACATCATGGCGATCTCGGAGGTGCAGACGCAGGCGCCGGGCGACGACATCTACGGCTTCCAGCCGATCAACTACCTGAAGCTCGATTCGGTGCCGACGCCTGACGACACGAGCTCGATCATCAAGGTGCTGCAGCGCGGCGACTACTTCATCTCGACGGGCGAGATTCTGATCCCGAATTACAGCGTCCAGGGCGCGGGCAATCAGAAAAAGATCGTCGCCGACGTCGGGTGGACGTTCCCGCTCGACTTCGTCGAGGTCGTGTGGGGCGACGGCCAGCACACGGATCGCCAGATCATCTCGACGGCGGAAGCGGGCGGTTTCAGCTCGCGACACTTCGAGATCCCGTTCGATGCGACGGGGAAGAAGTGGGTCCGCTTTGCGGCGTGGGATATCGCGGGCAACGGCGCGCTCGTGCAGCCGATCAAGCTGAATACGGCGCCGGCCACGACCACGAAGTAATGTCTCACCACGAAGGACACGAAAAACGCGAAGATTTCTTGAACTTCGTGTTTTTCGCGACCTTCGTGGTTTAAATTCTTCGTGTGCTTCTCCTCTCTCTCGATACGACGACGCCGAAGGCGAGCTGCGCGGTGGCGCGCGATGGCGTCGTCATCAACGAGGAGGCGATCGACACTTCGCGGCAGCTCGCGCTGCAGCTTCCGGGCGCGCTGCGCGACATCCTGGATCTCTCCGGCGTCGGTCTCTCCGACGTCGATGCGTTCGCGGTGGCGACGGGACCTGGATCGTTCACGGGCCTGCGCATCGGCATCGCAACGATGCAGGGGCTGGCGTTCGGAACGGGGAAACCGCTGATCGGCACCTCGGGCTTCGCGGCGCTGCGCGCGGTCGCGTCGCCCGCCTTTCTCGGCTCGCGCATCGCCGCGTGGGTGGATGCGTGGCGCGGCGACGTGTACGCGACGCTCTTCGAAGATGGCCGGCTGGCCGCGGATCCGGTGGTCGCCAAGCCGGCAGAGTTACTGGACGATTTGGCGCGGGGTAAACCCGCGCCCTACACCAACGATGTCCTGTTCATAGGGGATGGGGCGGAGACATATAGAGATCTCATAGTGTCGCGCCTCGGCCATGCGGCGCGGATTGCGGATCCATCGGCGCCGCTGCTGGCGGCGGTGATCGCCATGCTCGCCACGATCGAGTACAAGAACGGGAACCGTCCGGCGCCGCACGCGATTCGTCCAATCTATGTGCGACGGTCAGATGCAGAATCAGCGAGAGCGCGAGCATGAACGTCGTTCCAGCTTTCCGCATCGACCTCCTTGAAGGAGAGCAGGATCTCGAGGGCGTCCTCGAAGTCGAGCGCGAGTCGTTCACCAGTCCCTGGACGCGCGAGATGTACAACTGGGAACTGCAGAACCGCGCCGTCTGCCACATCTACATCGTCCGCACGCCGGAGTGTTCCGTCGCCGGCTTCTGCGCCTTCTGGCTCGTGTTCGACGAGATCCACATCAACAACATCGCGTTGCGGCCGCAGTACCGCGGCCGCGGGTACGGTACGGCGTTGATGGATCACGTGCTCGCGGAGGCAAAGCGACTTGGCGCAAAGCGCGCGACGCTCGAAGTGCGGACGGGCAACACGGGCGCGCGCCGTTTGTACGAACGGCTTGGCTTCTACGTTGCAGGAACGCGACGCAACTACTACACGAACCCCGTTGAAGACGCGTTGATCCTGTGGCGCGATGATCAGGTTGGCTGACTTTTTTCGCGGCAGAGGTGAATTTCTCGTCTCCGCTTTGTGAACGTATGGTAACGTTCGCGTAGCGACCGATTAACCGACCTTTCGATATAAGGAGGGCGGCGTATGAGCGCAGCAGAAGCCCAGGAAGTGAAGAACCACCTGCTGGCCAGCGACCCACAGTTCCGAACGCTAGCCGAGCAGCACCACCAGTTGGACGATCGCCTCCATCAGCTCATCGAGAAACACTACCTCTCAGTCACCGAACAAGTCGAAGAAACCAACCTCAAGAAAAAGAAACTGGCGCTCAAGGATCAGATGGAATCGATCCTGCGCGAGTACGCGCGCCAGCACAGCCGCGCTTCGTAACAAGCGCACACGGGTCCCGGCCTACACTACAGAGATGCGGATCGATCCGGCGGGCTGGCCGTTCATCGGCGGCTCGCTGATTCTCGCTATCGCTGCGCTCTGGTTCATCGGCGCCGGCGGCGCGGCGATCTTCGTCGTCCTTGCCTGCTTTTTCCTGTTCTTCTTCCGCGATCCCGACCGGCCGATAACGAAGGATACGGATGCGGTCCTGTCGCCGGCTGACGGCCGCGTGATGATCGCCGGCGCACCCGCGGGGCAAGCGTGCCCGCCGGGCGACTGGCAGCAAATCAGCATCTTTCTGTCGCCGATGGACGTCCACGTCAACCGTTTGCCGGTTGGTGGGCGAGTGACCAAGGTGGAGTATCATCCCGGCCGTTTCCTGCCGGCTTACCGGCACGAAGCGGGGGACCTGAACGAATTCACCGAGGTCACGATCGATCATCACGGTCAGCCGATCGTGATGCGGCAGATTGTCGGCGTGCTCGCGCGGCGTATCGTCTGCCGCATCAAGCAAGGCGATGAGGTCCACGCGGGCGATCGGTTCGGCGTGATGAAGTTCGGCTCGCGGATGGACATCTTCATCCCCGCGACCGCGCAGGTTGCGGTGAAGGTCAACGACAAGGTCGTCGGAGGCGTAACGGTTATTGCGAGGTTGGCGGGGCGGACAGCCCCGCCTTACACCGGATGACTGACGAGGAACGAACACCGCCGAGAATTCGCGTGTTCACGCCGCCGCGGCGCTCCAGCGACAAGGCGGCGCGCCGCTTCCGCCGCGGCGTCTACCTTCTGCCGAGCATGTTGACGCTCGCCAACATGTTCAGCGGCTACGCCTGCATCGTCTACGCAATGCGCGGCGAGCTGGAGAAGGCCGCGCCGCTCATCGGCCTCGCCATCATCGTCGACATGCTCGACGGCCGCGTCGCGCGCATGACGGGCACGACCAGCCAGTTCGGCATCGAGTTCGATTCGCTCGCCGACGTCATCTCCTTCGGCGTTGCTCCCGCGATCATGGCGTTCCAGTGGGGCCTGCAGCCGCTCGGGCGGCTCGGATGGGCGGCGGGGTTTGTCTTCGTCGCGGGCGCCGCGATTCGACTGGCCCGCTTCAACATTCAGACGGGCAGCGTCGACAAGAAGTGGTTCGTCGGTCTGCCGAGTCCGGCCGCGGCGGCGGTGCCGGCGACGACGATCTTTCTGTATCCGCAGGGATTTCGCTCCCCGCTCGAGGCCGTTGCGGTGCTGGCGCTCGTGATCGTGCCGGGCCTGCTGATGGTCAGCACGATCCGCTTCTACAGCTTCAAGACGGTCGACCTGCAGTCGCGCCGCGCGTATCCCGTGCTCGCGCTCCTCGCGCTTGGCCTGGCGCTGCTGTCCGCGCACGAGATCATGCTCGTCGTGATCGCGTATGCCTACATGATCTCGGGTCCGGTGATGTGGGCGTGGTCACGCCTGCATCGGCACGGACAAGAGCTCGAAAATATTTCAACCACGAAGGTCGCGACGAACACGAAGGTCTGACGTTCTAGACTATCTTCGTGTCCTTCGGGTTCTTCGTGGTTTCAACAGGCTCCGCGGTCTCGGCCAGCGGAAGTGCGATTTCCACGGTCGTTCCACGACCTAGCTCGCTCGCCACGGTAAGCGCTCCGCCATTCAACTCGACATTGCGCTTCGCAATCGGCAGCCCGAGGCCCGTGCCGCTCGCCTTCGTCGAGAAGTACGGCTCGAAGGCGCGGGCGAGTGCGTCCGCATCCATTCCCGCGCCGGTATCCGACACCGCAATCCGCACGACCTCGTCATCACGCGTCGCGACGATGGTGAGCGCCCCGCTGGAGCCCATGGCATGCAGCGCGTTCTCGATGATGTTGGTCAGCGCCCGCGTGATCAGCGTTCGATCGATGTAGACGGGCGGCAGGGCGGACGGGACATCCGCGGTGAAGTCGATCCGGCCGGCAAGCGCGCTTCGATACGGGTCGATGATCTCATGCAGCATCGCCGCGGGATCGACAGACGCACGCTGCACCGTGGGCGACGAGGCAAAGCTCGAGAACTCCGACGCGATCTGCCGCAGCAGCTTGACCTGCTGAAGGATGGCGTTGACCGACTGATCGAGCACGGGACTGAGCGGCTCGCCGCGATCGGTGTTCACGCGCCGCAGATGCTCGGCGTTGAGTTGAATGGGCGTCAGCGGGTTCTTGATCTCGTGCGCCACCTGGCGCGCCATCTCGGCCCACGCCTCGAGACGGTTCGTGCGCTCGAGCTCCGTGCGCTGGTGTTCGAGGTCGCGCGCCATCCGATTGAAATCCTCGACCAGTCTGCCCAGTTCGTCCGACGAAGTCGCCGCGATGCGCGCGTTGAACTCGCCGCCGGCGATGCGGCGCGTGGCGCGCGTCAGGCGATTCACGGGATCGGCAATGCGCTCGGCCATCGAGTAGCCGATGCCGGCGCCCGCGAAGATGAAGAGGAGCGCCGCCAGCAGCACGCGGCGATCGAGCGTATCGATCTGGCCTTCGATCTCCTGCGCGCGTGACGCCAGCGGCACGGTGAGCAGCGCGTCAATCTGCCGCGCGGTCATGCGCGTGCCGGCCACGAGGAACGGCTGCGCGCCGCCAATCTGCTCGCTGGCCACGGTCGCCGCCTCGTTGCGAAGCGCCAGCGCGACGTAGACGTCCGCGGGCGTGCGCACGGGAAGCACGCCCGAGGCGAAGAGATTCCGCTCGCTCGTCGCGAGCAGGCGAGGTCCGCTGAAGATGTTGACGTCCTGATCGATCAGCCGGCTGACCCAGACCATCAGGTTGTCGTCGATGCGGACGCCCTGCTGCGCGGCGCGCGGCGCCACCAGATCCTCGACCACCCTTTGCGCCGCTGAGGCGGTGCGGACCGCTTCCTGTTCGACGTTGCCGCGCATCTGATCGGCGACGTAGTTGCTGGTGACAACGGCGAGCGCGACGACGGGAACGGCCGTGGCGGCGACGAAGGCGAGAAAGAGCTTGCGGTAGAAGCTGGCGCGCACCTCGCGCAGCAGCGCACGCGCGCTGGTGGCGCGCCGCGCCACGGTGCTGAAAATCGCGGCGAGCACAACCAGCGCGAGGAACGTGAGCGCGCAGATGACGGTCAGCTCCGCCAGGTTCATCATGTGGCCGAGCAGCGTCACGACAGGGAAGCCGAGCGCGTAGATGCCGCCGCGATCGCTGAGCAGGTAGACGTCGTACGGCTGATCGTCGCGCTCGAGCCGCGCCCAGATCGCCATACGGGATGACACCAGACGCTCGAAGGCCGCCTGGTCCATGCGCCACGCGCGTTCAGCCGACGAATAGAGCGGCGTCTGACTCCACCCATAGACGGCGAACTCGATGTCGCCGCCGGAGACGCCTTCCTCGCGCGTCGGCTCCGCCGGACGCAGCAGCTCTACATACGGACTCTTCGACGCGATGAATGGCAGGTTGGCGTAGTCGAGCAGCGCGTGCACGACGATTGAGCCGACGACGTGAGAGGCGCCGCTCGGATCGTTGACGCAGACCGCTCGGCTCGCGCTGAGAATGCGCCGTTCAACCGCGAAGAAAGGAGAGACCTCCTCGAAGACATCCCATACGCAGACCTGCTCCTCCGAGGTCGGCACCGCGTTCAGGTCGTCGGGGAGATTGAACGCGAAGCGGCTGACCAGATGTCCATCGGGGCCGAAGAGCTCCACCGACGACGTGATCGGGAACATCGCGAGACCCGTGATCCGCCACACCTGGAACGCGCGATCGGTGACCGCTTCGGAGCCCTCCGGTCCCGGCGGCACCGAGACGAGATCCGCCAGTCCCGGAAAGCCGTCGATCTGCCGCAGGCTCTGCTGCATCAGCGTCTGAATCGTCTGCCGCTGATTGAGCGCCTGCGGACCGTAGCGCGTCTCGACCAGCTGCGTCTTCGCACGGTGCGCGAGCTCGAAGATGTCGGCGTAGAACGCGAGCGCGGGCAGGATCAGCCCAATCGACAACAGCGTGAGGCGGAAGGCCTGCGATCCCTGGCGATAGCGTCCTTTCAACCGGGTTGCGAACGATCCACCACGGCAGATACGCCGCCCTGAAGATCAGCACGATCAACGCGAGCGCGGTGGCATCCCAGATGACGATACCAACCTGCAGTGCCGTGAGAGCGGTGTTCCAGGGGTGAAGGGAGAAATGGAGGAGATCGAGCGTGGTGTTGGCAACCGTATCCGCCAGCAATGCGTGTTGCGCCGCGAGCATCACCACGGCGACGACGCCCGACACCAATTGCGCCGCGAAGAAGGCGATCAGCGCGGCAGGCGAGTCGATCGTGATGCGCGCATGACGGCGATAGACACGCCATGCCTCGAAGGCGAAGAAGGCGAGCGCCACGAGGCCCGCGGCCGCCGCCGCGGTCGCAAGGAAATCGAATGGCGAGGCGAGCAGCGGCCGCAGCTCCGGGGAGGCATACGCCTGGCCGGAAAAGATCTGCGCATCCCACCAGTCGGCGGGCGACGCGGTGCGGAAGAGCAGTCGTCCGCCGCCAATCGCGGCGCCGGCGGCGAGCGTCGCCAGCGCATACGGCGGCGCGCGACGGGCGGTGTCTCGCAGATCGAGCAGCGGGCCGCAGAGCAGCAGGACGAAGACCGCGCCGGTCATCTCCGCGATCGACAGCGTCATCTGACGCCAGTGCGCGCGTGCCTGCGCGAGATCCGACGGCGTGATGACCGCGGTGACCAGATGCCGGCCCGTCGGGCCGGTGATGTCGATGCGATCCGGATCGGGAGTGGTGCGAATGTCTTCGAATGCGAGCTCGAGGGACACCGGCACGAGCTCGCCGGGAAACTGAAACTGATCGACGCGCGTGACGGCGCCGGACGATGTCGGAGGGCGAATCGATTGCTCGGCCGCGATGGTGCCGACGCGAATGCCGTGCGCGTCGGTGACCGGCATGGCATACACGAGACGCAACCCGAGCGCGCCTTGTGCGATGAACCACGCTTCGTCGCCTTCGACGCGGTCCTTCGGCAGCTCCGACGGCCGGCCGGCCCAGGCGAGCGGACGGCTATCGGGGGCATAGGCCGTCACCGCGAGCTCGACGTCGGGCGTCCGCGCCACGGCGACGCGCTGCGCGGCGTCGAACAGCTGGCGGGCGGCCGCCTCGTCGCCGCGGGTCGCCGCCACGAGCGCGTCGGCGTTCGCCACGCCGCGCGCGATGGCCTGCAGCCCCGCGGACATCACCGCAAATGCGCCGCGGATGTCGCGATCCACCCGCGCCCGCACCGCCGCCGCGTCCGCGCCGAGCACGATGCGTTCCGCGATGCGCCCCGCGGCGATCACCGCCAGCACGCAAACCGCGCCGGTCAGCGCGATCGGGAGCACACGGCGAAGCGGCGAGTCCACTATTGATGATTTAACATGAAGTCAGGCAGTGGATACCGAACCATTCATCAAACCGATCCTCAAGCGCGGCGCGCTGGTGGCACTGGCCAACTGGCCCGTCACCCTCATTCAGGCGACCGCTGATTCGATCTTCAAGCTGCTCATTGCCACCCCGGTGCTCGGCGGGTTGTTCCTCGTCGGCCTGGTGATCGGCACGGCGCCGGAGGACCTGCTCGATCTCGAATGGCGCGAGATGGCCGGGACCATCATCACGTCGCTCCTCTCGCATCCGGTGGTGCTGACGGCGTTTCTGCTGTCGCTCGGGGTGGTGGTCGTCGGCGGCTCGCTGTTCGTGTTTCTGATCAAAGCCGGCGCCGTCGCGGTGCTCGTGCGCGGCGAGCGCGAAGCGGGCGTCATCGAGCAGCCGCCCCTCCATTTCGACGTCGTCTCGCGCGCATCGCGATTCTCGGCGGAGGTCTTCATCGACTCGGCGCGAGCGCTCTTTCCGCGCTACATGCGCCTCGGCTTCATGCTGATGGCGATCTATCTCGTCTCGGGCGGACTGTATCTCGTGGCGGCATACGAGTCCGGATTCCGCGGCGATCTCGGCGGGCTGCTGACGTTCGTCATGACCGTTGGGTTCGTCTGCTGGATCACGATCATCAACCTCATGTACCTGCTGATGCAAATCGTCATCGCGGCGGAGGACTGCAGCGTCGCCAAGGGGTGGCGCCACATGGGCGCGTTCGTCCGCCAGCAGCGGCGCGGCGTGAGCCTGGTCTTCGGCGTCATCCTCGCGCTCGTCGTCGCCGCGACCGGCGTCTCGTTCCTGGCGACCGCGGCGCTCGGTTTGATCGCGTTCGTCCCGTTCATCGGTCTCGCGGTGCTGCCGCTGCAGCTGCTCGCCTGGATTTTCCGCGGCATCGTGTTCCAGTTCCTGGGGCTGACCTCGATTGGCGCGTACCTTCGTCTCTACCGGGAGGGCCGGCTGAAGCCGGCCCCTACGTACGTCGAGGCCGCCTTCAGGCGGCCTTCCGAATCCGCATGAATTCATACGACTCGTTTCTGTCTCCGCTCGGCCGCAGCCTTCATGAGTCGGTGCTGCGGAAGATGGGGCAGGTCATCGCCTCACGCAGTGGTGACCTGATCTCGTTTGCCGCCGGCTATCCCGACCCGGCGGGGTTTCCATGGGAGGAGTTCCGCGCGATCGCGAGCGAGCTGCTCTCCGGGAAGGACGGCTCCGTGCTGCAGTACGGGCCAACGCGCGGCTATCGACCGCTGATCGAATCGATTCTCGGAGTGCTCGAGAAGCGCGGCATCAAGGCAGACCTCACCGAGGTCATGACGACGAGCGGGTCGCAGCAGGGGCTGGACTTGACCGCGCGCGTGCTGATTGCGCCGGGCGATGTGGTGCTCGTCGAGGTGCCGACCTACACGGGCGCGATCGCGGCGTTCCGCAACGCGCAGTGCCGGCTGGTTGGCGTCAGGCAGGATGCGGACGGGATCAATCTCGAGGATCTCGACGCGTCCTGCATGCGCGAGCGGAAAGCGGGGTCGCGCGTCAACCTGCTGTATCTGGTGCCGAATTTCCAGAATCCGGCGGGAATTCTCCTCAGCCTCGAGAAGCGGCAGCGGCTGCTCGAGTGGGCGGAGCGGCGGAACATGCTGATCGTCGAGGACGATCCGTACGGCGAGCTGTATTTCGAGGACGTCGCCACCGCGGCGGAAACGCGGCCGCTCAAGGCCGACGATCGCCATGGACGGGTGATCTACCTGAGCACGTTCTCGAAGACGCTGGCGCCAGGCTTCCGCGTCGCGTGGGTCGCGGCGCCGGCGCCGATCGTCGAGCGCTTCGATACCGCGAAGCAGTCGATGGACCTGATGTGCGGCATCCTCGACCAGCGCGTGGTCCATCAGTCGATCGCGCGCGGCGTGCTGGATCGTCAGGCGGCGGCGCTGCGCAAGTTGTATCGCGATCGGCGCGACGTCATGGAGCAGACGCTGCGCGATCAGTTTGGCGATCGCCTCTCGTGGATCAAGCCGAAGGGCGGCTTCTTCCTGTGGGCACAGTTGCCTGACGGGTTCGAGGACATTGCGCTGCTCGAGAAGGCGATGGAGCAGGGCGTCCTGTTCGTCATCGGCAGCGCATTCTGCGTGGACGGCAGCGGCCACGGCCGCGTCCGCCTGTCATTCTCCTGGCCGGCGCCCGATCGGATCCGCGAGGGTGCCGCACGCCTCGCAAGAGCGATGATGCCGACTCCCGTCGCGTAATCTCTTTTCTCAATCATCCCCTGGGGGCGGGTCTGAAGACGCGCGCCTACACTACGAATTTAGACGACGAATTGCGAGACATTCCCCGCGGCAGATCGCGGTGGAGAATTTGCTCAATCGTCGTCGTATCCGATCCGACAAAAGGATAACGACGCCGTTCTTCGGGCAATCCGGCCCGGGCCGGATTTTCGATTACGTAGCGTGCAAACGCCACCATCTCGTCGTGATCACGCATGGCGCGGTCGAAGAAGCTGCGCTTGCCATAGGGGACGACGCGTTGCGCGTTTGAAATGAAACGCCGTCTCTGATTTCCAAACGCGAACCAGCTCGAACAAGTCCGAATCATTGCGCTGGCCTTCTACGACGAAGTGCACGTGGTCCGGCATGAATGACCGTCAGAAAGTAGCCGCGACGACCAATGTAGTCGGCCTTGGCGAGTCTCGGAGCCGGCGCGCGAGCCATGCGCGCGCCCGTGTGCACGCGCCGCGCCAGACCGATCCGCGCGCGATAAATCGGTAGTGTAGGGGCGGGTCTTCAGACCCGCCCCTCGGAAATTGAAATGAAGAAACGAAAGAAGAAGGAAGAATACATTCAGCGCGTCGCGCGAGGGGTAATGCGTTCCCGTGCGAGGCGACGCCCGGGTAATTCCGTCGTGAACGGCACGTTGGCCGGTTCCGCGAGCATCATCGCCGATGGTGTGAGGCCGAGCGCGCGGCCGTCGCGCGTGATCACCACCATCGCCACCTGATACGGCTTCAGATCCGGATCGATCAGCGGCGGCCCCTGCAGGTCGCCACCGGTCGGCGGCTGATACATGCCGACGATCATTCCGTTCTTCGTCGCGAACGCGTCGATCTCCGACGTCACGCCGGTGAGCACGACGATCTCTTCGTAGAACTTCCCGTCGCCGTAGCCGAGCGTCTGCGGCGGGAAGAGCGGCCGTGTCGGAGTCTCCTTGATCCATCGCTGATTCCCGTTGCCGCGATTGACGGCGCGCACCACGTTGTCGAGCGAGGCGTAGTAGGCGCCGCCCTTCGCATCGCCGCTCGTGCCGATCACGTCGCCGCCCGCCTTCCACTTCCACGCCAGGCGGCCGTTCTCGTTATCGAGCGCGTAGAGCAGGTTCGTGTTCGTCCCGACAAACACGCGGTCCTTCGCAAACGACGGCTGATTCAACTTGCCATCGAGCTTCTGTTCCCAGTCGACGCGTCCGTCCATCACGCGCAGCGCGACGAGACGGCTGTCGTCGAGCGCGAAGATCGCGCGTGTGCCGTCGAGCGCCGGCGCAAATCGTGAGGGCGCGCCGAGCTCGCGCACCCAGAGCGTTCGTCCATCAGCGACGGCAATCATCGTGACCAGTCCCTGGTCGGCAACAGCGATCAGAGAGGAACCGCTCGAGACGAGCGGCGCCGTCAGCTGATGATCGAATGGGATGCGCCAGCGCTCGGCGCCGGTCGCCGCATCCACCGCGTGGATCTCGTCGCTGGCGACGATGAAGAGCGCGTCGCCGACGACGAGCGGCGGCCACTTCGACTCGATGTCGCGCTTCCAGATCCTCATGCCGGTCGCGCGGCTCAGCGCGACGATCTGCTCCGGCTGCAGCGGAATGTAGACGCGCTCCGCATCCATCGCGCCGCCGGCGGTCGGCAGATCGTCCAACGTCGCGATCCATTCCTGCACCACTGGGAGCAGCGGCAACGGCACAGGTTCGACTTTTTTCTTTTTCGGTTCGGCGCCCCAACAGAAGGTGGTTGAGACGATCGACGCGATCAGAAAGATCGCAAATCTCGTAGGGCGGGTCCGTCGAGGCACTATTCCTTGTGGGATAATACCGCCGTTCGTGCCCCACCAGACCATTCTCGTCCTGGATTTTGGCTCGCAGTACACGCAGTTGATCGCTCGACGGCTGCGTGAGCTGTCGGTGTACTCCGAGATTGTTCCGTTCAACACGCCGCTCGAGAAAATCAGAGAGAAAAACCCCGTCGGGATCATTCTCTCAGGTGGGCCGAAGAGCGTGTCGGAAGCGGGCGCGCCGAAGTGCGCGCCTGAACTGTTCGAGCTCGGCACGCCGGTGCTCGGCATCTGCTACGGCATGCAGCTGATGACGGATGTGCTGGGCGGGGAAGTCCGCCGTTCCGGGCAGCGCGAGTTCGGCCACGCGCACGTGCGCGTCACCGGCAACGGCGCGCCGCCGCGGCTCTTCACGCGGGTGCCGTCCGAGCTCCGCGTCTGGGCGAGCCACGGCGACGATGTGAATGCGGTGCCGCCGGGATTTCATGTGGCGGCAACGAGCGCGACGGCGCCGATCGCCGCGATGGAAGCGCCCGATCGCGAACTGTACGCGCTGTTGTTCCATCCGGAGGTCGCGCACACGGATCACGGGCTCGCGATTCTTCGCAACTTCGCCTACGGCGTCTGCGGGTGCACGGGCGACTGGACGATCGCGTCGTTCATCGAAGAAGCGACGGAGCGCATCAAGCTGCAGGTCGGCAACGGCAAGGTCGTCTGCGGATTGTCGGGCGGCGTCGATTCAACGGTCGCCGCGATGCTCATTCATCGCGCGATCGGCGATCGGCTGACGTGCATCTTCGTGGACAACGGGCTGCTGCGCGACGACGAGGCGAACCAGATCGTCAAGCGCTTCCGCGAGAAGATGCAGCTGCCGCTCGACTTCGTCGATGCGTCGAGCACGTTCCTCGAGCGGCTCGCCGGCGTGACCGATCCCGAGCAGAAGCGGAAGATCATCGGCGCGACCTTCATCGACGTGTTCGAGACGCGCGCCAACGAGCTTGGCCGCTTCGATTTCCTGGCGCAGGGGACGCTCTACCCGGTCGGCCGCGATCTCGGCCTCGACAAGGAGTTCGTCATCCGCCAGCCGTTCCCGGGCCCGGGACTGGCGGTGCGAGTCATCGGAGAAATCACCAGGCCGCGCCTCGACCTGCTGCGCCTCGCGGACAAGATCGTCGCGGAGGAAATCCGCCAGGCGGGGTGGTACGAGCGCCTCTGGCAAAGCTTCGCGGTGCTGCTGCCGGTGCAGAGCGTCGGCGTGATGGGCGATGCGCGGACCTACGAGTACACGATCGCGATCCGCGCGGTCGAGAGCCTCGACGGCATGACCGCCGACTGGGCGCGTCTCCCGCACGACCTGCTCGCGACGATCTCCTCTCGCATCGTCAACGAGGTGCGCGGCATCAACCGCGTGGTGTACGACATCAGCAGCAAACCACCTTCAACGATCGAATGGGAATAGATGGCCGCTGAATTCGTCCATCTGCACTTACACACCGAATTCTCGCTCCTCGATGGCGCCTGCCGCATCGACGAGCTGCTGGATGAAGCCGTCAAGTTGAAGATGCCGGCGCTCGCGGTGACGGAGCACGGCAACTTGTTTTCGTCGGTCGTCTTCCACGACCACGCGCGCGATCGCGGACTGAAGCCGATTCTCGGCTGCGAGGTCTACGTCGCGCAGGGGAGCCGCTTCGACAAGACGGGACCGCAGACCGAGACGAATCACCTCGTGCTGCTCGCGGAGACGGACGAGGGCTACAAGAACCTGATCAAGCTCGTCTCGGCGGGCTATACCGAAGGCTTTTACTACCGGCCGCGCATCGACAAGGAGCTGCTCGCGCGGCACTCGAAAGGCCTCATCGGCCTCAGCAGCTGCCTCAAGGGCGAGGTGGCGAGCGCGCTGAAGGTCGAGCAGGCGCGTCCCGCGCTCGAAGCGGCCGGCCGTCTCCGCGACATCCTCGGGCCGAACAACTTCTTCCTCGAGATGCAGTATCAGGGGATCGAGGAACAGAAGATCGTCAACCGAGGCCTGTTGCCGCTCGCGCACGAGCTGAACCTGCCGCTCGTCTGCACGAACGACGTGCACTATCTGAAGCAGGGCGATCATCAGCCGCACGACATCCTGCTCTGCATCGGCACCGGCAAGACCGTCAACGATGCGCAGCGCCTGCGCTACCACGGCGATCAGTTCTTCCTGAAGACGTCCGAGCAGATGGGCGTTGTCTTCAAGGACATCCCCGACGCGCTGAAGAACACGCTGCTCATTGCCGAGCGCTGCAACGTCACGATTCCGAAGGGGCAGAACCACCTGCCGACCTTCGGCGTGCCCGAAGGCTTCACCATCGACAGCTACTTCGAGCACGTGGCGCGCGAAGGGTTTGCGCAGAGGCTGCCGCGGCTGCGCGAGCTGGCCATCTGGGGGCACCTCCGTCATACGATCGACGAGTACGAGCGTCGTCTCGAGTACGAGATCGAGATGATCAAGAAGATGAGGTTCCCCGGCTATCTCCTGATCGTCTGGGACTTCATCCGCTACGCGCGCGAGGAACACATCCCTGTCGGCCCCGGCCGCGGATCCGCCGCCGGCTCGCTCGTCGCCTGGTGCATGCGCATCACGGACGTCGATCCCATCGACTTCGATCTCATCTTCGAGCGCTTCCTCAACCCGGAACGCATCTCGATGCCCGATATCGATGTCGACTTCTGCGAGCGGCGCCGCGGCGAGGTGATCGACTACGTCACGCGCAAGTACGGGCGGGAAAACGTCGCGCAGATCATCACGTTCGGGACGATGAAGGCGAAGGCCGTCATCCGCGACGTCGGCCGTGTACTCGAGATGCCGTACGCGGACGTCGATCGCATCGCGAAGCAGATTCCGCCGACGCTCGACATGACCCTCGACAAGGCCTTGAACGAGAACCCCGTCCTGAAAGACATGTGGACGAACGATCCGAAGGTCAAGGAAGTCATCGAGATCGGCAAGCGCCTCGAGGGGATGTCACGCCACGCATCGGTCCATGCCGCTGGCGTGGTGATCGCGCCAGGTCCGATTACCGACTACGCGCCGCTCTACAAGGGGCAGCGCGACGAGCTGACGACGCAGTGGAACATGAAGGAGGTCGAGCGTGTCGGCCTCCTGAAAATGGATTTCCTCGGGCTGAGCACGCTGACGCTCATCGACGACGCGCTCAAGGAGATCAAGCGGACCGAGGGGATCGACCTCGACATCGACAACATCCCGCTCGACGATGCGAAGACCTTCAAGGTGTTTCAGGAGGGCGCGGCCTACGGCATCTTCCAGTTCGAAAGCTCCGGGATGCGCGAGCTGCTGCGCAAGGCGAAGCCGACGCGCATCGACGACCTGATTGCGTTGAACGCGCTCTATCGACCTGGACCGCTGAAGAGCGGCATGGTGGACGACTGGGTCGAGCGCAAGCAGGGGAAGCGCGAGGTGAAGTACGAGCTGAAGGAGCTCGAGCCGATCCTCTCGGAGACCTACGGCGTCATCGCCTATCAGGAACAGGTGATGCGCATCGCGCAGGCGGTCGCGGGCTTCACGCTCGGTCAGGCTGACGTGCTTCGCAAGGCCATGGGCAAGAAGGATCCCAAGGTCATGGCCAAGCAGCGCGACGCGTTTCTCGAGGGTGCGAAGGCGAAGAGCATCAACGAGAAGAAGGCGATCAAGCTGTTCGAACAGATCGAGTTCTTCGCCGGGTACGGCTTCAACAAGTCGCACTCGACGACGTATGCAGTCCTGGCGTATCAGACGGCATACCTGAAGGCGAATTACCCGTGGCACTTTGCCGCGGCGCTGTTCACGATTGAAGCGCAGAACACCGAGAAGCTCGCGATGTATCTCGCCGAGGCGCGCGAGCGCGGCATCCCGGTGCTGCCGCCGGACATCAATGAGAGCGAGCTGAATTTCTCGGTCGAGCGGGGCAAGGGTGTCCGCTTCGGCCTCACGGCGATCAAGGGACTCGGCGAGGGAGCGATCAATTCGATCCTCCTCGCGCGCGCGCAGCTGGGCGGACGCATCCCGGCGCTGCACGCGCTGTGCGAGATCCTCGATCTGCGCCTGGCGAACAAGCGGGTGTTCGAGGCGCTTGTCAAGTCGGGTGCGTGCGATTCGCTGTTGGTGAATCGAGATCATTTGCGATCGGGCCGCGCTCGATTGCTTGCATCCGTCGATGCGGCGTGCGAGCACGGTGCGCGCAAACAGCGCGACAACGATCTGGGTCAGCACGACCTGTTCGGCGGCGACGACCACGCGGGCGGCGCGCCGGGGCACGCATTGCCTGAAGTTCCTTCCTGGACCGAGATCGAGCAGCTCAATTACGAGAAGGAAGCGCTCGGCCTCTACTGGAGCGGCCACCCGATTGACCGCTACGCTGAGGACCTGCGCGAGTACGGCGCGAAGACGACGGCCGACCTCAACATCAAGAAGCCAGCGGAGGAGGGCGACGAGATTCCAGCCGACGCAGGGGCCGGCTTCAGCCGGCCCAATGGCAACGGCAAGGGCGAAGAGATCTCCATTGGTGGCATCGTCTCGGGTCTGCGGCCGCTGAAGACGCGCAAGGGTGACCGCATGTGCGTCTTCATGCTCGACGACGCCTCAGGCAGCATCGAGATCGTCGTCTTCCCCGAGGCCTTCAAGCAGCATGGGCACCTGGCAGAGAATGGCAACACCGTGCTGGTGAAAGGGAAGTTCGAGCGAGACGACGAGTCGGCGCGGATCATCGCATCGGAGATCGTGCCGATTGGCCTGGTGCGCGAACGGCTCGCCACGTCGGTGGCAATCAAGCTGACGACGCCCCCGGCGGACCGTGCCACGTTCGAGCGTCTCTGGGATCTGTTCGCCCAGCACAAGGGCGATCGCCGCGTCGCCATCGTCCTGCACGAGCGCGACCGCCACATGCGCATCACGGTGGACGTCAACGGCATCCGCGTCCGGCCATCGGAGACGCTTGTTGCAGAGGTCGAGAAGATCTGCGGCAGCGGATCAGTCACGCTTCGATGACCTTCTCTGTCAATGCCTCCTGACACGCTCGAATTCGAGGAGCCGATCGCGGTCCTCCTCAAGGAGATCGAGGCATTGTCGATGCTGCCGCGCACGCCGCAGCGCCAGGAGGGAATCGATCAGCTGCACCGGCGGATCGAATCGATTCGCGCGGACATCTATGCCCGGCTGACGCCGTGGCAGCGGGTGCTCGTCGCGCGGCATCCGAACCGGCCGACGGTGCTCGACTACGTCAACCGGATGTTTACGCAGTTCACCGAGATCAGTGGCGATCGGCGCTTCGCGGACGATCACGCGATGGTCGCCGGCTTCGCGCGCTACAAGGACGAGCCGGTGATGATCGTCGGCCATCACAAGGGTGCCGGCGGCGACACGAAGCAGAAGATCTATCGCAACTTCGGCTACGCGCGGCCCGAGGGCTACCGCAAGGCGCTGCGCGCGATGAAGCTGGCGGAGAAGTTCGGCCGGGCGGTGATCGCGTTCATCGATACGCCCGCGGCCTATCCGGGCGTCGAATCCGAGGAGCGCGGCATCGCCGAGGCGATCGCCTTGAATCTGCGCGAGATGGCCGTGCTCGACGTGCCGATTGTCGTCATCGTGCACGGCGAAGGGGGGAGCGGCGGCGCGCTCGGCATTGCGATCGGCGACCGCATCCTGATGCACGAGTTCGCCATCTACAGCGTGATCCCGCCGGAAGGATGCGCGGCGATCCTCTGGCGCGATGCCGGCAGGAAGGTGGAGGCCGCCGAAGCGCTGCGGCTGACCGCGCCCGACCTGATCAACTTCGGCGTCGTCGACGAAATCGTGGCGGAACCGATCGGCGGCGCGCACACGAACCACGAGCTCGCCACCTCGCTCCTCGACGCGGCGCTCGAGCGCACGCTGCGCGAGGTGTGGGCGATGGATTCCGCCACCCGGCTCGAGGCGCGATACCAGAAGTTCCGCCAGATGGGGAACATCGGCATTCAAGAAACAGATCATCAATGAAGGCTGATCTGATCTGGGAGAACGTCGCGTGCGACGAGGGGCCCAGTGAGGTGCTCGCGCGCGAGCTCGGCGTGTCGCCGGTGACGGCGCGGCTGCTCTGCATCCGCGGTCTCGGCAATCTGGACGATGCGCGGCGCTTCCTGTCGCCGCGGCTCGACGACCTTCACGATCCGCTGCGTCTGGCGGGCATGTCGACGGCGGTCAATCGGATTCTCGCGGCGATTGCGTCGAAGGATCGCATCGCCATTCACGGCGACTACGACGTCGATGGCGTGACGTCAACGGTGATCCTGCGCCGCGCGCTGGAGCTGCTCGGCGCCGACGTCGTGCACTTCCTCCCCGAGCGCTTCCGCGACGGCTACGGCCTGCAGCCGGCCACGCTCGATCGTCTCCACCAGGATGGGGCGCGCGTGGTCATTTCCGTCGACTGCGGCATTCGCGCCGCGGAAGCGGCCAATCGCGCCCGCGAGCTCGGGATAGATCTGATCATCACGGACCATCACGAGCCCGGCGCGGAGCTGCCCGACGCGCTGGCGGTGATCAACCCGAAGCGTCACGACTGCCTGTATCCGGACAAGAACCTCGCGGGCGTCGGCGTGGCGCTGAAGCTGGTGCAGGCACTCTGCGATTGCACCGGGCACGCGCACTGGCTGCCGGCGTTCGTGAAGGTCGCCGCGATTGGCACGCTCGCCGACGTCGTTCCGTTGACCGGCGAGAACCGCATCATCGCGAAGCTGGGTCTCGGCATGCTGTCGAAGGGGCCGCACAAGATCGGCCTGCGCGCGCTGCTCGACGTCTGCGGCCTCACCGGCCGCGAGATCGACAGCTATCACATCGGCTTCGTCGTCGCGCCGCGCGTCAACGCCGCCGGCCGCATGAGCACGCCGGACATTGCGGCGCGGCTGCTGCTCGCCTCCGACGAGACGATGGGGGAGGAGGCGCGGGCGCTCGCCGAGCAGCTCAACTCCGAGAACCTCCGGCGGCAGCAGGAAGAGGCGGAGATCGTCAGTCAGGCGAAGAAGATCGTCGAGACGGATCTCGAGGTCGGCTCGCGCACCGTCATCGTCGTCGCCGGCGACGGCTGGCACCGGGGCGTCATCGGCATCGTCGCCTCGAAGCTGGTGGACGCGTTCCATCGGCCGGCGATCGTCATCTCGGTCGACGGCGACGTCGCGCATGGATCCTGCCGCAGCATTCCGTCGTTCAACATGCTGGCGGCGCTCGAATCGTCCGCCGACGCCATGTCGAAGTTCGGCGGCCACAAGCAGGCGGCGGGGCTGACGATCGACGCCGCGAAGATTCGCGAGCTGCGCGCGCGCGTCAACGACTTCGCGGACCGCTGCCTCACGCCCGACGACCTGCGTCCGCGCCTCTGGATCGACGGCTCGCTCACGTTCCGGTCGATCAACGAGCAGGTCGTGTCGGAGCTCTCGGCGCTCGCTCCGTTTGGCGCCGGCAACCCGTGCCCCATCTTCCGTACGAGCCGCGTGGAGATCGTCGACGGTCCCCGCCGCCTGAAGGACCGGCATCTGAAGATGGCGTTCAAGCAGGACGGCCGCATCCTGCGCGGCGTCGCCTGGCGCGCGTCGGAACGCGAGAGCTTCGTCGCCGAGCACAAGGGCGCCATCGACCTCGCCTTTTCGCTCGAAAACGACACCTACAATGGAGAGCGCTACCTGCAGCTCTCTGTCGCTGATTTCCGGGCTCCGGACAGCTAAGCGGTCGTTCACCCTTCCGCTTCACCGTTCACCGTTCGGGTTCAGGTTCACGTTCGGTTCATCGTTCTGGTTCTTGTTCTTCTTGGTTCGGGCGGTTCTCTGTTCCTGTCGTTCGGCGCGCGATACTACTCGTCGCTCACGTGCGCGGCGTGCGTTGCGGAGCGCTTCCGGCGATTGCAGGTATTCAATCAGCCCGGTCACTTCTTCCAACGCAGTAACGACGAGCTGATTCAGTTCCTGTCTGCGATCCTCGGTGATGTATTTCTTGTGGACGAAGTCGATCAGATGATTCTGCGATTCCATCAACGAGGACCGCGCGATCACGCAGAACCGCGCGAAATCGGCGGGATAGAAGCGGCCGAAGCCTTCGGCAATGTGCGCGGTGGTTCGCGAAGATGACTCCTCGATTTGCTTCCGCCGCCCAAAATCGCGCGCGATCGGCTTCTGCTCACACAAGTCATAGACCGCTCTCTTGAAGGCATCGCACGCCTGCCATGCTCGTAGGTCCTCGAATCGTTGAACCCCTTTTCCCATGCGACGTCGATGAGCACGCGACATGCCCGCCAGATTTCCGCCGAAATCGACACGTCTCGCTCCGGGAACTGCAAATTCCTCGCGCCTAGACGCCGATAAAGAACGTAGAACCTGCAGCGTCGAACAACTAACCTCAAACGCGGAATACCGAACTGAACCAGCACCTGAACACGAACTGGGAACCGGGAAGCGGAAGGATGAACTGTTATCCTTAATCGAATGAAGTGGCAGAAATGGGCCCGCTTTCTGGTGGCAGCGATCGGCATCGCTGCGGCCGTCGTCGTCTACGCGACGATGGGGGAGCGCGCCAAGCCTGTTCCCGCCACCGCACCGGCGCGCATTGATCCGAAAGCCCTCATCGAGAGCTCCGGCAATGTCGTCCAGCAGGTTCGTGGCACCAAGCAGGATTACCTGATCGAAGCGGAGCGGCAGCTCACCTACGAAGGCGGGCTGACCAAGCTGGTTGGCGTCAAGATCACGGTCCGCAATCGCGGCGGGCGCGATTACGTCGTGACGGGACGCGAGGCGCAGGCGGGCGAGCGGCAGAAGGACCTTCAGCTCACCGGCGGCGTTCAGCTCACCTCCGACGACGGCTTCATCGTCAGGGCGGATACCGCGAGCTTCAATCAGGATACCGGACTGATGATCGCGCCGGGCGCCGTCACGTTCCAGCGCGAGCGGATGATGGGCTCCGGCACCGGCATGTCGTACGACAAGAACGCCGACGTCCTGTCGCTGGCTGACCAGTCGCGCGTTTCGCTGCGCGACGAGCACGGCAACACGACGATGGAGTTCACGTCGGGCAAATCCACGCTCGATCGGATGGCGCACACGCTGACGCTCGACGGGAACGTCCATGCGCTGCGCGGCGAGCAGGTGATCGACGCCAGGCAGGGCGTCGCGCACCTCACCGAGAGCGAGCAGCACATCACGAATATGGAGCTGCGCGGCGACTCGCGTGTGGTCGGCGGCGGCTCGGGTGTCGACTCGATGAGCGCGCGCGACATGAACCTGAACTACGCGGCCGAAGGCGAGCGCGCGCTGGAACATGCGCAGCTGATTGGCGGCGCCGCCATCGCGATGACGGGCCACAACGGTTCGAAGGGCCGGCAGTTTCTCGGGGACACCCTCGACATCAGGCTGGCGCCGGACGGCTCCGTCACAAAGGTCGTCGGCCGCGACAACGTGCGCCTCGATCTTCCCGGCTCGCCCGATTCGCCAGCGCGCAGCATCAAGGCTCGCGCAATCGATGCCGACGGCGCGCCTGGAGGGGGATTGACCGCCGCCAAATTCACGGACAACGTCGAGTACCGCGAAGAGAGCGGCAAATCGACGCCCGCTCGCACCGCGCGGTCGAAGACGTTGACCGTCGCGCTGATGAACGATGCGATCAGCAACGCCGTCTTCGGCGGCGCCGTGAAGTTCGAGGAACAGGGCCTGCAGGCGGCATCAGGCGAAGCGCGCTACGACCCGACGAAGGGATCGCTGCGGCTCACCGGCGTCGAGGCCGGCGCACCGCCGCGCGTGGCGGACGATCAGGTCACCATCGACGCGCTGACGATCGACGTCACGCTCGACCCGCGCGTGATGAAGGCGAGCGGCGGCGTCAAGACGATGCTGCAGGCCAACAAGGCCGCAGGCAAGGATGCGACGAAGCTGCCGGGCCTGATGAAACAGGACCAGCCGGCCAACGTCAATGCCGATGCGCTCGATTACCAGGGCGCCGCGGGCCAGGCGATTTATACCGGCAACGCGACGATGTGGCAGGGCGAGACCGCGGTGCGCGCGGACTCGATCGCCATCGATCAAAGCAAGGGCGACTTCCTCGCATCGGGCAACGCGCGATCGACGATCGTCCTCGACACCGGCAACTCGATCGCGCACGGCGCCGAAATCCGGTACGCGGACGCCGCGCACACCATCACGTACAACTCGATGAAGAATGCCGCCGGCATCGTCGCCGCGCAAGCGCAGTTGAGCGGGCCGCAGGGCGACCTTCGCGCGGATCGCATCGAAGTCCTGCTTGCGCCGCAGGGCGGCCACATCGACCGCCTCGAGGCGTACACCAGCGTGAGCCTGAAGCTCGACACGCGCAACGCCTCCGGCGAACGCCTCACCTACTTCGCGGACGACGAGCGTTACGTGATGTCCGGCGCCGGCATCAAGTCGGTGAAAGTGATCGAAAAGTGCCGGGAGACAACCGGACGGACCCTGACCTTCTTCAAATCGACCGACAGGATCATCGTCGACGGCAACGAGGAACAGCGCACGCAGACGCGCAGCGGCGTCAGCCCCGCGTGCACGACCGCCGCACCCGCGCGCTCGACGGCCGCGCCTGGACGCTCGACAACGCCCGCCCCGCCCGCTCGCCCGCGCTGAATGTCGACGCTCCGCACGGATTCCCTCACCAAGTCCTACAGCGGGCGCACGGTAGTCAAAGGCGTCAGCCTCGAGGTCAATTCCGGCGAGGTGGTCGGCCTGCTGGGCCCGAACGGCGCGGGCAAGACGACGACGTTCTACATGACGGTGGGATTGACCGTTCCCGACTCGGGCCGCGTCTTCCTCGATGGGGAAGACGTGACCGACGACCCGATGTACGTGCGCGCGCGGAAGGGTATCGGCTACCTGCCGCAGGAGCCCTCAATCTTTCGTGGCCTCTCTGTCGAAAAAAACATCCTCGCGATCCTCGAGACGCTCGGGCTGAGCGCCGCGGAGCGGCACGAGCGGCTGCGGTCGCTGCTGGCGGAACTGAATCTCACGCCGCTGGCAAAGGCGCCCGCCTATACGCTGTCGGGCGGCGAGCGAAGACGAGCCGAAATCACGCGCGCGCTCGTGATTTCTCCGCGGTTCATCCTCCTCGACGAACCGTTCGCCGGCATCGATCCAATTGCGGTCACCGACATTCAGAACATCATCTTTCACCTGAAGGAGCGCGGCATCGGCGTGTTGATCACGGATCACAATGTTCGGGAGACGCTGCGCATCACGGATCGGGCATATATCGTGCACGACGGCGTCATCTTTCGCAGCGGGACGCCGGATTTCCTCGCGGCGGACCAAGACGTGAAGCGCATTTATTTGGGCACGGAATTTCGATTGGATTGATCGATTAAGATGGGTCTCTAGTGGCGATCTCGCAGAAGCTCCATACCAAGCTCGTCCAGAAGCTCATTCAGAAGGGCGATACCTGGGACGATCAGGACTACGAGTATTTCTTCGGCGACTACCTCGATGACGGCTACCGTCCCCGGACGCCCACCGAGGTCAAAGAGCTGCCGCCGATTGAGAACACGCTTTCAACAGGTACGTCGCTCTCTGACCATCTGCTGTGGCAGCTGTCGATGCAGACCGACGATCCGCAGATCCGCGAGATCGGCGAGGCCATCATCGGCAACCTCGATGACGACGGCCAGCTCGTGGCGACCGTCGAGGAGCTCGCGGCCATGGGGCCCTGGCCGGTCGAGCGGGTCGAGAAGGCGCTGAAGCTGATTCAGGGCTTCGATCCGATTGGCGTCGCCGCGCGCGACCTGCAGGAGTGCCTGCTGCTGCAGCTGCGGCACCTCGGCATGGGCGGCACGCCGGCCGAGAAGATCGTCACCGAGCACATGCGGCTGCTGCAGAACCACCAGGTGCCGGAGCTGGCGCGCAAGCTGGGACTCTCCATCGACGAACTGAAGCAGCACATCGAGCTCATTCGTCATCTCGATCCGAAGCCGGGCAGCCGTCTCAATCCCTCGCAATCGCAATACGTCATCCCCGACGTCTACGTCGTCAAGGTCGAGGACCAGTACGTCGCGGTGCTGAACGAGGAAGGGCTGCCGCAGCTGCGCATCAGCCCGGTCTACCGCCGGCTGCTCGACAAGACCCAGACGGAGAACACCGACGAGACGCGCGCCTACGTGAAAGACAAGTTCCGTTCGGCGCTCTGGCTGATCAAGTCCGTCGAGCAGCGGCAGAAGACCATTCACAAGGTCGCGACGAGCATCATCAACTTCCAGCGCGACTTCCTGGATCACGGCATCGAGTACCTGCGTCCGCTCGTGCTGCGCGACGTCGCCAACGACATCGGCATGCACGAATCGACGGTCAGCCGCGTTGTCACCAACAAGTACATGCACACGCCGCAGGGCGTGTTCGAGATGAAGTACTTCTTCCACAGCGGCATCGCCAGCTCCTACGGCGAGGCCGTGTCGTCGGTCACCATCAAGCAGCGCATCCGCAAGATCATCGAACAGGAAGACCCGCGAAAGCCCCTGAGCGATTCGAAGATTGTCAGCATCCTGCAGCGCGAGGGCCTCGAGCTCGCGCGCCGCACCATCGCGAAGTACCGCGAGGAACTGAAGATCCCAACGTCGAATCAACGGAAAGTTCTTTATTAGGGTGGCGGGGCGTCAAGCCCCGCCCTACACCGCCCATGCGTCTCGAACTTACCGCCCGACATTTCACGATCCCCGCGCCGGTACGCAAGATCGCCGAGCAGCGCCACGGGCCGCGACGCGCAGGCCGCGCTCGGCGCCGCCATCGACAAGATCGAGCGGCAGGTCCTGAAGCTGAAGAGCAAATGGACCGAGCGGAAGCGGCAGGGCATCTCGGCGGCGAAGGCCGCATCGGCCACGCCGCGGCCGGAACGCGGCGCGGCGGCGTTCGGCACCGACCTCGGCGAGCGCGACAACGGCGGGCAGCCGATGCGCATCATCCGCGCGCGGCGCTACGCCGTGAAGCCGATGTCGATCGATGAGGCCGCGATGGAGGTCGCCGACGGCCGCGACGCCTTCCTCGTGTTTCGGAACTCGTCGACCGAAGAGATCAACGTGCTCTTCCGCCGCGCGGATGGGAATCTGGGGTTGATCGAACCCGAAGCCTGATGGCCACGCGATCGATCACGGTCGCGGGCCTGCTGAAAAGCCGGGCGGAAGCGATCGGCCTTCCGTTCGAGCTCCTCGGCGGCGCCTCCGGTCTCGAGCGCGCCATCGCCAGCCCTCACATCCAGAAGACCGGCCTCGCCCTCGCGGGGTTCGACGCGTACCTGCAGCCGGCGCGCATCCTCGTCTTCGGCGAAAGCGAAATCCGGTACCTCGAGAGCCTCGACGCACCCAGCCGCATGAACGTGCTGGCGGCCGCCTTCAGCCACGACATTCCGTGCGTGTTGATCACCGGCGGATGGGACCCGCCCGTGGAGCTGCTGGCGGCATCTGATCGCTATGACGTGCCGCTGCTGCGGACGGCGGTGAGCACGCCGGTGTCGATCGCGAAGATTGAATACCTGCTCGACGACGAGCTCGCGGAGCGGCAGGTCATCCACGGCGTGCTGATGGACATGCTCGGCCTTGGCGTGCTGATCATCGGTGAGAGCGGCATCGGCAAGAGCGAGTGCGGCCTCGACCTCGTCGTACGCGGGCATCGACTCGTCGCCGACGACACGGTCGAAATCCGGCGTCGCGGCGAGACGACGCTGATTGGCACCTGCCCGGACATGACGCGCTATCACATGGAGATCCGCGGGCTCGGCCTGATCAACATCCGCGATTTGTTCGGCGTCGCCGCCATTCGCAACGCCAAGCGCGTCGAACTGGTCGTGCAGCTCGAACGGTGGGAGCCGGGTCGCGACTACGAGCGGCTCGGCATCGACGAGCTCCGCTACGACATCGTCGGCATCAAGGTGCCGCTGATTCGCATGCCGGTCGCGCCCGGACGCAGCCTCGGCGTGCTCGTCGAAGTCGCCGCGCGCAACCAGCTGCTGCGGACGCGCGGTCTCAACGCCGCGCGCGATCTCGCGAACCGGCTCGAGCAGCAGCTGCGCGAAAAGGAGATGCCTGCCGACGCCGACGCCGAGGACGACGTCGAGCACGGAGGGCACGTGTGAGCCCGAAGACGGTGCTGCGCGGCGGCAGGGGCACACGCCGCTTCGTCATCCTCACGGGACTGTCCGGGTCGGGCAAGACGCAGGCGATCCGCGCGCTCGAGGATCTCGGCTACTTCTGCATCGACAACCTGCCGACGCTGCTGATCCCGACGATGGCGGAGCTGGCGGCGCGGGAGGCGAGCTCGCTCGACAAGGTGGCGATCGTCGTCGACGTCCGCGAGAAAGACTTTCTGTCGCAGTTTCCGCGCGTCTTCAGGAAGCTGCGCGCCGCGCCCAACCTGAAGCCGACGCTGATCTTTCTCGAGGCGAGCCATTCGACGCTCGTGCGGCGCTTCAGCGAGACGCGGCGGCCCCATCCGCTGGCCCGGGATCGTTCGGTGAGCGAGGGGATCACCGAAGAGCGGCGGAAGCTTGATCAGATTCGCTCGATGGCCGACCTCATCATCGACACTTCGAATCTCACCGTGCACGAGCTGCGCGACGTCTTCATGCAGATGTCGCGCGACGGCCGCAAGCGGGCCGACATGGTGGTAAATCTCGTGAGCTTCGGCTACAAGAATGGCGTGCCGATGGACGCAGACCTGGTGTTCGACGTGCGGTGCCTGCCCAATCCGCACTTCGTCGACAGCCTGCGCAAGCTCACTGGGCGCGACGCGCCGGTCGTGCGCTATATGCGGAAGCACACGGAGACGCAGGACTTTCTCGAACGGCTGACGTCGTTCCTGAAGTTCGCGCTGCCGCAGTACGTCGCCGAAGGGAAGAGCTACCTGACCGTCGCGGTCGGCTGCACGGGCGGACAGCACCGTTCGGTGATGATCGCGGAAGCGTTGAAGAAATCGTTGCAGGGCGTGAAAGGCGTTCGCCTCAGAGTGAAGCATCGGGACAGTTGATATGCGGTTCACACTTCCATGTTCTCGCTTCCCGGTTCGTGTTCAGGTTCATGTTCGGTTCGCCGTTCAGTGTGCCGCGTTCGGCCTTCGCTGCGCGAACGCCGGAATCGAACCAGAACATGAACACGAACGAAGAACAGAGAAGCGCGGAAGCGTGAACTGCCAGGCTCCTGCATGATCGGAGTCGTTGTCGTCACCCACGGTCAGCTCGCCACCGAGCTGCTCAACGCGGCCGAAACGATCGTCGGCGACCTGCCGCAGTTTGCCGCCGTGTCGATCGGCTGGCACGAGGATACGGAGGATGCACGCGCGGAGATCGCGCAAGCGATCGCCCGCGTGAGGCAGGATGACGGCGTGTTGATCCTCTCGGACATGTTCGGCGGCACGCCGTCGAATCTGGCCATGACGTTCCTGAGCGACACAGTCGAGGTGATCACCGGCGTCAATCTGCCCATGCTGATCAAGCTGGCGGACGCGGGGCAGCGCGCCGACCTGCTGACCGCGGCGCGTGAGATTCGCGAACAGGGGAGGGCGGCCATCTGGGTCGCCTCCGACCTGCTGCGCGGCGAGAAGACGACGGAGAAGGCGTGATGGTGACGCGCTCGGTGACCGTCACGAATCCGCTGGGGCTGCACGCGAGGGCCGCCGCGCGGTTCGTTCACCTGGCGACGCGCTTTGCGTCGCAGATCCGCGTGACGCGCGACGCGAAGGTGATGGACGGCAAGAGCATCATGGGCATCCTGCTGCTGGCGGCGGCGCGCGGCACGACGCTGACGATCAGCGCGGACGGTCCCGACGAGGCCAACGCGGTGCAATCGCTCATCGAGCTGGTCGAATCGGGGTTCGGAGAAGAGTCGTGGAACGCCTGAAGGGGATCGGCGTCTCGTCGGGGATCGCGTTCGGTCCGGCGCTGGTCGCGATCCAGCGCACTCAGGTCATTCGCTTTCCGATTGCGCCGGAGCGCGTGGCGCGCGAGCTGTCGGCACTCGAGCGCGCGCGCAAGCGCTCGCGCCAGCAGCTGCAGCAGATTCGCACGCGCATCTCGGAGCTGAAGGGCGCCGATCTCGCCTCCATCTTCGACGCGCAGCTGCTGATGCTCGACGATCCGGTGCTGGTCGGCCGCGCCGCGGATTTGATCTCCGCCGAGCGTGTCAACGCGGAGTGGGCCGTGCAGCGCGCGTTCGACGAGATCGCCGCGGTGTTCAACGACGTCGAGGATCCGTACCTGCACGAGCGAAAGGGCGACCTCCACGACGTGGCGGGGCGCCTGCGCATGAACCTGCGCGGCGAGAAGGGGGGCGCGCGCGATCTCCTGCACGACCTCGATTCGCCCTGCGTGCTCGTCGCCGACGAGCTGACGCCGTCCGTGGTCGCGCAGCTCGATTGGACCCGCATCCTCGGCTTTGCCACCGACGCCGGCAGCCGCACCTACCACACGGCGATCCTCGCGCGCTCCCTGGGCGTGCCCGCGGTCGTCGGCCTGCACGACGTCAGCCAGCGGATTCCCGCCGGCGCGTCCGTGATCATCGACGGCGACAGCGGCGATGTGATGATCGATCCGGCTCCGTCCGATCGACGCGAGGCCGAAGCGCGCACGCGTCTGCAGCGTGGGCGTCAGAGCGCGCCGCGCACCGAAGGGCCGAACGAAACGACCGACGGCATCCGCATCCAGCTGCACGCCAACATCGAGCGCACCGACGATGTCGCGATGGCGCTGGCCTCCGGCGCGGAAGGGATCGGGCTCTATCGATCGGAATTCCTGCTCGTCGGCGGTCCGCCGGACCTGGCCGGCGAGGACGAGCAGTACGAGGTCTACCGCCATGTCGTGCAGAACATGGCGCCGCGGCCCGTCACGATCCGCACCTTCGACATCGACGAACGGCAGCTCGCGCGGCCGCTGGTCGACACCGCGCTCGATGCGCGCTGGTTTCCGGATGCGGGACGCACGGGGCACGCCGGCCTGCGCGGCATCCGCTTCGGCCTCGCGCAGCCGGCGATCTTCAAGACGCAGCTGCGCGCGCTGCTGCGGGCGGCCGCACACGGATCGCTGCGCATCATGTTCCCGTTCGTCTCGTCGGTGCACGAAGTGCGCGCGGCGCGCGCGCTGCTCGCCGAGGCGCGGGCCGAGCTGCAGGCGCGCGGCGTCGAGGCGGGACAGGCGGCCATCGGCATCATGATCGAAGTGCCATCCGCGGCGTTCACGGCCTCGCTGCTCGCCCGCGAGGTCGATTTCTTCACGATTGGCACGAACGATCTCATTCAGTACACGCTCGCGGTCGACCGCACCGACGAGCGTGTCTCCGATCGCTACGAGCCGCTGCATCCAGCGGTGCTTCGTCTGATTCGTCAGGTGCGGCGCGGCGCCGTGCGGCAGGGCATTCCGCTCGCGGTGTGCGGCGAGATGGCGTCCGATCCGCTGCTGCTGCGGCTGCTGATCGGCTGCGGCCTGACGGAGTTCAGCATGACGCCGGGCGCCCTGCTGATGGCGCGGCGCGTCGTCTCCGAGACGAGCGCGGGCGAGATGGCGCGCATCGCCGCGCGCGTGATGACGCTCGGCACGGTCGACGAGATTGAAAAAGTCCTCGTGGAGCACTTCGGGCCGGAGGGCGGGCGGGAAGAGGTAAAAACGCAATGAGTGTGACGCGGGTCGAGAAGCCGTGGGGCTACGAACTGCACTGGGCGAAGACGGATCGCTATGCCGGCAAGGTGCTGCACATCAACGCGGGCCACGCGCTGAGCCTCCAGTATCACAACAAGAAGGACGAGACGATCTACGTCCAGAGCGGCAGGATGATGTTCGAGATCGGCCCGAAGGGGGGTCCGCTGGAGAAGTGCGAGATGCGTCCCGGCGACTCCGTGCACGTGACCCCGCTCACCGTGCACCGGATGACCGCGCTCGAGGATTGCGATTTGCTCGAAGTCTCGACCCCCGAACTGGACGACGTCGTCAGGCTCGAAGATCGGTACGGGCGCGAAGGGACATAGCGTGAGAGAATCGCACCCAGATTAAAGGAGGGTGCGATGACACGCGTTGGCCTCGGCGTCCTCATAGCCGTCACCCTTGGGCTCGATCCCAACAACTGGAAATACGGCCCGGCGTTCAACGCGCCCGCGGGCAGCAAGATCTGGAATCCGGTGAAGCTGAAGATGATGGCCGGCCAGAAAGTCACCGGCGGCACCGTCTTCAGCGCCACCGATCCCACGACGTATTGCGCGATGGCGAACGCGGGCTACGACTTCATCTGGACCGAGCAGCAGCATGACGGCCGCGACTGGGAATTGACGTCGCGGCTCTGGCGCACCTGTCCGCACGCGAAGGCGGTCCCCGGCGTGCGTGTCGCGTATGCCGATGAGCGCGAAATTCAGCACGCGATGGACGCGGGCGCGCTGGTCGTCGTCGTGCCGACGATCGACACGGTCGAGGAAGCGATCGCCGCGCGCGACTGGGTCTACTTTCCGCCGCTCGGCAAGCGCAGCCAGGGTGGTGGCCAGGCATTCGATCCGGCGGTGTTCGGCGGCGTGCCCGGCGGCTATCGGCAAACGATCAACGACAACATCGTGCTGGTCCTGATGATCGAGACGCTGGAGGGCGCGAAGAACGCGGCGGAAATCGCGAAAGTTCCCGGCGTCACGGCGCTCTTCGCGGCAAGCGGAGATCTCGGCAACTTCAGCGGCTATGCGCAGGGGAGTCCCGACTACGAGCGCCTGATCAACATCGTCCACGACGCCGCGATCGGCGCGGGCAAGCGGCTGTGCGGACCACTCGCCTGGCGCGATCGCCCCGACTTCACCTGTTTTCAGGCGGGTACTGAAACCGCAGCGATCGCGCGTGGGGTTGCAGCCGAACTCGGGCCGCTTGCGAATACGCAGGGCAAGCCCGAGGTCGGACCGTTCGCGGGGAAATAATCAGAAGGGAATATCGTCGTCGGTGATGGGCTCCATCGCGAGCTCGTCACCGCCGGCGTGTGGCATGCTCACGGCGCCGCGCTCCATCGAGGCACCGCGGCCGCCACCGCCGCCGCCAAGCAGCGTGATGCGGTCGGCCTTGATCTCCGTCGTGTAGCGCTTGTTGCCGTCCTTGTCGTCCCACTGGCGCGTCTGCAGGCGGCCTTCGACGTAAATCTGTTTCCCCTTGGTGAGGTACTCCTGCAGGCTCTCCGCCTGCTTGCCCCAGAGGACGATGCGGTGCCACTCGGTTTTTTCCTGGCGCTGCCCACCCTTGTCGTTCCACACCTCGGTCGTCGCGAGGTTCAACGTCGCAACGGCGGCGCCGCCGAAGGCGGACACTACCGAACATCGGCAGCGTCCGGCTTTAGCCGGACCTTGATTTCACCGGGGCAGCGTGACGGGAAAGGTCACTGTGCCGGACGCCGGGCGACCCGATCGAGGTTCTGCTTGGCGAGGCGACCCGCGTCGCTGTCCGGCGCCATCTGGATCACGGTGTTCCAGGATTCGCGCGCGTCGTCGAGCTGACCGAGACGCTCCTGCGCCAGCCCGCGCTTGTAGTACGCCTCGGGCACGGCATTGCCCATCGGGTAGTTCTGGATCACCGCATTGTATGCGGCAATCGCGTCCATCCACTTGTTTTGTGCGTAGTAGGTCTCGCCAATCAGGAACTGCGCGTCGTCGGCCATCTCGGAACGCGGGAAGGTCTTGAGGAACGCATCGAAGCCGGTGATGGCGAGCGACCATTGACCGGCGGCGTAGTCGGCGCGCGCGGTGTCGAACATGCGCGTCGGCGAGAGGCCGGCTGTCGACGGCGGAGGCGTCGGGCCTGTCGTCGGCGCGGGAGCGGCCGGGGCGTTCGGATCACCAACCGGCACGGGCGGCGCCGCGCTGATCGGCGCCGCCACGGGAATCGAATTGCGCAGCGCCTCGATCTCCTCGCGGACATTGCTGACGCGGACGTTGGTGTCGTCGACGCGCTCGCGAATGGCGCGGAGGTCCTTGCCCATCTCGTCGATGGTGACCTTCTGATCCGCGAAGCCCTTGCGCTGCGCGTCGCTCGCCGCGTCGATCCGGGTGTTCACCGTCTTGATCTGGGTGATCTGGTCCTGCAGCGCCTGAGTGAGGGTCCCGATGGCGACCTGCAGCTCCTGCGTCTGCTGCTGCAGCATCCGGATGTCGGCCATCATCTGCCGCTGCTCGCGGCTCTGCGCCGAGGCGGGCGCTGCGGCGGCGAGCAGCACGGCGACGATCGTGAGAATCCTTTTCATCATCTTCCTCGGTTATTTCGACGTAATGACGAAATGCGCGCGGCGATTCTTCGACCACGCTGATTCGGTGTGGCCGGTGTCGAACGGAAATTCCTTGCCGTAGCTCACCGTCCGCAGGCGATCGGGCGAAACACCCAGCGCCACCAGATACGTTTTTACCGCAACCGCACGCTTCTCGCCGAGCGCGAGGTTGTATTCCGCGGTGCCGCGCTCGTCGCAGTGCCCTTCCACCGTGACGACCCACGTCGGGTAGCGCTTCATGATGTCCGCGTTCGCGGAAACGATCGCCCGGCCGGCGTCATCGAGATCGGAGCTGTCGAGATCGAAGAACGCGGGCTTGAACGGCGAGTCGCGATTCAGGTCTTCGAGCGATCGATTGCCAATCGTGTCCTCGCTGATTGCCGGTACGGGAACAGAATCCTCGACTCGTTCAGCTGGACGGGGCGGCGGTGGAGGAGGCGTGGCCGCCGGCGCAGGCGCCGGCGCCGTGGCAGCGGGCGGAGGCCCCGATGCGACCGTCGCGGGCTTCTTCTTCGCGCAGGCGGCCGTGAAGGCCAGCAGGAGCATCAGGACAATGGTTGCGCGCTTCATGTCCATCCTCAATTCGACCACGACGGCGTGGCATTGTTGCCGTCACGCGTGATCTGCTTCACGTTCTTCCCGTCGCGCGCCATCGTGTAGACCTGCGTCCCGCGGCTGCGCGTCGACGAAAAGGCGATGTGGCGCCCGTTCGGTGAATACGCGGGGCTCTCGTTGCTCCCCTCGCCGAAGGTGATCTGCCGCGTCTCGCCGCTGGCCAGGTCGTACACCTTGATGTCGAACCCGGGCCCGGTTCGTCCCGCGTAGGCGATCTCGTTGAACGGCGCCGGCGACCACGTCGGCCGGTCGGCCCACGATTCGTTGGTCGTGATGCGCCGCAGGTTCAGACCGTCGGCGCCGACGATGTAGATCTGCGGCGTGCCGGCGCGATCGGAGGTGAAGGCGATCTGCGCGCCGTTGGGCGACCACGTCGGCGTCGTGTCGATGGCCGGATTGTTCGTGACGCGCCGGACGTTGCTGCCGTCGCGATTCATCACGTACAGCTCTGGATTGCCATCGCGGTTCGACGTGAAGCAGATGCGCGTGCCGTCAGGCGAGAACATCGGCAGCCAGTTCTGGCCGACGCCGTTGGTCGGCGTCTCCTGCAGACCCTGATAGATCAGCGCGATGAAGATGTCCGGATACCCGCGACGATAGGACGTATACGCGATGCCGCGCGCGTCGGGCGCCCAGGTGGGCGTGATGTTCAACTGCCGGTTGGTCGTCACGCGGCGCACGTTCTCGCCGTCGTAATCCGCGATGTAGACCTCCTTGACGTCGCGGTTCTGCACCGGCCCCGCCACGCGCTCCCGGTTGCGATCGGACGAGAACGTCAGCTTGGTCCGCGCCACGCCGCGCAGCGCGCGCTGCTGCTGATGGATTTCATCCGACATCGTGTGCGCGTACAGCCGCGGGTTCGCGGCCGACCCCGTGTACTCCTTCGCAAACACCGACTGACGCGACCGCACGTTGAAGAGCCGCACCTGCACGCGGACGGTGTTCGGATCCGTCTTCTGCACCGTGCCGAAGACCACAGCATCCGCGCCCAGCTCGCGCCATGCCGCGAAGGGGATATCGTCGCCCGTACGCGCGACGGGAATCGTCGAGTAGGTGTCGCGCGGGATCATGTAGAACTCGCGCTCGAAGTTGAGGTCGTCCCACAGTACCTGCCCGAGCAGCTTCGCGACGTCGGCGACGTCGGGCGACAGCGCCACGAAATCCGGCACCGCGTAGCGCGGCGGCGTTCCCGGCTCTCCACTGATCACGAGTTGAATCTCGGACGGCTGCTGCGGCGGCGGCGTGGGAGTCGTCTGCTGCTGCGCGGCCAGCAGGACGGACAGCGTCAGCGCAACGAGGACGACGAGCCCGGACCATTTCAGGGAATTTCTCATCAGTGTTGATACTCGAATCGCATGTGAACCGTGAGCGTCTGATTCGGATACTGAATCGGAAGCTCGGGAAGCCGCGTCAGCAGCAGCGCCCGCTGCGCGGTCAACTCGTGCGCGACGAAGCCGCTCGACTGCTCGACCTGAACGTTCTCGATCGTCCCGGCGCGCGTGATCGTGAACTTCATGATGACGCTGCCGGCTGCCGGCTGTTTCGAGTCCCAGTTCCGCTGAATGAGGGAGACCATCTGCGACAGGTATTCGGGGCAGCAGAAGTTCGCGGTGTCGACGGTCACGCCCGAGCCGCCGCCTCCGCTTTGCGTCAGACCGAAGCCTTGACCACGCGCGCCAGTGTTCACGCGCGTTGATCCTTCCTGAGGCTCACCCGTGGCTGGCTGCGTGCGCGGAGTGGCTTCTTTCGGCGCTTCCTTTGGCTGCGGCTTGACGACGCGAGGGTTCTTGGTGGGCAGCGCCATCTCCGGCGTCTTCGCGGCGGGCGGCGTCTCCACAACCTTCTTCGCCGGTTCCGGCGGCGGCGCCTGCACCGTCCGTCCGCCCATCGTCGTCAACCCGCCATTTCGAGGACCGGGCGCACCGCCAAGGCTGATCGTCATCACCGTGCGCGGCCCTTCATCCACCGCGCCACGCCAGCTCGCCGGCATGAAGATCATGAAGGCGAAGAGCGCGATGTGCGCCGCGACCGCCCAGGGAATCGCCGCACCGAGCCGCTCGCTCGCCTGCGCGCGCGCGACGATGATGTCGGTGACGGTCCCTTCGGTCATTGCTCTCCGGGCAGCTTCGAGACGATGCCGACCTTCTCGACGCCGGCCGTCTTGAGCCGGTCCATGATGTCGAGCAGCTCCTGCAGCTCGATGCCGCCGTCGCCGCGCAGGAACACCTGCTTGTCGGTCCGGTTCACCATCATCTGGCGCATCCGCTCGGTCAGCACGTCGATGCGCACCGGATCCTGGCCGATGAACACGCGCCGATCCTCTTTGAACGAGAGCGGCACGTTGACGAAGATGCGGTCGCTGGCGATTTCGGTCGAGCGGCTGGCGACCGGCAGGTTCACCTCGACGCCGCGCTGCAGCATCGGCGCGGCCACCATGAAGATGATGAGCAGCACGAGCATCACGTCGACGAGCGGGATGACGTTGATTTCAGCCAGCGTGGTCGAGACGCGGCGGCCGCGTGTCAATCGGCCGCCACCGGGTGTCGGAGCTGACGGAAGAACTTTCGGCATCTACGTGAAGTTGCGCTCCGCGATGTTCAAAAACTCCAGCGAGAAGTCGTCCATCTCTGCCGCGAACGTCTTCA
Organism: Acidobacteriota bacterium; assembly: GCA_003222635.1. Lineage (GTDB taxonomy): Bacteria > Acidobacteriota > Vicinamibacteria > Vicinamibacterales > UBA2999 > Gp6-AA40. The sequence continues at coordinate 20,868 of QHWQ01000010.1, read as the reverse complement.
TACGCGTGCTGAAGTGGTTGTAGGCCAGCACGGCGGGAATCGCCGCGAACAGTCCGGCGGCCGTCGCAATCAGCGCCTCGGAAATGCTCGGGCCGACCACGGCGAGGTTGGTCGAGCCGGTCGTGCCGATGCGCTGAAACGCGATGGTGATTCCAACAACCGTTCCAAACAGGCCGATGAACGGCGCGACGCTGGCGACCGTCGCCAGAAACGGCACCCGCTTCTCGAGCTTGTTGATCTCAACCGTGGCCGCGCGCAGCAGCGCGCGATCGACCGCCGTCAGGCTCTTGATCGTTGGACGCGGCGCGGGACCTGATGGATTGGCCGGCTGCTCCTTGCCGAGCCGGAATTGCGCGTTGAGCTCGGCGTAGCCTGCCTGGAAGACCCCAACGAGCGGGCTCGCCGACAACGTCGTCGCGACAGCCTGCACCTCCGAGAATTTGCTGCTCTTCCGGAAGGCGTCGAGGAACTGCGACGTCTGGCTCTGGACCTTTCGGTACGTCAGCCATTTGGACAGGATGATCGCCCACGAGGCAATCGAGATCGCGACGAGGATCGCGAGGACCGCCTGATTGATGACGGTCGCCTTCGTGATGATGTCGATTAAGACGCGGGACCCAGACGTGACAGGGGCGGCGCCGTCCTGCGCCTGGAGGGCAAGGACGAGCAAGCCTAGCGTGTGCAACGAAGCCTCCGAGCTTCTCCTCGGGCGTGCTCGCGCACGCTCGGCAGCGCGCCGCTGGGACAGCGCAGTCGTGCGAGCGTAGCACGCACCCTGAATGCTGTCAAACGTATGATACGATTGCAGTTCCGCGTGCATGCTGCGTTTCCTCCGCATCCGCAACCTGGCGGTCATCGCAGGCCTGGAGGTCGAGTTCGAGCCCGGGTTCAACGTGCTGACGGGGGAGACGGGGGCGGGCAAGTCCATCCTGGTCGAAGCCGTCGGGCTGTTGCTCGGCGCGCGCGCCTCCGCTGATCTCGTTCGCACGGGCGAGGCGCAAGCCACCATCGAAGCCATCTTCGAGGCTGATGAGCGCGAATTGATCGTTCGCCGCGAGATCAGCAGCCAGGGGCGCAGCCGCTCGTTCATCAATGGCGCGCTGGCGACGGCAGCGGCGCTGCGCGATCTATCGGCGCGGCTCGTGGAGCTGCACGGGCAGCACGAGCACCAGGCGCTGCTCGATCCGCTGGCACACCTGCCGCTGCTCGATGAATACGGCGACCTCGGCGACATCGCATCGAACGTTGCCCTCGCGTGGACGAAGGTGCGGATGCTGCGCGAGCAGCTCGAGCGCTCGCGGATGGACGCGCGGGAGAAAGCCGCGCGGCTGGATCTGATCGCTTTCCAGCTTGGCGAGATCGAGAAGGCGGCGCCGAGGCCGGGCGAAGACGAGGAGCTTGCCGCAACCAAGCAGGTGCTGGCGAGCGCCGAACGGGTCCAGCGGCTCTGTCAGGAAAGCTACGACGCGCTGTACGACAGCGAGGCGGCGGTGCTCGCGGGGCTCGGCGGCGTCTGGAAGCGCGTCGGAGAGCTCGCCACCATCGATCCGCACTTTGCGCCGTATGTCGAGTCTCGCGATGGGATCAAATCGCAGCTCGAAGATCTCGCGTTCTTCCTTCGCAGCTACGCCGACGGCATCGATGCCTCGCCCGGCCGGCTGCAGCAGGTCGAGGATCGCCTCGCGCTGCTCGAGCGTCTGAAGCGGAAGTATGGTCCGACGCTGCAGGAGGTCGTCGAGAAAGGCGAGACGCTGGCGCGCGAACGCGATCTTCTGACCGGAGCAGGGGAGCGCGCGGAGGATCTCGTCAAGGCGCTCGATGAGGCGACCGCGGCGTATCTGATCGCCGCGCGCGATCTCTCGCGCAAGCGCCGCAAGGCGGCCGTCGAATTCGCGCGCGAGCTCGAGGCACTGCTCGCCGAGCTCGCGATGGCGCGCACACGCTTCGAGGTCCGCTTCAACGACGGTGAGCTGCCGGCCGAGGCGTGGAGCGACCGCGGCATCGACCAGGCCGAATTCTTCGTCTCACCAAATCCGGGCGAAGACCTCCGCCCGCTGGCGCGCATCGTCTCCGGCGGCGAGCTGTCGCGCGTGATGCTCGCGCTGAAGACGCTCGCCGCGGAGGATGCGCCGGGGAAGACGTTAATCTTCGATGAGGTGGATGCCGGCATCGGCGGCCGGGTTGCAGATGTCGTCGGGGCGAGGCTGCAGGCGTTGGGGGAGCGGTTTCAGGTGCTCTGCATTACGCACCTGCCGCAGATCGCCGCCCGCGGGGACGCGCAGTTTCTGATCGAGAAATCGGTCAAAGGCAGCCGGACCGTAACGCAGGTCGAACGGCTCGACGAGCTGGGCCGCGTCGAGGAAGTGGCACGTATGATTGGCGGCGCATCCGTGACGGAGCAGGTTCGGGCGAGTGCCCGGGAGCTCCTTTCCAACGCCAGGGCGAAAGGCGAAAGGCGAAAGCGAAAGTCCGCGGCGAACTGAGCAAATGGCGAAGAAATACCTCATTGAGACGTTCGGCTGTCAGATGAACTTCCACGACTCGGAGCGCATGGCGGGCCTGCTCGACCAGGCCGGCTATGAGCCGACGACCGAAGAGATCGATGCCGACGTCATCGTCATCAACACCTGTAGCGTGCGAGAGCACGCGGAGGAGAAGCTGTACACGCGGCTCGGCGAAATCCGCGTACTGGAACAGCAAACGGGCCACAAGCCGGTGGTGGCGATCGCCGGTTGCGTCGCGCAGCAGGAGGGCGAGGCGCTCCTCGAGAAATCCAACGGACACGTCATCGACGTGATCATGGGCACGCAGCGTCTCAAGATGCTGCCGGCGCTGGTCGAGAAGGCCGCACGATCGCCGTTCGCCGAGGTCGATATCAATCCCTGGGACGACGTCACATTCCCGCTCGGGATCACGCGGCGCGGGGATCCCGTGAAGGCCTACGTCACCATCATCGAAGGGTGCAACGACCACTGCGCGTTCTGCGTCGTGCCGTACACGCGCGGCCACGAGCGGATGCGCGCCAAAGCCGACATCCTCGCGGACGTGCGCGAGGCGGCGGACTCGGGACGCACCGAAGTGCAGTTGCTCGGGCAGATCGTGAACCACTACCAGGCGCCGGACGACCCGTCCTCTGATTTTGCCGACCTGCTCGCGGCGGTGAACGAGGTTCCGGGCATCGAGCGGATTCGCTTTGCGAGCCCGCATCCGCGCCACACCGGCCGCCGGCTGATCGAAGCCGTGCGCGATCTGCCGAAGGTCTGCAAGCACCTGCACCTGCCGGTGCAGTCCGGCTCGTCGCGCGTGCTGAAGGCGATGAGGCGCCGGTACACACGCGACAGCTACCTGGAGCTGGTCGCGGAGATTCGCGAGACCATCCCGGCGGCGACGCTGTCGACCGATATGATTGTTGGCTTCCCGGGCGAGACCGCTGAGGACTTCGACCAGACGATGTCGTTGACCGAGGCCGCGCAGTATCACAGCATGTTCTCGTTCAAGTATTCGCCGCGGCCGAACACGCTCGCGTTGAAACGCCTGCCGGACGACGTGAGCGAGGACGTCAAGACCCGGCGAATCGTGGCGCTGCAGACCTTGCAGCGGGAGATTCAGACGCGGCTGAACGAGCAAGCGGTCGGCACGACGGTCGACGTGCTGATCGACTCCGCCAGCCGGCGGCGGGACGCGGAGATGTCGGGGCGCACGAGCGGCAACACGGTGGTCAATTGCCAGCTGCCGGGCGACACCGACGCGTCGGAGTGGATGGGACGGATCGTTCCAGTATGGGTTCACCGGGCGGGTCCCCACAGCCTGTGGGGCGAGGCCGTGGTCTCACACGTGCGGAGGGCGGCGGGCGATGTTAATTGAGATGACCATCAAGGGGTTGATGGTGGACCCCGTCACGAACATGCCGATCGTCATCCTGAAGGACAAGGACGGCGACCGCGTGCTGCCGATCTGGGTCGGCATCTTCGAAGCCAACGCCATCGCGCTGCAGATCGAGAACGTCGCGACGCCGCGGCCGATGACGCACGACCTGCTGCGCAACATCATCACGGACCTCGAGGGGCGCGTCGACCGCGTGGTCGTCTGCGATCTGAAGGACAACACCTTTTACGCGATCATCCACCTCACCGTGCGCGGCGAGCGCGTCGCCATCGACGCGCGGCCGAGCGACGCGATCGCGCTCGCGCTGCGCACACGCTCACCGATCCTCGTCGAAGAGAACGTCATCGACACGGCGAAGACCGTCGACTTCAACGCCGAACGGACCGACAGCGATCGGCTGCAGAAGTGGCTCGAGAGCCTCGATCCCGAGGAGCTCGGCAAGTACAAGATGTAAATTGTCGGCCAGCCGACATTCCGAATTGTCGGCCGGCCGACATCCACCATCTTGGGGTGTTTGACACATCCGCACACCATCCCTAGAATCGTTTCAACTTCCTGCCGAACAATTAGTCGAGCGTCGATGATCGTTGCGATCGCCAACCAGAAGGGCGGTGTAGGCAAAACCACAACCGCCGTCAACCTTGCCGCGGCGCTCGCGATGCGCGGCAAGAAGACGCTGCTCATCGACCTCGACCCGCAGGCCAACAGCAGCATCTCGTTCCTCGATCTCCGATCGGTGACGCGCAGCATGTACGACGCGATCGCGGAATCGACCTGCGCGCTCGAGGACATCATCGTCGGGGCGCCGGTCGAGAACCTCTTCATCGCCCCCGCGCGCATCGGCCTCGCGAAGCTCGAGTCGCGGCTCGTGGGAGAGCTCGACGCGCACTTCCGGCTGAAGGACAAGATCGAGGCGCTCAACGGCGGCTACGCGAACATCGTCATCGACTGCCCGCCGGCGCTCGGACTGCTGACGGTCAACGCGCTCGTCGCGGCGACGCATCTGCTGATTCCGATTCAGTCGTCGTACTTCGCGCTCGAAGGGACCGACGATCTGCTCGAGACGATCGAGAAGGTGCGCCAGCGGCCGAATCCCGCGCTGCGCATCCTCGGCGTCGTCATCACGATGCACGACAAGCGGACGGCGCTGGCGCGCGACATCCGCGAACAGATCCAGAAGGTGTTCGGCGGGAAGGTCTTCGACACGGTGATCACCAAGAGCGTCCGCCTCGAGGAGAGCCCCGCCTACAAGGAATCGATCTTCACGTTCGCGCCCGATTCGTCGGGGGCGACGGATTACTACAGTCTCTGCGAAGAGGTGATTGAACGTGTCGAAGCGCGGACTGCCTGAAACGCTGCGGATGCGGCATGACGAGCACTACGTCGAGGCGCTGGCCGCCTCCGCGGGCGCGCCCGTCGGCCGCATGATTTCCATCGAGCTGCTCGATCCCAATCCGAACCAGCCGCGCCAGGTCATGGGCGATCTGTCGGAGCTGATGGCGTCGGTCGCGGAAAAAGGCATCATCGAGCCGCTCATCGTCCGGCAGCGCGGCGGCCGCTTTCAGATCATCGCCGGCGAGCGGCGCTATCACGCCGCCGTGCAGGTCGGTCTTCGCGAGATCCCGGTCGTCGTCCGTGAAGTCGACGATGTCGAGGTGATGGAGCTGGCGCTCGTCGAGAACCTGCAGCGCAAGGACCTGACGGCGTTTGAAGAAGCCGAGGCGCTGCATCAGCTCGCGCAGAAGTGCGACTACACGCACGAGGACATGGCGCGGAAGCTCGGGAAGTCGCGCACGGCGATCACCGAGTCGCTGTCGCTGAACAACATGCCGGAGGAAGTCCGGAATCTGTGCCGGCTGGCGGACATCACATCGAAGTCGACGCTGCTGCAGATCGTCCGTCAGCAGGACCCGAAGAAGATGACGGCGCTCGTCGAGCGCCTCGTCAACGGCGGCAACGGCGTCACGCGACAGGACGTGAGGAAAGAAACCGCCAGGGCGAAGCCAGGACGTCCGAAGACGTTCATCTTCTATTAAGAGGAAGAAAAGGTCTGTGGAAATTGCGGAAATCTGAGGCATTACGACGGTTTCGACGTCGATGCCGCAAACAATAGATGTTATGTTAACTAATGCGGATGGCTAGCTAGGCCGTCCAGTTCCTCGATGGGAACCGTTCGTCCGGCACCTGCACCTCGATCGGCTGATGACGCGGATGGTGCTCCACTTCCGCGGCGTTGCGGTTGACGGCGACGAGGAACGCCACGGTTGACTCCTTCGTCACGCCCAGACAGTGAAACGGTACCTGCAGCTCCAGCACCTGGCCAATCGCAACCTTGATATCCGGGCAGCTCCGCGACGCACCGTTGGCGAGGCCGCGCGGTCGATCGACCATCTGCGCGCGCACCGTTCCGTCCGCGCCGCTGACGACAATCCGGCAGCCCTCCGGTCGCAGGAAGTTCACGCTCAGCTGCTGGTCGCCGCGGATGACGTCCCGCATCGGCGCCGCGCCGGCGACCTTCACGTAGAGGTTCGTCAGGTCGAATCCGAAGTCGATCGCCGACACGATCGCGTCGCGCGCCGAGACCTCGTGCATCGCGTCGCCGACCGGCGCGACGTCGACCGAGCCGGCGCCGATCCATTCGAAGTAACTCGTGATCTCGCCATCGATGACCGGATGGATGAACCCGCTGGGCGCGACGACGTCGGTGGCGGGCGGCCGCGTCGTGATGTTGCTGACGAACAGTTCCTCTGGCGCCGGCACGTCGATGGCCCGGTAGATGTTGCGCACGTGGCGACGGAACAGCTCATCGAACACCAGATCGTGGTCCGACGAATGGTCGTCGCCGTACCACCAGAACCAGTCGGACCCCTCGGCGATGAGCAGCTCTTCCCACGCGCGCGCCAGCGCCTCCGGCGCGACGCCGGCCGCGGACTCGAGCGTCCGCCGCGCGTCCGCCAGCTGGCTCCAGGCGCGCTGATCGTCCGGGTGGCCGATCCAGATGTAGAAGTCCGCATTGATCCACGAACCCGGAAAGATCGACGGCAGCGTGTCCTTCGGCGCCGCGCACGCCTCCGCCATCGTCACCGTCTTCAACGACGCGTGCGTGCCAAGCCGTTTGTACAGGGCCCGGAGAAACGGACGCCCCTGTCCTTCGTAGTGCTCCCAGGCATTCTCGCCGTCGAGGATGACGAAGATGGTCGCCTCTCCCCCATTGGTCCGCGCCGCGTAGCGCGCGCCGGCGTCGGCGAGCCGTTGCACGAAGTTGTCCGCGGCCGCTTCCGGGTTCCATGACGCGTAGGTGAACCCGATGAGATCCGACAGCGTGTGATCGCGAAAGCCGCACGAGACCTGCGCGTCGCGTCCGACCCGATACGAGCGATACAGCGCCTCGGGGTTCTCCACGTTTCCGTCGCGGTCGCGGGTGAACTCCCTGGCGATCGACTTCCCGAGAATCTCCTCGTCGGTGGCCATCCACTGGAAGCCGGCCGCCGCGACGAGCGGCACCATCGCATCCGACACCGACCCCTCCGAAGGCCACAGGCCGATCGGCTGCCGCCCGAACAGACGCTCGTGCAGCGCCACGGCGTTCGACAGCTGCTGCGATGCGTCCTCCGGATGCCGGAAGCCGGGATGATCCTGTTCAAGATCTCCAGCTCGATGGTGCGCAGAAGCGCCTTGTCGTCCTCGCCGAAATCGCGGCCCCTGGCGACGAGGCGGCGGACCCGCTCGTCGCGCTCGAGGTACTCGGGGTCGATCCACGCCAGCTTGTGCCACACCTGGAGGTCGCGCAGGTCGTCGCTCGTGAACCGGCGCGCCAGCGCCCGCGCATCGGCATCGGACGGCTGTGCGACGCCCCGCCGCGCGAAAAGCTGCGCGTAGCGCGGGTGGACCTCGATCATCCGCTGCTGCTGCGCGTGGAAGAAGTTCTGCAGGATGAAGGCGGCGTCGGCGTCGGTGAGATCGGCCGCCGGCTTGAGGCTCAGGTCGAGGAAGCGATCGCGCGCGCGGTCGAGGGCGAAGTTTTCGATCTGAACGAGCAGCGACGGCACGAGGTTGAACGTGGCGCGGACGTCGGGGAACTCGCGCATCAGCGACGCCATGCCGTAGTAGTCCTTGAGGGCGTGCAGCCGGACCCACGGCAGCATGTGCTCGTGCGTGATCAGATCTTCGTAAAACGGCTGGTGCATGTGCCACAGGAGTGCGACGCGCGTCATACAATGAAATCGATCGCGTGAGAATTCTCGACCGTTACGTCATCCGCGAAGTCCTGCTGCCGTTCGTCATCGCGCTGCTGGTCTTCACGTTCATCTTAATCGTCCCCTCGATGATGCAGTACGCCGAGGCGTTCATCGCCAAAGGCGTCGCGACGACGGTCGTGCTTCGCGCGATGGCGACCCTTCTGCCGTCATCGCTGGCGCTCTCGATTCCCTCGGCGCTGCTCATCGCGCTGCTCATCGCCTTCGGACGGCTCTCCGCCGACCGCGAGTTCGTCGCCATGCAGGCGTGCGGCGTCAGCGTCGCGCGGCTGCTCTGGCCGGTCGGCATCCTCTCCATCATCGGCTGGGCCAGCACGTCGTACGTGATGATCGACGCGCTGCCCGACGCCAACCAGGCGTTCCGGCAGATTGCGTTCAACGTCCTCGCCGAGCGCGCCGAAGGCGAGGTCAAGCCGCGCATCTTCTTCACCGAGTTCCCCGATCTCGTGATCTACGTTCGCGATGTTCCGCCCGAGGGCGGCTGGAACGACGTCTTCATGGCCGACAACATGCCAGGACGTCCGCAGGCGATCTATCTCGTCAGGCACGGGCGCGTCGTGCTCGACGCGAAGAAGCGCACCGTCGAGATGGTCCTCGAGGACGGCACGCGCCACACGGCGAACGCGGACGGTACGTATCAGGTGGTCAAGTTCGCGCGGCAGGTCGTCACCGTCAATCCGGACGTCGTCTTTCCACGAGGCGGGCCAACCAAAGGCGATCCCGAGATGACCATCGCCGAGCTGCGGCAGCGCGCGGCGGAGCTCGAGAAGGCGGGCACGTCGTCGCACAACCAGATCATGGCCATCCACCGGAAGTTCGCGATTCCGGTCGCCTGCCTGGTGTTCGGCGTTATCGGCCTCGCGCTCGGCGCCACCAATCGCCGCGACGGCAAGCTGGGAAGCTTCGTCTTCGGCCTCGGCGTCATCTTCGCGTACTACATCCCGCTGACGCTGGGCCCCGCGCTGGCGAAGGGACATCTGCTTCCGCCCTGGCTCGCCGTCTGGGGACCCAACATCATCCTCAGCCTCGTGGGTGCAGCCCTGTTCGTGTGGCGATCGCGCGCCGCCGATCAGGAGTTCCGCCTAGTCCGCCCGCAGTGGCTGCAGCGGCGTCGCACCGCCGCACCGCCGCACCCTCGCACCGCCGCCGCGGCGACCGTGAGCGTTCGCCGCGGGCTGCTGGCCCGCCTGCCTCGCCCGAGCATCCTCGATCGCTACGTGACGATGATGTATGTGCGGGTGTTCCTGCTGTGCGCGCTCGGCCTGCTTGCCCTGTTCTACATCTCCACGTTCATCGACCGCTCGGACAAGGTGTTCAAGGGCGCCGCGACGTGGGGCATGATGGGCGCGTATCTCGGGTATCTCCTGCCGCAGTACGTCTACTACGTGCTGCCGATGTCGGTGCTGCTCGCCTCGCTCGTCACCATCGGCGTGCTGACGAAAAACAGCGAGTTGATCGTGATGAAAGCGTGCGGCATCAGCCTGTACCGCGTCGCGATGCCGATGCTCGGCGCGGCGCTCGTCGCCGGCAGCACGCTCTTCATGCTCGAGCAGACGATCCTCGGCGACTGGAACCGCCAGGCGGATGCGATCAGGCGGGTCATGAACGGCATCGCGCCCGAGACGCTCGATATGCTGACGCGCCAGTGGGTCGTGTCGAGCCGCGGCGACATCTACCACTACAACTACTTCGATCCGAAGAACAACGCGCTGATGGGGCTCGAGGTCTTCGAGTTCTCCGACGGGATGCGCGCGCTGACGCGCCGCTCCTACGCCGACATCGCGCGCTACGTGCCCGATCCCGGGCATCCGAACATGTGGCGCGCCGAGCACACCTGGTCGCGCGAGCTGCTGGCGTCAGGTGATACGCGCCGCTTCGCCGCGCAGCCTGTCGCGGAGTTCACGCTCGAACCGCCCGCCTATTTCGGCACGCGTCAGCCCGAGCCGCAGTTCATGAGCTACTCCCAGCTGCGCAGCTACATCGACCAGTTGAAGACGAGCGGCTTCGACGTCATCGCGCAGCAGGTTGCGCTGGAGCGCAAGGCCTCGTTTCCGTTCGTGACGCTCATCATGACGCTCATCGCAGTCCCCTTTGCCGTGACCGCAGGCCGCCGCGGCGCGATGTACGGCATCGGTGTCGGCATCGTGATCGCGATCAGCTACTGGGTGGCGTTCAGCGTCTTTGCCGCGCTCGGCACGGGCGGGGTCGTCGCGCCGATGCTCGCCGCGTGGGCGCCAAACCTGCTGTTCGGCGCCGGCGCCGCGTATCTGTTGCTGACCGTGCGGACCTAGTCCGCCTGAAGGCGGACACTACGGACGCACGCGACTACCGAGGCACACTACCGACGCGTTCGTACCGATGCGGTAGTGTCCGGCTTTAGCCGGACTGACCGAACCTCACGGAATGAATCGGCGGCAGGTTGGAGGAGACCGTCTGCCAGGAATCGCCACCGTTCTCCGTCACCCACAGCGATCCCGTCGTCGATCCGAACGCCAGCACTTCCCCACTCTCGTCGATGTCGAGCGCGTGGCGATAGACGAGGTCGTACGCGTGCTGCTGCGGTAATCCGGTCGTCAGCGTCTCGAACGTTTTGCCGCCGTCGCGTGTGCGATTGACGACGACGCGACCGTCGGCGGGATAGCGTTTCTCGTCTTTCAGCGCCGGCACGAGCCACACGGTCTCCGCGTCGCGCGGATGCACGGCGACCGCGAAGCCGAACGCCGACGGGTTGACGTTCTTGATCTCGGACCACGACGCGGCGCGATCGGTGGATCTGAAGATACCGTTGTGATGCTGCACCCAGAGCGCATCGGGGTTGGCCAGGCACTGTACGACCTGATGCGGATCCTGCGCGTTCGGTTCGAACTGCATCTCCGGCGGCATGTATTCGGCGCGCATCCCTGTGCCCCCGACGCTCCACGATTGTCCGCCGTCGCGCGTCACCCACGCGCCGCCGCATGAGATGCCGATGACCACATCGTCCGCATCGCCCGGGTGTACGCAAATCGAGTGAATGCCGGGATAGTCGGCGCCGCCGCCGAACCACATTTCGCGCTTCGGGTCGTCCCACAGCGCGCGATTCAGCGTCCACGAGTCGCCGCCGTCCTCCGACTTGAACAGTCCGCCCGGCATCGTGCCGCACCAGATCACGCCGCGCTCGTTCGCGCCTCCCGGGGCGAGCGCCCATACCAGCTTGAGCGTCCAGTCGATCGCCTTGCCGTTGTGCGTCATCTTCGGCGTGTAGCCGTCGGGCATCGGCGGATAGGCCGGCGTGCCGATCTCCTGCCACGTCGCGCCTTCATCATGCGATCGATGGAGCTTGGCGCCGAAATGTCCGTGACCGAGCGCAACCACGAGCACGCCTGTGCGCGGGTCGTGCATCGTCAGCGTACAGTTGTCGCCGAGAAACGCCGCGCGCGAGACGCACCAGCCCGACGCGCCGCGTGTGACCGTGAACAGTCCCTTGCGCGTCGCGACATGACACGTGGACGCCCGGCTCATGACTCTCCTCCTGACAGCGCCTGAATGACGTCGATGATGCCTTCGTCTTCGACCGGATCGGTCAGCCCGGCGCGATCGCGCAGCTGCCCGCCGTTGACGAAGATCGCCATGTGCTCGCGCAGCCTGCCCCGCTCGTCGAGCACATAGCCCCGGGCGCGGGGGTTGGCGCTGAAGTACGCGTCGAGCGCATCGCGGACGCGCGCGCCGCCGACGACCCGCGTCGGACATTCCACGTGGCGCTGAATGTTGTCCGTGAATCGTACCGTCGGCATCTACTTTCCGTATTTGATGTCGTCGATCGTGAGCTGGCCGTTGGAGCCGATCTTCGTGTTCACCGCATCGATGACAAACAGCACGGCGTCCACCTTCGATAACACAGGTTGCGCGGCGGATGTCCTACTGACAGGCCGGAAGTCGGCAAACGGCAGGTCGATGGTTCGCGGCGTCCGATCGAGATAGACGGAGCGGTGCCACCGCTCGCCTTCTCCACCCGGCGCGCGCAGCTGCACGGACACGCGCATCGGCCGATCGGCGCGCGCGGTGAAGACAAGACGGTCGGCGGTTGCGATGGCCGCGTTCGCGGGGATGACAAACGCCGCGTATGGATTGTCCGCCGCCGTCCCCGACAGCGCAAAGCGCAGGAGCGCCTGCGAGCCGGGAAGCGCGCCAATCACATCGATCGCCGCGTCGGACGCGGCGCTCTTCTCAATCGTCCATCCGCGAGCGGGCCCGCCGCTGTACAGCGTGGTGAAGGTTCGCGGACCCGAAAGGTCCGCGCCGCTCGACCTCTGCGGCCCGCTCGACTCTTCGGTCGGGAGCGGCGCGGACCCTTCGGGTCCGCGACCGACATAAATGGGATTCGACATGATCCACGGCACCGCCGGATTTCCCGGAGACTCAGGCAGCGTCACCTCGACCCGATAGACCGCCGCGTCGGCCTCGTGCTGCAGCCGCGCGCCCCGCGTATTCGCCACGGCGACGCCGTTTCGAAACAGCGCGATACGCGCGTCATCCGGGGCCTGCGCATCCACGGTGATCGTGCCGCTCGCTTCGCGCACACGCAGCGCGGCAGGACCCGCAAGCGCGTCGATCGTCGAATAGAACGCGCCCTGCCGAATCGCATCCAGGACGATGCGCGCATCGGCCGCGGCGTCTCCTGTGGGCCGCGCATCGGGCAGCGTGATCGAGAACTCGCGAAACGAGGTCGCGTACGACGGAAAATGCAGCGACCCTGCGCTGTCGTACGGCTCGCCGAACGATCGTACGCCCACGCGCGCGTGTGCATCGACGGCCGCCAGCCCAACGACGCGGCGCTGCTGCGAGATCTCGTCCCAGCGAGCAATGACCGGCCCCGGCCGATCGAGCAGCAGCCCGAGCGCTTGCGCCGGCCGGAACGGATAGGTGAGGAGCGCGCGCGCCAGCGTCCACGGATGCTCGTCGCGCCATTCGCTGTCGGCGCTCAGCCACTCCAGGCCATCGATCGGCGCATTCCAGTCGGTCCATCGCAGATCCGGCTTCTCGGAACCGGGGTGCGCCGCGATGGCGATGCCGCCGAGCCGATGCACGTCCTCGACGACATCGCGTCCCTCGCCAGCGAGCGGATACGGCGCCTTCGGCAATCCAAGCGCGACGAGATGGCCGTCTGTCGTGCTGATCTCGACGGCATCGATGTAGAGCACACCGCTGCGATAGTCCGGCAGGTCGGGTGCACGCGTCCCGTCGCCATGGTCCGTCACAATCGCGAACTTCAGTCCGGCGGTTGCTGCGGCGCGAAGAACATCGTCGACGGATCCGGTGCCGTCGGAGCGATTCGTGTGGATGTGGATGACGCCGCGAAGCCCCGGCGTGAGCCCGGCCGCAGGCGGGGGAAGCTCGCGCGCGGCTGGCGGCATCATCCACCAGAGCGCAAGGGCGGCGATGAAGACGATCGCGAGGCGCCGCATCAGCCGAAACACGCCCCGCTTATGCCCTTGGATGGAAGCGGTCGTAGACCGCCCGCATCCGCTGCTGCAGCACGTGCGTGTAGATCTGCGTGGTCGAGAGATCCGCGTGGCCGAGCATCATCTGGATCGCGCGCAAATCGGCGCCGCGTTCGAGCAGATGCGTCGCGAACGAATGACGCAGCACGTGTGGGCTGATAGACGAGGTGAGGCCGGCGCTGCGGCCGTAAGCCTTGAGAATTTTCCAGAAGCCGACGCGGCTCAGTCCCGGCCCGCCGCCGCGGGCGTTGACGAACAGACGTGGACTGCTTCGCTTGCCGAGCAGCGCCGGACGGCCCTCGCGGAGATAACGCCGCACCCAGGCCGCTGCCTCATCTCCCATCGGGACAATCCGCTGCTTTTCGCCCTTGCCCGTGCACGTCAGGTACGACGCTTCGAGGTTCACGTCGGCCGGTCGCAGCGAGACCAGCTCCGAGACGCGTAGCCCCGTGGCGTACAGCAGTTCGATGAGCGCGCGATCGCGAAGGCCGCGCGGCGTTTTCACGTCGGGCTGCTCGAGCAGCCGGTCGACCTGCTCGACGGAGAGGTGCCGCGGCAGCGCTTTCCACGAGCGAGGCGCACGCAGCTGGTCCGCCGGGTTGGTCTTCAGGCGGCTGTCGATGACGAGGAACCGATAGAAGCCGCGGTAACACGCAATCGCGCGTGCCACCGACCGCGGCGAGCGGCCCTCCGACATCAGCTGGCGGACGAGCTCCTCGAGGCGTGGGCGCGTCAGGCGCTCGACCGGCGCCTTGTGCCCGGCCGCGAACTCCTGCAGCAGCACCAGATCGCGGGCGTAACTTTCCACGGAATTGGCAGAGAGCCGCCGCTCAACCGTCAGGTGGGTCAAGTAGGTGTCAACCGCTGAAGTGGAGGTCCTCGGAATTGTAGAATTGTAGCGAACTTATGGCCGTACGCTCGAAGTGGCAATCGCTCCCGACCGAAGCCATCAACCCCGCCACCCTCGGTATCGACAAACTGAACCCCGACGACATCGTCGAGCTGATGCTCGGCGAGGATCGCAAGATGCTCGCGGCGGTGCAGCGCGAGCACGAGCGGATTGCCGTCGGCATCGAGATGGTGGCGTCGGCGCTGCGGAAAGAGGGACGGATCATCTTCGTGGGCGCGGGCACGAGCGGGCGCCTCGGCGTTCTCGAATCGGCGGAAATGCCGCCGACCTTCAGCACGAATCCGAACCTGGTGCAGGCCATCATGGCCGGCGGACGCGGCGCGATTTTCGCCGCCAAGGAAGGCGTCGAGGACAACTACGAAGAAGGCGCGCGGTCGATCATGCGCATGAGTCCGACGAAACGTGACGTGGTGATCGGCGTCTCCGCCAGCGGCATGACGCAGTTCGTCCGCGGCGCGCTGACGCGCGCACGCCGCGCGGGTGCGCGCATCATCTTCGTCACATGTGATCCCCACAGCGAGCTGCAGACGTTCGTCGACCTCACCATCTCCCCTGCGGTCGGCGCCGAGGTGATCGCGGGGTCGACCCGCCTGAAGGCCGGCACCGCGACGAAGATGGTGCTCAACATGCTGACGACGGGCGCGATGGTGCGAATCGGCAAGACCTACGGCAACCTGATGGTCGACGTACAGACGGGATCGGAGAAGCTGAAGGATCGCGCGCGGCGCATCGTCAACATCGTGACCGGGCTGGAGTATGACGACGCCGACAAGCTGCTGAAGAAGGCGCACTGGAACGTCAAAGCCGCGATCGTGATGCAGAAGACCGGACTGCCCTACCCCAAAGCGCTATCGCGTCTGCGCAAGGCGCACGACTCGATGCGTGAAGCGCTGGGTGAAGATATCGAGCCGCGGCTGCGCGGCATGCTGCAGGGCGCGGCCGAAGCGGCGAACAACGGAGGCGGGTAGCGGGAGTGCCCTAACGGCTCACGCGCTCGAGCGCGGCCGCGACGAGCATCGTCAATTCCTTTTCCTTTGCCGGATACTCGAGGGAGACGGCGCCGTGCGCTGCCGCTTCCTGTTCAACCGCCGCATCCGGTTCGTCCAGAATCACAAAGTTCGCGGTCTCCGGATGACCGATGCGGCTGCGGATGACGAGATGCAGGCCGTTGTACTGACCAAGACGGACGCCGGTGATCAGCACCGCAGGAGGCGTTGTGGCGAGGATCGCCTTGGCCTCATCAAACGTCGCGGCGATCGACACGTCCGCCGTGCCTTGGAGCTTCGCCGAGATCCGGGCGGACACGCTGCGATCGCCGTGAACGATGAGAACCGTAGGCGCCTGCATCATTGAACCGAGATTGACCTTCGAGCACCAATGAGCTCAGCAAGGTCATCGCCAGTCTTCCTCCGACTCGGACACATCGCGTAAACAACTATCTCTCAATCAGTTAGACGATCGGAGTGCAGTTCTGCGTTCGCGACGCGTGATCCATCTTGCGACAACTGCTGGTGTGTACTGATCAGTTTGGAACATGCCGCCGATCAAGCGACTTTCCCGTCCAAGGTTGATTCAATGGTGTTATCACGATGCCTCTAGTCTTCCAAACAGAGGACTTCGGTCTGCTGGATCCGGCATCGGTGGAACGGCCACACGGCGAAAGGACGATCCTTTAGCGCTCTCGCATCGTGGGGTCAACACCACAACCTCTGCCGTAACTGCAGGTTGCGGTCAATGGTCAAAAAATTGGCCACCCTGGCTTTCTCTTTGCTCAACGGTAGAAAACACGTGCAGCCCTGAAAAAGAAGAGGCACTTGCGTGGCGCCGTCGATGACGGTGTGCGCGTTGACAGCACCAGTCTGTCCGGCGAGGTTGCGATGAGAGGTTACGCCTACGGCAAGTTGACAGGAGCAAGCCCGCAGATGATCGACCTGCGGCGTGAGATGGAGCGCGTGGCGCGCTCCGACGCGAAGGTGCTCATTACCGGCGAGAGCGGCGTCGGCAAGGAGTTGATCGCGCGGGAAGTCCACGCGCTCAGCACGCGGTCGCATCGGCCGTTCATTCCGATGAACTGCGCGGGTCTGCCGGAGACGCTCCTCGAGTCCGAGCTGTTCGGACATGTGAAGGGCAGCTTCACCGGCGCCTACCGCGACAAGCCCGGCAAGCTCGAAATCGCGCACGAGGGCACCATCTTCCTCGACGAAGTCGGCGAGATGACGTTGCGGATGCAGGGACTGCTGCTGCGCTTCCTGGAGACGGGCGAGCTGCAGAAGGTCGGCGCGGAGCGGCCGACCGCGGCGGTGCGCGTGCGCGTCATCGCCGCCACCAATTGCGATCTCCCGCAGCGCATCGCGCAGGGGCTATTCCGCGAGGATCTGTTTTACCGCCTGAACGTCATCCAGCTGAAGGTTCCGCCGCTGCGCGAACGGAGGCAGGACATTCCGCCGATGATCGAACACTTCCTTCAGCAGTTCCGCCACGGGTCGACGACCGTGCGCGCGATCTCGCCCGAGGCCGTCGCCGCGCTCACCGAGTATCCGTGGCCCGGCAACGTGCGCGAGCTGGAAAACGTGATCGAGCGCCTGATGGTGGTCGGCCATCGCGACACGATCGAGCTCGGCGATCTGCCTGACGAACTGCGCGGCCACCACCGGCCGCACTCGCCGCGGGCGGTCGAATCGCCCCGCAACGGCATCGTCGACGAGCTGTACGAGCGCGTGACGACCGGCGGCGAATGTTTCTGGTCCACGGTGTATCCGCTCTACATGCAGCGCGACATCACGCGCACCGATGTTCGCGACCTGGTGCGCAAGGGACTCGAGGAGGCGCGCGGCAGCTACAAGATCGTCGTGCGGCTCTTCAACATGGAATCGTCCGATTACAAGAAGTTCCTGAACTTCCTGCGGAAACACGAGTGCCAGCTGCCGTTCCAGGCGTATCGGCAGGTCGATCGCAACACGCTGCTGAGCAACTCGAACCGCCACCACGCCAGCGCCGCGGCCGGCGCGCCGATGGGACCGCTGTGACACGCATGCTCTGCTTCGCCGCGGCGTTGGTCGCCGCCGGGGCGATTTCACTCGCCGCCCAGGGGACGATCAGCGACAGCCACGCGATCGCCGAGAGCCACACGCCTCCCGACTACGTGATCGGGATCGGCGATGTGCTGCAAGTCGTCTTCTGGCGCGACAAGGATCTGTCCGCGGAGGTGATGGTCCGGCCCGACGGCAAGATCACGCTGCCGCTGCTCAACGAAATCGAGGTGATCGGGATGACGCCCGAGCAGCTGCGTCTGGCGGTGATCGAGCGCGCCAACCGCTTCGTCGACGATCCCCGCGCCAACGTGATCGTCAAGGAGATCAACAGCCGGAACGTCTACATCATCGGCCAGGTTACCAAGCAGGGGACGTATCCGCTGCTCGGTCCCACATCGGTGCTGCAGCTGATTGCCACGGCCGGCGGCGTCACCGAGTTCGCCAGCGGCGACTACGCCTTCATCCTGCGCAACGCCGCCGGGCGGCAGATGAGCATCAAGTTCAATTACAAGTCGGCGCTGAAAGGCCAGCGTCTCGCGCAGATTGTCGAGCTCAAGGCCGGCGATACCGTCGTCGTTCCCTGACGGGACATATCGTGAACGTCCGCAAGGCCCTTCTCGTGCTATCGGTGCTGCTCATCGCGGGCTCGCGTATCGCGTTGGCGCAGGATGCGCCCATCACCCCACGACTGCAGACACCGACGACCGATCTGGCCAACCAGCGGCTGACGCTCGTCTTCTCGTTCGACGGCGACCTGCAAACGGGCCTGCGTCTCGACTCCGCGGCGCAGCGCCCCTGGTCGTCCGACCACCAGGCCGCGCTGAACACGACGATTCGCTTTTCCCGTCGTCTTCGCCTCGAATCGAGAAACGCCGTGCGCTACGCGGCGCTCAATCCACTGGTGGAACCGCCTCTCGCCGCCGCGGCCGGTACCGCGACGCCTGCACAAGTCACCAGCGTTGCGCTGCCCTTCGCCGTGCGCCAGGCACTCAGCGCCACGACGGATACCGCGCTCCGCTACGACTTCCACGGGCGGTCGTCGCTGCTCGTCTCGAACGGCCTCATCTATACCGAAGCGCCAACCGGCGGCGTGCTCGTGTCGCAGTCGATCCGTGCGCGCTTCGAACGCCGGCAGACGCGCTTCCGGACGCTGCGCCTCGGCTACCGCCTCGGCACCGCGACCTTCGATCCGAACAGCAGCCGGTATCTGAAGACGCACGACGTCGACGTCGGCATGGACTACCGCCGCCCGCTTCCCTTTTCACGGCGAACGATCGTGGCGGCGTCGTTCGGGCCGTCGATCGTCAGCGAGCGCGACCGTCAATCGCTGCGCGTGATCGGCGACGCGTCGCTGACGCACACGCCGAACCGCACGTGGCAGATCAAGGCCGAGTATCACCGGTCGATGTGGACGATCGAGGGACTTGCCGCGCCGCTGCTGTCCACGACGATCACCGGCGGCGTCGTCGCCAGCGTCGGGCGCCGCAATGTCCTGATGGCGCTGGTGGGCTACACGGACGGCAACATCAGCATCGATCAGACGTCGGCCACCAGCGTGATGAGCCGTTCAGCCGAAATCCGCTGGCACGCCGCGTTGACGCGCCGCGTGGGGCTCGTCGCCAACACATTTTACGGGCGCCTGCGGTATGGGCCGCAGGTCGCGTCGATGCTGGTGGGGGTTCCGAGCGACGCCTCGCACGTCGGTGCGCGCGTCTTCCTCACGTTCTGGCAACCGTTGTCGCGTAATTGAGGTGTTGCGGTGTTACCCGGAAGAAAGTACGGTCCCGAAGATTTCCTGAGAATCGCCTGGCAGCGCAAATGGATCATCCTGCTGCCGGCGGTGCTCGTCGCCGCGGCCACGGTGATGTACGCGCGGTCGCTGCCCGACATATTCCGGTCGGAAACGACGATTCTGATCGTTCCGCAGCGCGTGCCCGAGAGCTACGTCCACGCGACCGTCACCAGCCGCATCGAGGACCGGCTCGGTTCGCTGCGGCAGCAGATCCTGAGCCGCGCCAAGCTGGAGCCGCTCGTCGTCAACTATCACCTTTACGAGCAAGAGCGCGCCAGCATGCCGATGGAAGCCGTCGTCGAGCGGATGCGGCAGGCGATCAACGTCGACATCGTGCGCGACGATGCGTTCAGCATCAGCTACGTGTCGACGAACGCCACGGCGGCCAAGGAGGTGGCGGAGCGGCTGGCGTCGCTCTTCATCGAGGAGAACACGAACGAGCGCGAAGTCCTCGCGGAGGGCACCAACCAGTTCCTCGAAACGCAGCTCGAGGCGGCGCGCAAGCGGCTCGAGGATCACGAGGCGAAGCTGGCGGACTATCGCCGCCACTACGCTGGCGCGCTCCCGTCGCAGCTCGAGTCGAACCTGCAGATCCTCAACAGCATCAATCTGCAGGTCCAGGGGATCACCAACGACCTCGCGCGCGATCGCGACGCGCTGATCGTCGTCGAGCGAAGCCTGAACGACGCAGGCGCGGCGGCGGCGCCGCCGCCAGCGGCGCGCGTCGATGCCACGTCCCCGGGAACCTCACTTCCCGATCGACTCGCCGCCGCGCAGGCATCGCTCGAGGAGCTGCGGACACGTCTGAAACCCGAGCATCCCGATGTGGTGGCCGCGCAGCGGCTTGTCGCCGACCTCGAGCAGAAGGTGGCCGCCGCTCCACCGGCCGCCCCAAGTACGGCCGCCGTGCGTCCCGCCAACGCCGCGGCGGATCGCCGCCTCGACGAGCTCCGCACGCAGCGCGAGAACCTCACGCGCGAGATCGCGCGGAAGCAGGAAGAGGAAGCGCGCATTCGCAGCCAGATTGCGAGCTACCAGGCACGCGTCGAGGAGGCACCCGCGCGCGAGTCGGAGCTGACCGGGCTCACGCGCGACTACGAGACCCTGCAGAACATCTATACGGGACTGCTCGCGAAGAAAGAGGACGCGGCGATTGCCGCCAATCTCGAGCGGCGGCAAATCGGCGAGCAGTTCAAAGTCCTCGATGCCGCGCGTGTGGCGCAGCGCCCGCTTCCGCCACGCCGGCGCCGGCGCCGCCGGCCGCCTGCGCGAGAAGCTCGTCGTCGCGCGGAATATCAATCAAGGTGTGCTCGAGCAGTACCGGAAGCTTGCCGCGTCGCTGCATTATGCGCAGTCGCAGCACGGGACGCGCGTGCTCATGATGACGAGCACGCTGGCCAGCGAAGGCAAGACGCTGACCGCCACCAACCTCGCGCTCACGTTGAGCGAGTCGTATCGACGCCGCGTGCTGCTGATCGACGCGGACCTGCGGCGGCCGACCATCCACGACATG
>QHWQ01000009.1 GCA_003222635.1 Acidobacteriota bacterium | reverse complement strand
GACGAATCTACGAATTGACGAATCTATTTTTTCAATTGATCAATTCAATTCGTAATTTCGTAAATTCGTCAATTCGTAAATCCATTGAGATACGGGAGTTTCGCGGAAACCGCATTGACCTCCTCGTAGCGATCGAGCAGCAGGCCGGTCGTATCCCACGCGCCGGTCAGCAGCGTGTCGCGCACGTGATCCGGGATTGCAATCGCGATCGTCAGGCCGGATGCCTGGCACGTGCGTGCCTGCAAGTCGATCGCCAGCGTTGCCTGCGGATCGCGGTTGACCAGCGACATCAACGCCTCGACGTCCTTCGCCGGCGCCGTCACGCAGGCGAGCCCTATCATCAGCGAGTTGCCGAAGAAGATTTCCGCGAACGATTGCGCGACGACGGCGCGGATGCCCCAGCGATGGAGCCCCTGCGGCGCGTGCTCGCGCGAGGATCCCGCGCCGAAGTTGCGGTCCGCCAGCAGAATCGACGCGCCCTGGAATTTCGGATCGTCAAACGGATGCACATGGCCCGAGCGCTTCGCCTCGAGCCGGTCGTCTTCGAAGACGTGCTGCTCGAGGCCATCGAAGGTGATCGACTTCAGGAATCGCGCCGGCATGATGCGGTCGGTATCCATATCGTCGCCGCGGATGGGCAGCGCGCGCCCGTCGATGATCCGAATCTTGTCCGCGCCCATCACCGCCCCCCCGCCGGAACTTCTTCCACGAGCTCGCGCACGTCGGTGACGCGCCCGGTGATCGCAGCGGCGGCGACCATCGCCGGGCTCATGAGCAGCGTGCGGCCGGTCGGACTTCCCTGCCGCCCCTTGAAGTTGCGATTGGACGACGCGGCGCACACCTGGTTGCCTTCGAGCTTGTCCGGATTCATGCCGAGACACATCGAGCAGCCGGCATCGCGCCACTCGAAACCGGCCTCGCGGAACGCCGCGTCGAGCCCTTCCCGCTCCGCGGCCTTCTGCACGCCGGCGGAACCGGGCACGACCAGCGCCTTCACGCCCGTCGCGACGTGATGACCGCGAACAATCCGCGCGGCCTCGCGCAGATCGGAGAGCCGTCCGTTGGTGCACGAGCCGATGAACGCGACGTCGACTGTCATTCCTGCGATCGGCTGACCAGGCGTGAGCCCCATGTAGGTCAGCGCGTCCGAGATCTGCTGATCCGCGGTGTTCGCCGGCACCCTTTCCTTCACGCCGATCGACTGGCCCGGATTGACGCCCCATGTCACCACCGGCGTCAGTTCCTCCGCGCGAATCACGACTTCATCGTCGTAGACGGCATCGGCGTCGGATGCCATCGAGCGCCACCACGCCTTCGCGCGCTCGAATGCCTCGCCCCGCGGCACGAACGGACGCCGTTCCATGTACGTGAAGGTCGTCTCGTCGGGATTGACGTAGCCGACGCGCGCGCCGCCTTCGATCGACATATTGCAGATCGTCATCCGTTCGTCCATCGACATCCGCTCGATGGTGTCGCCGGCGTACTCGTACGCGTGGCCGGCGCCGCCGCCGACGCCGAGGCGCTGGATGATCGTGAGGATGACGTCCTTCGCGTAGACACCGCGCGGCAGCCGGCCGGTGACGCGGATGCGCCGCGCCTTGAGCGGCTCGATGGCCAGGCACTGCGAGGCGAGCACGTCGCGCACCTGAGATGTGCCGATGCCGAACGCCACCGCGCCGAAGGCGCCGTGCGTCGAGGTGTGGCTGTCGCCGCAGGCGATCGTCATGCCCGGCTGCGTCAGCCCGAGCTCGGGACCGATCACGTGCACGATCCCCTGCCGCTCGTCGCCGATGTCGTAGAGCGGGATGCCGAAGTCGCGGCAGTTGCGCTCGAGCGACGCGATCATGTCCTCGGCCATCACGTCGAGGAACGGCCGCTGGCGCTGACGCGTCGGCACGATGTGATCGACCGTCGCGAACGTGCGATCCGGACGCGCCACCGTCCAGCCGTGCTGCCGCAGCGCATCGAACGCCTGCGGCGTCGTGACTTCGTGAATCAGATGCAGCCCGATGAACAGCTGTGTCTGGCCCGTCGGCAGCGTGCGAACCGTGTGCAGGTCCCAGACCTTCTGCAAAAGAGTTCTACCCATGGCGGAATTTCAATCGTAACATCCGCCGCTGCTCTTCACCACGAAGGCCACGAAAACGGGGTCAACCACGAAGGACACGAAGAACACGAAGCCTGGTATGTCGTTACCGGCCTGACGATGCGATTACTCGTGTTCGTGCTGAAACGGTGGCTCCGCATCGAATCCTCTCCCCGACGGCTCGGCATCCTGGCAGGGCTCGTCATCGGATTCATCGCCGGTTTCGGTTTATCGCGTGACCTGAAAACCGGACTGCTCGTCAGCTTTGGTCTGGTGGGCTCCAACGTCGTTGCGGTATTGGTTAACCACCTCGATTCTCGTTCGCCCACTCGAGTCCTTGATGCGTGCGGTCCGTCGGCAGCATGCGAACCCCGGGCAGGTATAATCGCGCGCCATCCCACGGCCCGAAGGATAAGGAGTTACACGATGAAAGGCGGCGCAACCCGGCTGTCACTGCTGCTTTCGGTGCTGCTCGCCGCGATGTTCGGCGCGTCCCGGGCACAGCAGGGCCCTCCCCTCACCAATCCGCGCATTGTCACCACGCACGGACCCGAATCGTTCGTCTCACGCCTCGTCTCGACAGGCCTCGGTTCGCCGTGGGAAGTCACGTGGGGGCCCGATGGCTTCCTGTGGGTTACCGAGCGGGTTGGAAAACGCGTGGTGCGTATCAACCCGGCCACCGGAAATCAAAGCGTCGCCGTCACGATCAACGACGTCTATCAGACGCTCGCGCAGGACGGCCTTCTGGGCATGGCGCTCGATCCCGACCTGCTGAAAGGGAGCAATCGGGACTACGTCTACGTCGCGTATACCTACGATGGCGATCCTGGAAGCGGCGTCCTTCTGCGGATGAAGGTCCGGCGCTACACCTATGACCGTCGAACCGAGCGGCTCTCGAATCCGCAGGACATCCTCACCGGCCTGCCGCACGGCACCGATCACGGCGGCGGCCGCCTCGTGTTCGGACCGGACGGCAAGTTATATCTGAGCCGCGGCGATCAGGGGAGCAACTTCCTCGCGAACTACTGCAACGTGAACCACGCGCAGGATCTGCCGACCGCCGCGCAGGTGCACGCTGCGGACTGGACGATGTATCAGGGGAAGATTCTGCGCATCAATCCCGATGGGTCGATCCCGGCCGACAACCCGGTCATCAACGGCGTGCGCAGTCACATCTATTCGTACGGGCATCGCAATCCGCAGGGACTCACCTTCACCCCGGGCAATCGGTTGTTCGACTCGGAGCACGGCGAGAGCATCGACGACGAAGTGAACCTGGTGCTGCCCGGGAAGAACTACGGATGGCCGCTCATCGCCGGATATCAGGACGATCAGTCGTACGTGTACGCGAACTGGTCGGCGTCGGCGCCGGAACCGTGCGCCTCGCTGAAGTTCGACGTGCTCAATCCGCCGGCGTCGGTGCCACGGCACAAAGAGTCCGAGCTCCAGCTGCAGGACTTCATGCCGCCCGCAAGAACGTTCTTCACCGTGCCGAATGGATATGACTTCCGGACGCTCGGCAACGCGACCGTCGCGCCGGCAGGGCTCGAGGTCTACACATCGCCGGCGATTCCTGGATGGCGCAACTCGCTGCTGTTGACGACCATGATCAGCGGCGTCGTCTTCCGCATGTCGCTCACGGACGATCCGCGCAACCCGGTTGGCGCACCGGTCGCGTATTTCAAGACGCTCAACCGATACCGCGATATTGCGATTGCTCCGGACGGGATCCACTTCTACGTTGCGACCGATCCCGATGGCCGCACGGTTGGTCCCGATGGCGCGCTCACGCGCGAGCTCGCGAACCCGGACGCGATCCTGGAGTTCGTGTACGCTGCGCCGAAACAGACCGGTGGCCCTCGACCCAGTAGCGCCACGGCCGTTCGGCTGCGACCCTGATACCGATCCGCGGGCCGGTCGCAATCTCGCCGATTGAAATCCCGCGATCCTCGATCGTCAGCTTGCTCGTGGCGAGATCCAGCCGATTGTCCTTGATGGTGATGTCGAGCGCCTTCGTCAGGTTGCCCGGACCGCGGCAGAGCGCGTGCTCGTCGACCTCGCGGCCGTCGGGCGCGCGGCGCTTCTGCATCAGCGCGATGCCGTCGAGCGGCTGCAGCGCGCGAACGAGTACGGCGCCGGGGTATCCGTCGGCTTCAGTAACCGCATTGAACAGGAAGTGGACGCCGTAGTTCAGATAGACGTACGCAAAGCCGGGCGGACCGAAGAGCGGCTCGCTGCGCGCCGTACGTCCGAACGACGCGTGGCAGGCGGGATCATCCTCGCCGATGTAGGCCTCGGTCTCGACGATGACGCCGGACGCCACGCCTTGACGCGTGCGATGGACGAGGACCTTGCCGAGCAGGTTCTCGGCAACGGTGAGCGTCGGTCGTGCGTAGAAGCTGTGTTCGAGGACCTTACCGCGCGGCATACGCGTTCGATCGGCCGGCGGCCAGCACGTGACGAAGCGCCTGGCCCGTGTACGATTTCTCGTTCTGCGCGACCTGCTCGGGCGTGCCCGTCGCAATCACGTGCCCGCCGGCTTCGCCGCCTTCCGGACCGAGGTCGATCACATAGTCCGCGGTCTTGATCACGTCGAGGTTGTGCTCGATGACGAGCAGCGTGTGCCCCGCTTCGACGAGCTTCTTGAACGCCGCCAGCAGCTTCGCGATGTCGTCGAAGTGCAGTCCCGTCGTCGGCTCGTCGAGGATGTAGAGCAGCCGGTCGCCGCCAAACGACGCCAGATGCGCGGCGATCTTGATCCGCTGCGCTTCTCCACCCGACAGCGTCGTCGCCGGTTGACCGAGACGCACATAGCCGAGGCCGATCTCGTCGAGCACCTGCAGGCGGCGCAGCACCTTCGGCGACGTGCTGAAGAAGGCGAGCGCCTCGCGCACGGTCATCTCGAGCACCTGATGGACGGACTTCCCCTTGTAGCGCACCTCGAGCACCTGCGGCTTGAAGCGCATGCCGTCGCACTGCTCGCAGGGGACGAACACGTCGGCGAGGAACTGCATCTCGACGCGCACTTCGCCTTCGCCCTGGCATGCCTCGCAGCGACCCCCCGGGACGTTGAACGAGAAGTGACTCGCCGTCAGGCCGCGCGCCTTCGCATCCTTGGTCAGCGCGAAGAGCTCGCGAATCGGGTCGAACGCCTTCAGATACGTGACCGGATTGGAGCGCGGCGTCCGTCCGATCGGCGTCTGATCGACGAGCACCACGTCGCTGATGAATTCGAGGCCCTGCAGCTCGCGGAACGATCCGACGCGGCGATCCCAGTCGCTCTTCGCGCGCTTGATGGCGGCATAGAGCACGTCGTGGACGAGCGTCGACTTGCCGGATCCGCTCACGCCGGTGACGCACGTCAGCGCGTTCAGCGGGATCTCGATATCGATGTCCTTCAGGTTGTGCTCGGTCGCGCCCTTCAGCCGGATTTTCTGCCCCGGGCCTTTTCGCCGCGCATGCGGGATCGGAATCGCCAGCTCGTTGCGCAGGTACTTCGCGGTCAGCGAGCGCGGCTCCCGCAGCAGTCCCGGGTAGTCGCCGGAGTAGACGACCTTCCCGCCCTGCTCGCCCGCGCCGAGACCGATGTCGACGACATGATCGGCGACGCGGATCATCTCTTCGTCGTGCTCGACGACGAGAACGGTGTTGCCCTGGTCGCGCAGCTGCTGCAGGATGTCGATGAGGCGCCGGTTGTCGCGCGAGTGGAGACCGATCGAGGGTTCGTCGAGCACGTAGAGCGTGCCGACGAGCGCGGAGCCGAGCGACGTCGCGAGGTTGATGCGCTGCGATTCGCCGCCGGAGAGCGTGGACGACAGGCGATCGAGCGTCAGGTAATCGAGGCCGACGTTGGCGAGAAACGACAGCCGGCGGCGGATCTCGCGCAGGACCTTGTCCGCGACCGCGGACTCTTTTTCACTCAGCTGCAGGTCGGCGAAGAACTGTTGCGCCTCGCGCACAGTGAGCGCGGAGACCGCGTCGATCGTGCGGCCGCCGACGCGCACGTCGCGCGCCTCGCGCCGCAGCCGCGCGCCGCCGCAATCGGGGCACGCGAGGTAGCCGCGGTAGCGGCTCAGGAAGACGCGAACGTGGACCTTGTACTTCTTCCGATCGAGCCACCGGAAGAAGCCGCGGATGCCGTCGTAGGCCTCGTCGCCCTCGATGACGAACGTGCGCTCCTCCTCGGTCAGCTCCGACCACGGTGCATCGAGCCTGAGGCCAGACTTCCGCGCCGCGCGTTTCAGCTCGGCGAGCTGCGCGCGATAGTGCGGCTTGCTCCATGGCTCGATCGCGCCCTGGTTGATCGACTTCGACGCATCCGGAATGACCAGATCCATGTCGAGCTCGATGATGTTGCCGAAGCCGTGACACGTCGGGCAGGCGCCGAACGGGTTGTTGAAGGAAAACAGACGCGGCTGCGGCGTTTCGTACGCGATGCCGCACTGGCGGCATTCGAATCTTTCCGAGAACTCCACGCGCTTGCCGCCCTGCTCGTCGAGGACGATGGCAAACGCGGCGCCTCCGCCTTCCCGGTACGACGTCTCGATCGAATCGGTCAGCCGGCTGCGAAGGTCGCCCTCGATCTTCAGGCGGTCGACGATGACGTCGAGCGTCGTGCGATCCTTCAGCGCGGCGCGATCGATCTCGTCGAACGCGATCGCGCGGCCATCGACCAGCAGGCGTCCGAATCCGCGGCGCTGCAGCGTGGCCAGCGTTTCCGCAATCGGATCGAAGCGCGGAACGTCGCCTTCGAACAGGTCATCCCCCGGCTCCGCATCTTCCATCGCGTTGGCGGGACCGGCGACGACCGGAATCTGGTACCCGATCATCGCGCGCGTGTCGACAGGCAGATCCGACAACCGCCTGGCGACGATCTCCGCGGTCTCGCGCACCACTTCCTGCCCGCACTGGCGGCAGAACGTCCGCCCGACGCGCGCGTAAAGCAGCCGCATGTAGTCGTGAATCTCGGTGGTCGTGCCGACCGTCGAGCGAGGGTTGCGAATGCTGTTCTTCTGGCGGATCGCGATGGCGGGACAGATCCCTTCGATGCGATCGACGTCCGGCTTCTCCATCCGCTCCAGGAACTGCCGGGCATAGGCCGAGAGCGACTCGACGTAGCGGCGCTGCCCCTCCGCGTAGATGGTGTCGAAGGCAAGCGACGACTTGCCCGACCCGCTGACGCCCGTAAAGACGACGAGCTTGCCCTGCGGCAGCGTGACGTCGACGTTCTTCAGGTTGTGCGTGCGCGCGCCGCGGACAATGAGCGGGCCGCGGGCCGGCTGTTTGGTCTGCATTCCTCTGTCGCGAATTTCCGCGAAACCGTAAGAGGAAAATGGTACTACTGCCGTTCAGCCACCGCAAGCGCGGTAGCATTTCGCAGCACGGACAGCACAAATATCCCCGCGAGCCCGGCTGTGGCGAGGGCGCCCGCGACGTCGAACAACGGAAGGCTTACCGATCCAATCGACACGTGCGGATCGCGAAAAAGCGCCAGCGTTCCCGCGGCGAGGATGATGCGCAGCTCCGTGGGACCGATGCCGCCAACCGACATCTTGAACACGCCGCGAACGGCGGTCGCGAGAAACACCTCACCCGAGACGAGCAAATAGGCGATCAGCAGTCCGAGCGCCACGATCGGCGTCATGAATGGCGAGCACGCGAGCCCGGCGAACAGCATCGTTGCGCCGGCGATGTCGAGCGCGTGATCGACGTAAAAGCCGTAGCGGGGCCGCTCGACGCGCCGCACGCGCGCGAGCGTGCCGTCGAGGCTGTCGCCAAACCAGTTGAGCGCGAGCGCAATGACGACGAGCCACACCGCTCGCACATCCCAGCGCGCGGCGGCGAACGCGGCGCCAGCCACGCCCATCGACGCCAGCGCCAGCGCCGTGAGGTGATCCGAGTTGACCGAGCGCGGCAGCCGCTCCGCGATGAAGATGAGCAGCCGCTTCTCGGGCGCCGCCAGAATGCTCCGATGTTCTCGCACATGAGTCATGGAAACCCTCCTTGAGGGCTGTAGAGGCCGGCTTTAGCCGGCCCTACCACTCAATGTGCGAACGGCGCGAAAAGTGGCTCACGGCGTGCACCTGTCCGGGGGTATGACACGCATTGCCGAATGGGCCATCCTGCTGGGTGTTGTGCTGATCGCCTGCTTGATGTGGGCCGGGCCGTATTACAGGAATCACCGTGGTGCCGGCTTCTCGACCGTCGAGTATTCGCCGGTCGGCACGACCGGCCATGACACCACGAGCAGCACGCCAGAACCCGATAATTCACCAGCCACGCTCCACGATCTGGGAACCGTGATGGGGACGGTCGATAAGCACCCGTTGATCGGACAACGCGTGGACTTCCACGAGCGCGTCCGCGATGTCAACGACGACTCATCGTTCTGGGTCGGCAATAAGGACAACAAGATGCTCGTGATCCCCGAGTCGTCGAACGGCATTCAGCTGGTCAAGCCGGGACAGATGGCGAGGATCACTGGAACGATCGAGCTGAACGATCAGATGTTCTACATCCGCGCGGACAACGTTACGCCGGAGGGATGAGCGCGCGCCGCCGTCGCGACGCGCGCCCGATGTTCCTAGCTCGCCGAGTCGCGCTTGACCTCCGTCAGCAGCGCCCGCTGCTGCGCGTAGTCGCCGATCACGACGCCCGCGTCCTTGTCCGCGGCTACAGTCGTCACCGACAGCTTGCCCTCGCCGGTACCGTTCTTCGGCAGGTGCAGTTGAATCGCCGTGAACGGATATTTGTTCGTCGCCGTTCCCGCGGCGTTGCCTTCCGGCGTCCACCAGATCCACACAGCGCCTTCTGCGAGTGCCACGATGTCGACCGACCCGTCTGGCCGTGTCACGCGCCGCGCGTAGCGGATGGTGTGATCCAGTCCGCCGGGCAGGTGAATCCAGCCGACGAGTCCCGGCTCCTTCAGCGCGTCCATCGTTTTCGCGGGGTCTTTCTGAGCGGCTTGGAACACGCTGTCGCGCTCGGCATCCGTCGACCAGCGATCAATCACGAGTTCAAGCGGGTTGGCTTCCTGGCCTGCCTTGAAGGTGTAGCGGTCGGCCATCCGGTGTGCCTGCTGCGCGCGGATACCGGGCGCGGTGGCGAGCACGAAGGCCACCAAGCCCAACAGAACGCTTCTGTTCAGCATGTCTGTCCTCCTTGATTGCCGTCGAGGCGGCACAAGTTCTTTCATCGCGCATAGACGCCGGTCCGCCGAGTTTGGCTTGCCCCGCCGAAGCCGCCCGGCGGAGCCGTTTCAGGCAGAGCTTCGTGGCGAGAGGAGAGCTTTCGCCACGACCTTCAGGTCCACGACCAGCGATTCGTACGCCTGGCGGCGGCCTTCAGCATCGGGCGCGCGCAGGATAGCTGAGGGATGAATCGTCGCCACAACGTGCAGGCCGGGTCCTTGTGGACCCGGCACCTCGATGACCTTCCCGCGGTTCTGCATCAACTTGAATTGCGCGCCGAGCATCGATTGCGCGGCCGTCGCACCGAGGCAGACGACGACCTGCGGCTTCACCGCGCGCAGCTCCGCCTCGAGCCACGGGCGGCACGCTTTGATCTCCGACACGCGCGGTTTCTTGTGGATGCGCCGCTTGCCCCGCGGCTCCCACTTGAAATGCTTCACGGCGTTGGTGACATACACCTCATGGCGCGGAATGCCCGCAGCGTCCAACGCCTTGTCGAGCATCGCGCCGGCGGGGCCGACAAACGGCGCGCCCTGACGGTCTTCCTGGTCGCCCGGCTGCTCGCCGACAAACACCACGCGTGCCTTGTTTGGACCGGCGCCGAAGACGACCTGCGTGGCCGTTTTGTAGAGATCGCAGCCGCGGCATTCGTGTGCAGCCGCCGTCAACGTGCGAATGCTGGTGCTTTTCGGAACGAATGGCGCCGCCGAGCGCTCCCCGCCCGGATTGGCATCGTCCGGGCTGCCCTTTTTCGCCATGTAGCCCTATACTCTATGCTTCTCTATCAACCCAGGAGGTTGACTGATGCGTGAATTGATGACAGCAACTCTCGTGCTCGGCCTCGCCACCGCGGCGATGGCTCAGACGGCGGACCTCAAGGTTGGCGACCAGGCCCCGAACTTCAAGCTGCAGGCGACCGACGGCAAGACCTATCAGTTGTCCGACTTCAAGGGCAAGAAGCCCGTCGTCGTCGCGTGGTTCCCGGCGGCGTTCACGCGCGGCTGCACGATCGAGTGCAAGTCGCTGGCGGAGAACGGCGACAAGATCAAGATGTATGACGTCGTGTACTTCATGGCGAGCGTCGATCCGATCGAGAAGAACACCGAGTTCGCCAAGGCGAAGAGCGTGACGCTCGGCCAGGGCGCCAACGCGCAGGTCGTCGAGAAGAAGGAAGCCGACTTCCCGCTGCTGAGCGATCCGACCAAGGAGACCGCGAAGGCCTACGGCGTGCTCAACGATCGCGGCGTCGCGAACCGCTGGACCTTCTACATCGACAAGAACGGGAAGATCACCTACATCGAGAAGATGGTGAAGCCGGAGACGTCAGCGGAAGACATGATCGCCAAGCTCAGCGATCTGAAGGTTCCGATGACGCACAAAGGCACAAAATAACGGCGACACGAAATAACTCTTCCCTCCTGAGTTGAGCCAGCCCGGGGCGCCGTGGCGCCTCGGGCCGGATTTTCCCGCCACGTAACTGCCCCACTGCTTGCATCCTGTTCTTCATGCGAAGGACGTGTATAGCCGTGCTCGGAATGGTTGCGCTCTCACTCGCGCCCGCGCGCGCCATCGAATGGACCCAGTTTGAAACCGCGGTGCGCGGGTACCCGGTGATGCGCGACGCTGGCGGGCGGCGCATCGCGGACGGCACCTTCGTGCAGACGATCGGCAAGGATGGCCTGCACGTCGAGATTACCTACACGGGCGGCGGCAAAACGATAGTGGAAACCATCGTCATGCAGCAGCGGCCCGAGCTGTCGCAGCGCGCCTGGGGATGGCGCGAGGTGAAGGACGGCAAGCCGATCCGAAGCTTCGAGGTGAACCTCGTCACCGGCGCCGCCACCGCGAGCAAGGTGGAGGACAACGGCGAGATGAAGCGATGGTCCGACACGCTCGACGTCGAACAGGGACGCACCTTCGCGGGGTTCGGCTTCACGATGGCGTGCAAGGCGCTGCGCGAACGGCTCATCAAGGGTGAGACGGTGGAGCTGAAGGCCGTCGGCTTTACGCCCTCGCCGAAGGTGGTGACGGTCGCGTTGTCGCACGCCGGACGCGAGACGCTTCGCATGTCAGGCCGCGCGATTGCCGGGGATCACTTCGTCGTGCATCCGCAGGTACCGGCGATCGCCAAGCTGTTCGTCAAGGTGCCCGACGCGCACATCTGGCTGACGACACCGCCGGCGGGATTCCTTCGCTACGAAGGTGCGCTCGCGGAACCGAGCGATCAGATCATTCGGATCGATCTGTTGCCGGGAGAACCGAGCGAGGCCGCTACGCCGATCGCAACGAGCGGGAAACGGTGAGGTCCGCCGCCGGCTTCTCGCTCGCGCGCTTGCCGTAGCAATCGGGACAGAGGCCGACCGACGAGGTGGTGTTCTTGCGCTGCTGCAGGAACTGGTCGATGGAAATCCAATGGCCGTCGACCGACACGCGCCGGCACCACGCGCAGAGCGTGAGCATGTGCGAGAGCCGCTGAATCCGCAGGATGGCTTCGCGCAGCACGCCGAGCACGGTGATGAAGAGGCAGAGTACCGCGACGACCTTGATCGAGAATTCGAAGGGGCGAATCGGCTTCAGCATCGCGCCGAAGGATCGCGCCGGCAGGTCCCAGTACTCGTCGAGCGCGAAGACGACGATCAGGCCGACGAAGCCGGCGACAGCCAGCGTGATGATCGGCGGCAGGTAGCTCGTGTGCTGATGCGAGCGCTTCATTTCGCCTCCGCGGCCTGCGCGAACGCCGGCCCGAGCGTCGTCTGACAGTCGGGGCACATGCCGTGGGTGGTCGTGGTGGAATCACGCGACTCGATGAAATCCTCGAAGCCCATCCAGCGGCCTTCGTCACCGACACGCTGGCACGACGCGCAAAGCGTCAGCAGCGACTCGAGATAGGCGAGGCGGCGGAACGTCACCCACGAGACGCCGGTGACTGCGGCGCCGAGCAGCAGGACGAAGCCGGATTCGATCGCGACCTCGACTGGACGCCACGGGGTGAGCGGCGCGCCGAGCACGAGGTGCGGGAGGTCGAGGTATTCGTTCACCCAGATCAGCAGCGACACGAAAACGAAGCCAAGGGCCTCGAGAACGAGCGCTTCATTTACCGCGCGCTTGCGAATTCTCTGCATGGGTGTTCGAGTCGCGGTACTTATCGGCTGGAGGCGCAGCCGGCTTTGATACCCTGCTACAATCGTTATTTCGTCACGTTCCTGCCCGGGCCGGCGTAGCTCAGTTGGTAGAGCGGCTGATTCGTAATCAGCAGGTCCGCGGTTCAAGCCCGCGCGCCGGCTCCAGTTTGCCAACCAAATTCGACGAGGACTCGTATTCTCTGGCTTAGCGGCAGTTGGCGCGCTCCGTCCGATCCTTGGCCTTCCCTTCGGCGATCGTTTGCCACTGCATGTTGGCTGGCGTGTCGGATCCTCCGCACGCGAGCGGGATGATGTGATCGATCACGCAGCCAGGGCGGCCGTTCGGGTAGCCAGTTTGTCGCGCGAAGGCACGGCGGGTACCCATTCGCATGTTCACGTTATCGGCACGGGCGCACGGAAAGGCTGGGTTCAAGCTTGGGCGCCGGCTGGCGCGCGGCATCCGACCTCAACATCGAGGGACGGCGGCGCGAAATTTGCCATCACAAATTTCGTGCGAAGCGACCGTCGCGATTCGGCGCGAAGACAAGATGTGCAAAGCCGAATTCTCGCGTGGCTGTGCAGTCATCCGGAAGGTGTCACGTGGGAAGAGGCCGCCACAGTAGCCGCAATCCCGACGAGTGGCGCACGCCGACTGCTCTTGCGCCTGGCCTCTCGATACCTGGTGCGGTGCACGGGCGGGTCGCGCTGGAAAGCAGAACCGGTCCTGCTGACCCCGTCTTCTATCTGTCGAGTCGAACCGTGTTGAACCCGAGAGATGGAACCATTGGCATGAACCTCATCGGCATGCGGTCCTCACGGCGCAAGCCGTCAATCCGAGAGGACACGCGCACGACAGAC
>QHWQ01000297.1 GCA_003222635.1 Acidobacteriota bacterium | reverse complement strand
TCATCCGCCACCCTATTTGGTCTTGCTCCGTGCGGGGTTTTGCCTGCCACCGGCGTTACCGCCGGCGCGGTGCGCTCTTACCGCACCTTTTCACCCTTACCCCGGTTGCCCGAGGCGGTATGTTTTCTGTGCCACTATCCGTCAAGTTGCCCTGCCCGGGCGTTACCCGGCGCACTGCCCTTCGGAGTTCGGACTTTCCTCTCCCCTTCGCCTTATCGCCGAAGCGAAGCACGAAGAAGAGCGATCGTCTGGCTGACTGCGACCGTCCATTATCGCAGGGCGGCGATTAGCCGTCGACTTCCCGCTTGATTCCGTACTGTTCCAGCTTCTTGTAGAGATTGCTGCGCGGCGTGTCGAGCGTTTCGGCGGTCTTGGAGATGTTCCAGTTGTTCTCGCGCAGCTTCTCGACGAGGAAGGCGCGCTCGGCGGCTTCCTTGAACTCGCGCAGCGTGCCGGGCGGCGGCGTCGGGGCGCTTGACGTCTCAGGGCCTTGCCCCGCTGAAGCTGCAGGCTCGATGCCCGCCTGCGGCGAAGGCGGGCGCGCCGGCGACGATTCTCCCCGCACTTCCGCCGGCAGATCCTCGACGCGGATGAGATCGCCCGGCGCCATGATCATCAGGCGCTCCACGGTGTTCCGCAGCTCACGGATGTTGCCGCGCCAGCGGTAGCGTTGCAGCGCCTCGATCGCGCGCGGATCGAACTTCTTCGGTTTCAGGTTGTGTTCGTCGCTCGTCCGCTTGGCGAAGTGCTGCACGAGCAGCGGAATGTCCTCGCGCCGCTCGCGCAGTGGGGGCACCTGTATCGGAATGACATTGAGGCGGAAGAAGAGGTCCTCGCGAAACTCACCGCGCTGGATCGCCTCCTCGAGGTTCTTGTTCGTCGCCGCGATCACGCGCACGTCGACCTTGATCGTGCGCGCGGAGCCGAGCCGCTCGACCTCCTGCTCCTGCAGCACGCGCAGCACCTTGGCCTGCGTCTTCGGGCTCATGTCGCCGACTTCATCGAGGAAGATGGTGCCGCGATCCGCCTGCTCGAACTTCCCGATCTGCTTCTCGGTGGCGCCGGTGAACGACCCCTTCTCGTGGCCGAAGAGCTCGGACTCGATCAGCTCCTCGGGGATCGCCGCGCAGTTCACCTGGATGAACCGCTGCCCCGCGCGCGGGCTGTTGCGGTGAATCGTGCGCGCCACCAGCTCCTTGCCGACGCCGCTTTCACCGAGCAGCATCACCGTCGCATTGGTCGGCGCCGCGCGCTGCACCGCCTCGAGCACGCGACGCAGCGCCGCGCTGCCGCCGACGATTTCGTACTTCGATTCCATGGCGAGCTTCAGCTCGCGGTTCTCCTGCCGCAGCGAGCGCAGCTCGAGCCCCTTCTGCACCGTGACGAGCACGCGCTCGCTCGTGAACGGCTTCTCGATGAAGTCGAACGCGCCGAGCCGCGTCGCCTGCATCGCGTCCGTGATCGTGCCGTGGCCGGAGATCATCGCGACCGGCAGCGATTCGTCGATCTTGCGGATTTCGGCGAGCGTCTCCAGGCCGTTGGTGCCCGGCATCTTGATGTCGAGCACGACCATGTCGGGAGGATCGCGCTTGACCTGGGCGATGCCGTCGGGGCCGGAGGCGGCGCCGGTGAACTCGTAGTTCTCGTATTCGAGGATCATCCGCAGCGAGTCGCGGATGGCGGCTTCGTCATCGATGACGAGTATGCGCGGTTTCATGACGCCGGAAGGGCGCTACTCGATTTTGACCGTATGCAGCGCGCGCGAGTCGCTTTCGGGCTTGTAGATATACAAGGCCAGGATGTCGCCCGCCTTCGCGTTCGCCGTCAGCCGCCGATAGTCGTCCACCGAGCGCACCGGGTGACGGTTGATTTCGAGCAGCACGTGTCCGCGCTCGACGTCGGCGTCAAACGCCGGACTCATCGGCTCGACGCGCGAGATGACGACGCCCTGCATCCCCTCGGGCAGCTTGAAGCGTTCGGCGAATTCGCGATCGAGCTCGCGCACCGACAGGCCCAGCGCCGGACCGCGCTGGCTGGACGGCTGCGGCGCGGGATAGTCGTCGTTGGCGCTGCGCCGTTGGCGCTCCGGCCGCTCGGCGAGCTTCACGGCGAGGTTCATCGGATGGTTGTCGCGCACGATCTGGAGCGAGGCGACGGTGCCGGGCTGCCGCGCCGCGATCAGCTGAATCAGCTGATCGTTGCCGCTCACCGCCTTGCCGTCGACCGCGACGATCAAATCGTAGGTGCGGATGCCGGCGCGCGCGCCCGGAGAGCCGGGCGTCACGTCCTGCACGAGCGCGCCATCGGCGCCGTTCAACCCGAGCGAGCGCTGAAGATCCGGATCGACGTCGCGGAGCGACACGCCGATGTAGCCGCGAGAGACGCGCCCCTTGTCGCGCAGCTGCGGCAAAATGGCGCGCGCCTGATCGATGGGCACCGCGAAGCCGATGTTCGACGCACGCGAGCTGATCGCCGCGTTGATGCCGATGACCTCGCCGCGCGCATTGATCAGTGGTCCGCCGCTGTTGCCGAAATTGATCGCCGCGTCGGTCTGAATGTAGCGGTCGAGCGAGCTGTCGAACAGCTTCCGGCCGATGAAGCTGACCACGCCCACGGTCACGGTGTGCTCGTACGCCAGCGGATTGCCGATCGCCACCACCCATTCGCCGACGCGGAGCGTGTCCGAGTCTCCCAGCGCCGCGAAGGGAAGCGGTTTGGTTGATTCAACCTTGATGAGCGCGATGTCGGTATCCGCATCCGATCCGACGCGCGTGGCGTGCAGGTTGCGGCCGTCGGTCAGCCGCACCATGATGCGATCCGCGCCATCGACGACGTGGTGATTGGTGAGGATGAGACCGCTGGGATCGATGATGAAGCCCGTGCCGGCACCGCGCCGCGGCCCCTGCGGGTCGCGGTCGCCCGGCCGATCGAACAGCTCGGGACCGTCGGGCACCGGCAGGCCGCCGAAGCGGCGGCTGCGCGCGCTGCCGCGCGTCGTCGCATCGATGTTGACGACCGCCGGATTCAGCCGCTCGGCAACATCCGCGAACGAGGGGACGGCAACCGGCACCCCCGGCGTCACGCGCGCCCGGACGGGAATCTGCGGCGCGCTTGGGGCGGAAATCGCGAACTGCGGGGTCATCGAGCCGGCAACGACCAGACCGATGAGGAAGGCAATGGTCGCCGTCAGGCAGACCGTCACGATGACGAACCGTCGGGTCACCTCCCCATTATCACGCTACTTGATCAAGTCCAGAAGGGCTGCTTCGTCGACCATCGGGACACCAATTGCCCGGGCTTTCTCAGCCTTGCTGCCGGGCTCCGCGCCGACAATCACACCGGTTGTTTTCTTGCTGACCGAGGCGGCGACCTTCGCCCCGAGCCGCTCCAGCGCGGCCGTGGCCTGCTCCCGCGACATCGACCGCAGCGTGCCGGTGATGACATACGTCTTGCCCGTCAGCGGACCCGGCAGCGCCGCCGCCGCGCGCTGGTCCTCGGGCACCTCCATGTTGACGCCCGCGGCGCGCAGCCGATCGACGAGCTCCCGGTTGCGCGGCTCGTCGAGCCAGCTGCGGACCGATTCGGCGAGCACCGGGCCGATCTCCTGCGTCTCCTGCAGCTGCCCGATGGTGGCGCCGCAGAGTGTGTCCATCGATCCGAACGCGCGCGCCAGCACCTGCGACGCGCGCTCGCCGACGTGGCGGATGCCAAGGCCGTAAATCAGCCGCCACAGCTCGTTGCTGCGGCTCTTCTCGATCTGCGCCATCACCTTCGCGGCGGACTTCTTCCCCATCCGCTCGAGCTGCTCGAGCTTCTCCGCGGTCAGGTGATAGACGTCCGCGTAGTCGTGCACGAGTCCCGCGTTGACCACCTGCGCCACGAGCGACTCGCCCAAGCCCTCGATGTTCATCGCGCCGCGCGAGGCGAAGTGTTCGAGGCCGCGCTGCAGCTTGGCCGGGCACGACGTGTTCTCGCATCGCCACACCGCCTCGTCGTCCGGCCGATGCAGGTTGCTCCCGCATCGCGGGCAGATCGTCGGCATCACCCACGGCGTTGACTCCGCCGGCCGCTTGCTGAGGATCGGCCCCACGACGCGCGGGATCACGTCGCCTGCCTTTTCGATGATGACCCAGTCCCCTGCACGGATGTCCTTGCGCGCGATGTCGTCGGCGTTGTGCAGCGTCGCCATCGACACGGTGGAACCGGAGACGAACACCGGCTCGAGCATCGCGAATGGCGTCACCGCCCCGGTGCGGCCGACATTCACCTCGATGCTCTTGAGGAGCGTCGTCTTCTGCTCCGCCGGGAACTTGAATGCCACCGCCCACCGCGGGAACTTGCTCGTCGTGCCGAGGCGCGCGCGCAGATCGATGCGATCGATTTTGATGACGACGCCATCGGTGTCGAAGTCGAGCGTGCGGCGCTTCTCTTCCCACTCGCGCGTGAAGGCGACGAGCGCCTCGACGCCGTCGCATCGCGTCCAGTGCGGCTCGACCGGCAGTCCCCACTCCTTCAACGCGTCGAGCGTCTCGGCATGCGTCGGCGGAGATTCGCCGACGACCTGATACGTCCAT
>QHWQ01000008.1 GCA_003222635.1 Acidobacteriota bacterium | reverse complement strand
GACCTGGAACTGCATGTCGACACCGACGTTATAGAGCTGTCGCTGCACTTCGAGCGCAAGACGTTCGAGAACGCTGAAGCTGGCTGGAAGCAGGCAGGTGAAGCGAACCTTTGCGGTCGGCGCGCCAATCGATGCGAGGCGCACGGATCGGCTGGGGACCGTGTCCAGCAAGGAGCTGGCAAGGCTCGGTTGATAACCGTACGGCTGAAGAGTGCTGTCGTAGGCCCAGTGCTGAGGCCACAGGGGGCCTGTCGACGGGGCGCCATGACCTTGAAGGACATTCTTAATAATTTCGTCCCTATCGATGGCGACATTTAGGGCGCGCCGAATAGCGGCCGATTTCAGAGGACCCCCCCCGGAATTGAAGGCAATCAGGTACTGATAGCGACGCGAGAACGAAGCCACCTGAACGTTGTCGTTTTTGACGAATTCCACCGCTTCCGGCGGAACGTTGGTCACCATGTCGATATCGCCGCGGAGCAGGCTTGCCCAGGCGGTTCGCAGCGTGTTGAACGCTCGAATCGTGACGCGCTCAATTTTTGGCGCACCCAGGTAGTACTTGTCGTACCGGTCGAGGATCACTTCCGACGTGTCGCTCTTGACCACCTTGAAAGGCCCGGTGCCCGTCTGCGTACCTCGCGACAGCGGCAGTTCGAGATCTTCAGGCAGAAAAGCCGACGGCTGCGACAGATTCAAGAGGACATCGGTATCTCCATCAGCCTTCACTTCAGCGACATCCGTCAGCGACGAATAAAGCGCGCGGTTGCTGGGCCGGGCTATGGCCTCGCGCAACGCGCTCGCAGCGAACGAACCGTTCAGTGGATTGCCGTCGTGAAAAGTCACTCCGGGTCGAAGTCGGAGGCGGAGCGTGCGGCCTTGGTTCTCCCAACTCCAACTCTGAGCCAGTCGCGGCAGCGCTCGCCCGTCCGTATCGAGTGCCGTCAATCCTTCGAGGCTCAGACCAGCTGTTGGCTGGCGCATGCCAACATCGGCCCCAGCCGCTGTGCTTTCAGGAACTCCGATGATGAGTGAGTTTCGCGTGGCGGCAGCGGGTTGAACCGTGCGGGAAGAGCACGCCGCGGTGAACGCGGCGAAAAAGAAAACGCCGCACCATAGCCGGGTGGCGGTGCGGCGTTTACGAAGCGGAGAAATCCCGGCAGAGTGATCTTCATGATTTTACTCCATTTGGGGTGAATGGCCGACTGGCCGCTTTAAACATTGGCCTCAGCTGCCGTGCGCTGTGCCAAGCTGACTAACGCCGACTCCATCGCTCCGCGGTGACAGGTCGGCGCATACATGTCACCTACTTCTGTGTGCGACGCCACAGAGCAACCGCCGCCACAGACGGGGATGTACGAACAATCCCCGCATTCCTCTTTGTGCGGAGACAGACGCTCGAACCGCTCAGCGATCGCCTGCCGCCACGTCTCTTCACGCCCGTCAATATGTCCAGTTGATTGCGCGTTGTCGCCCGTGAACCCCGGGCACGCGTAGATCGATCCGTCGGGACCGATCGTGTGCGCGTGACGGCGATGGATCTCGCACGGGCCCATGTGCACGCCGTCGGGCGTCGGGAAGCCGCGCTTCCGCGTCTCGTCGCGAAGGAACTGCATCTTCTCGTCGACGAAGTGGCACGAATCGCACGCGCTCGACCCGCTCGAGAGCTTGCCGGCTCCCGCGGTCGTCATGCACGTGCCGCCGAGCGGCTTTCCGTCGCCGCTCACGACGGTGAGCGGAATCATGCCTTTCGGCGTCGCCGGCTCCGGCGCCTTGATGATCGGCTTGAAGTTGACCTTCGCGATCTGCCCCGCGAAATCCTGCTCCTTGAGGAAGTCGAGCAGGTCGGGATAGCTGTCGACCGATGACTCGTCGAAGTTGCCGCCAATCGTGATGGGCACAAGGTCCGAAACCCTGCGGACGTTCTCGATGATGCGGTCGAAGGTGCCCTGCTTGCCGCGCAGCGGACGCATGCGGTTGTGCGTCTCGCGATCGCCGTCGAGCGTGATCTTGATGCCGCTCAGTCCGTACGGCGCGAGCCGTTCGACCACATCGCGCGTCAGCAGCAGGCCATTGGTGATGATGTTGACGATCTGCCGGACGCCGCGTTCCTCGCAGAGCGCCGCGCAGCGTTCCGCCAGGTAATACATGACCGGCAGATTGAGGAGCGGTTCACCGCCAAAGAACGTGATGACGAACTTCTCTGGCTTGACTTCATCCAGCCGGTTTTCGATCCATCGCGCCAGGCCGCGTGCCTGTTCGAGCGTCATCTTCGCGGCGAACTTGTTGTAGTCGCCGTGATCGCCCTGGAAGCAGTAGTCGCAGGCGAAGTTGCATTGAAGGGTAGTCAGGACCGTGACTCGCAACTGATCGGTGTCTTCACGCAGGTTCGTGAAGTACTCGGTGAGCGCCTGCTTCTCTTCCTCGCGGCTGCCGACGATGAACCCGTTCTCGACCAGCGACTCGATCGTCTCCTGCTCGTCGGCGTTGAACGCGCGCTCGCCATCGCGAACCCGATCGAGCAGACCGGTTACGTCGGGCGACACCAGCACCTGCGCGTCGGAGAAGGTGTTCATCAGGAACACTTCGTTCCTCTCCGGGAGCGGCACCTGCACGTTGAACATCGACGGCTTCATAAGGTTCCCCTGTCCCGAAGGGTTTCCGCCTTCGGGCGCAATCGCTTTGGCTCGTTCGGAATTTAGCAGACGGTGAGCGCTCACCGCGGCTTGCTGCCCCCTATATGAGCAATGGCGCTGCCAGCATTTCGCGCGCAGCCCGCGCGCGCGCAAATGTTCGAATTTGCGAAGGGATTCGTTGATCGTGGAAGGCGGCGGCGATCGCCGGGTAGGACGCCGCACGGCCAACGGATCGCGCGCGCGAGCCCGCGCGTCTTCGGTTGATAGACCCTCGTCGATTTCGTGTGAAAAACACCGCGATCACGGCGGGCTGAGACACCGGCCAATTTCTTGGCCGCGCGGGTCAGCGTGTTGCGCGATTTAGCTGCCGCGGATCTTCCTGGCGAGCTCGCGGATCTCGAGTCGATCCATTTTGAACTTCAGCGTGCTGAGCGGAATGCCGAGCGATCGAGCCGTTGCCGTCACGTTCCAGCTCGACTTTTCGAGCGCCCGAATCAGGAAGTTGCGCTCGAACGTGGTGACGGCGCGCTCGAGGAGGTTCTCGGAGGACGGGCCCTCCGCATCCAGCTGAGCCACGTGCAGCTCGTACGGCAGGTCTTCGTCGGTGATCCAGTCCTTGTCGGTCACCGCCACGATGCGCTCGATGAGGTTCTCGAGCTCGCGGATGTTCCCCGGCCACCAGTAGGAGCTGAGGATTTTCAGCGTTGACTCCGCAATCCCCTGGATGTTCTTGCGGAACTTCTGGTCGTAGCGGCGGATGAAGAAGCGCGCCAGCTCCGGCAGGTCCTCGATGCGGTCGCGCAGCGCCGGCATCCGAATGGGGATGACGTTGAGGCGGTAGTACAGGTCCTCGCGGAAGCGGCCTTCCTTGACCGCCTTGTCGAGATCGACGTTCGTGGCGGCGATGAGGCGGAACTCGGTCTTGATCGGATGCGTACCTCCGACACGCTCGATCTCCCCCTCCTGGATCGCGCGCAGCAGCTTCGCCTGAAGTTCGATTCGCAGATCCCCGACCTCGTCGAGGAAGAGCGTGCCGGCGCTGGCGAGCTCGAACTTGCCAAGCTGCTGGCGGATGGCGCCGGTGAACGAGCCCTTTTCGTGGCCGAAGAGCGTGCTCTCGACCAGTTCCTTCGGAATCGCCGCGAGGTTCACCGGGACAAACGGACTCGACGGATCCGCTGATTCGCGATGAATCAGCCGCGCGAGCAGCTCCTTTCCGGTGCCGCTTTCCCCGAGGATCAGCACCGTCGCCGACAGCTTCGCGATCTTGTGGACGAGGTCGATGATGTCGCGCGTCGCGCGGCTCGGACCGACG
The DNA here is from genome assembly GCA_003222635.1 of Acidobacteriota bacterium. GTDB lineage: Bacteria > Acidobacteriota > Vicinamibacteria > Vicinamibacterales > UBA2999 > Gp6-AA40. The sequence goes on along the minus strand of QHWQ01000008.1, from coordinate 23,498 downwards.
ATGAACTCGCGCTCGGTGTGCTCGGCAACCTCCGCTTTGAGCCGCATCACGTGGCGGCTCAGATCCTGACGCTCGCTGGCGTTGCTGACGAGCGTGCGCACGCCCTCGGGATCGAAGTCCTTCGAGATGTAATGATAGGCGCCCTGGCGCATCGCCTCGACCGCGGTGTCGAGATCCTTGATCGCCGAGATGACGATCACCTCGACGTAGGAGTAGTTCTCCTTGACGATCTTGAGCACTTCGAAGCCGTTGATGCCCGGCAGGCGGACGTCGAGCATCATCAGGTCGACGTCCTCCTTCTCCATGATCTGCAGCGCGGCCTCGCCGGTCGCCGCCTTCAGCACGCGAAAGTCGTGGCGAAGCACGGCCGACAGCGTGTCGCGCATCCCTTCGTCATCGTCGACGATGAGGACCGTTTTGCGGCGCTCGGGCATCGGCGGCCGGAGTATAGCGCGCCTCCTTGACACTTCCGAATTTCCTTCGATAACGTGAGGCCTGGACCGGCGTTCGATGACTTTTCTGTGGTTCGTCACTGCCGCCTCGCTTGCCGTTGCGGTCGTCGCGCTCGTTCAGGCGCGGCGCACCGCCAGACGCCTCGAGCAGCTCACGCAGAATTACTGGGAACTGAAGTATCAGAACGGCGAGCTGCGCGTTCAGCTTCAGCAGCTCACCGGCGAGTCACCTCCGCAGACGCCCGCGCCGGCGCAAGCGCGCGATTCATTTGTCCCGCTTGCGTCGTTGAAGCGGTGACGGCGGACCATAAAGGTCCGCCCTACGCGATAAGGAATCTTCGTGCCCAACTCGTACGACGTTGTGATCATTGGCGCCGGCACCGGCGGCTATGTCGCCGCGATCCGCTGCGCGCAACTCGGGAAGAAAGTTGCCGTTGTCGAGAAACAGAAAGCGCTTGGGGGCACATGCCTGATTTGGGGCTGCATCCCTACAAAGGCATTGCTCGAGCATGCGCATGCACTGAAGGTGATCAGCGCCGCGAAAGAATGGGGCGTCACGATTCCTGCGGCGACACCGGCGATCGACATGAACCAGGTGCAGTCGCGCAAGGATCGCATCGTCACCGGTCTGACGAAGGGAATCGAGTTCCTCTTCAAGAAGAACAAGATCGACTGGATCAAAGGGACCGCGCGGCTTGCTGGCAAAGGCAAAGTCGAAATCGTCGACGGCGAGCCACAGACGCTCGACGCGAACGAGATCATCGTCGCCACCGGATCATCGGCGCGCAGCGTTCCCGGCATCGAGATCGATCACAAGCGGATCATCACGAGCGATGAAGCAATCGGGTTGAAGGAAGTTCCGAAGACGCTCGTCATCATGGGAAGCGGCGCGGTCGGCGTCGAGTTCGCCTCGATCTATCGCCGCTTCGGGAGCGAGGTGACGATCATCGAGCTGCTGCCGCGTCTCGTGCCCGTCGAAGACGAAGCGATCTCGGCGGAGCTCGAGAAGTCGTTCGGCAAACAAGGCATCAAGTCGCTTACAGGGACGAAGGTGACCACGGCCGCCGCCGGCGCGAATGGTGTGGACATCGAAGCGCAGACGCCGGACGGCAAGACGCAGAAGCTCACCGCCGATCTGCTGCTCGTCGCCACCGGACGCGGCCCGGTGACGACCGGACTTGGCGCCGAGCAGGCCGGCATCACGATGGAGAAGGGGTACATCAAGGTCGACGACATGTATCGGACGTCAGTGCCGAACATCTCGGCGATCGGAGACGTGATCACGCTCGGTACAGGCGTCCATCCGCAGCTCGCGCACGCGTCGTCGGCTGAAGGGATTCTCGTCGCCGAACGGATCGCCGGGCAGGAGGTGCGGCCGATCAACTACGACCACGTGCCCAGCTGCACGTACTGCGATCCCGAAATCGGCAGCGTCGGCATCACCGAAGCCGAAGCGCGGCAGAAGGGCTACGACGTCCGCGTGGGGTCGTTCCCGTTCGGCGTGCTTGGCCGCGCGAAGATGGCGGGCGAGAGCGACGGCTTCGTGAAGATTGTCGCCGAGAAGAAATACGACGAAATCCTCGGCGTGCACATGATCGGCCCGCGCTCGACCGAGCTGGTGGCCGAGGCGGTGCTGGCGCTGCGGCTCGAATGCACGGTGGACGAGCTCATCAAGACCATCCACGCCCACCCGACGTTCTCCGAGGCGGTGGGTGAAGCGGCGCACGCCACGCACGGAGCCGCGATACATTTGTAGCCATATGCCGACGCTCGTCGTGATGCCCCAGATGGGGGAATCGATTGCGGAAGGGACCATCGTCCGGTGGATGAAGAAGGTCGGCGATCAGGTCGAGCGCGACGAGCCGCTGTTTGAAATCTCCACCGACAAGGTAGACGCCGAGATCCCGTCCCCCGCGGCCGGCGTACTCACCGACATCAAGGTTCGCGAAGGCGAGACGGTCGGCGTCAACACCGTCGTCGCGACCATCGGTCAGGCCGGCGAGGCTGTCGAACAGCAACCGGTCAGGCAACAACCTGACGGGCAGACGACGCCCACGCCAACTCCTGCGGACAAGACCGTCTCCGCGATCCAGCCGCAGCCGTCCGGCAACGGACGACGACGATCGTCGCCGCTGGTGCGGCGCATCGCGAAGGAGCACAACATCGACGTCGCGCAGATTGCCGGCTCCGGCATCGGCGGACGCGTGACGAAGCACGACATCCTCGATTACATCGAGCACGCGCCCGCGCCGTCCCCGGTCTGGCTAAAGCCGGACACGACAGTTGCCCAGGGCCCGGCATCCGCGCCGCGTGTTGCGCCACCGACCGGCGCCGATCGCGTCGAGAAGATGTCGGTGATGCGCAAGAAGATTGCCGAGCACATGGTGCTCAGCACGCGCACCTCCGCGCATGTCTACTCGGTGTTCCACGTCAACTTCTCGCCGGTCGACAAGCTTCGGCAGCAGAAGAAGGCGGAGTACGAAGCGGCCGGCGCGAAGCTCACCTACATGGCGTTCATCGCGCGCGTCGTCACCGAAGCGCTGCATCATCATCCGACGATCAACGCGTCGATCGATGGCGACAACGTGGTCTACAAGAAGGACATCAACCTCGGGGTCGCGGTGGCGCTCGAGGATGGGTTGATTGTTCCCGTCATCAAGAACGCGGACGAGAAGAACGTGTTCGGCCTGAGCCGCGCGATTGCGGACGTCGCGGAACGCGCGCGCAGCAAGCGCCTCAATCCGGACGAAGTCCACGGCGGCACCTTCACCATCACCAACCCCGGTCAGTTCGGCGCGCAGTTCGGCATGCCGATCATCAATCAGCCGCAGGTGGCGATTCTCGGCGTCGGCACGATCGAGAAGCGGCCGGTCGTTGTCGAGGATGCGATCGGCATCAGGACGATGGCGTATCTCACGCTTGGCTACGACCATCGGCTCGTGGATGGCGCGGTGGCCGATCAGTTCATGGCCGATGTGAAGCATCGGCTGGAGTGCTTTGACACCAACGACTGCTGATCCGGGATTCGGGACTGCACCCCACCGCGCAGGCGTGCGCGGCGGGGACCCCGCTCGGGGTTCGGGATTCGTGGAAGTGCGGCGTCTCGGCGTGGTGCCGTATGCCGAGGCGCTCGCGATGCAGAAGGCGCTCGTCGAGGAGCGCCGCGCCGGCAGGATTCCGAACCTCCTTCTCCTGCTTCAGCATCCGCCGGTCATCACACTCGGCGTGAGGAAGAGCAGCCGGAACAACGTGACCGCGACCGAGGCGCAGCTCGCCTCGCGAGGCGTCGAGGTGCACGACACCGGACGCGGCGGCGACGTCACGTATCACGGTCCCGGACAGATCGTCGGCTATCCGATTCTCGACCTGCGGCCCGATCGCTGCGACGTGCATCGCTACGTGCGCGACCTCGAAGAGGTGATGATTCGCGTCTGCGCCGACTGCGGCATCACGGCCGGACGCGTCAGCGGCATGTCGGGCGCGTGGGTTGGCGCGGAGAAGATCGGCGCGATTGGCGTGCGCATCTCGCGCTGGATCACGAGCCACGGCTTCGCGTTCAACGTGAACACGAACCTGCAGGACTTTCGGCTGATTGTGCCGTGCGGGATTGCTGATCGCGGCGTCACGTCGCTGCAGAAGCTGCTCGGACGCGAGCTGCCCATCAGTGAGGTCGAGGAGCGGTTCGTGGCTCGCTTCGCGGAGGTGTTCGATATGTGAGCGCCGTGTCCGCGACGCCCCTTCCCGCCACCGCCGTCACCTCGATTCGCACGTTGTTCCACGTCACGACATCGCCGACCGCCGCGGGACGCCCGAGCAGCGCGAGCACGAGACCACTGATCGTCTGAACGTCCGGATGCTCGAGCGACCGGCCGACGGCGTCGCCTGCGTCCTTCAGCCGGACCGTCCCGCGAACGAGCAGCCGGCCCGAGGGATCGCGCCAGATCGGCGTGCGGCCGCGCCCCTCGTCGATCTCGCCGACAACCTCCTCGAACAGATCCTCGATCGTGACGATCCCGGCGGTGCCGCCATGTTCGTCCATGACGACCGCCATCTGCGCCCGGCTCCTGCGCATCGCGCTCAGCAGTTCATCGAGCGCCATCGTCGCCGGGATGTACGGGACCGGACGTGCGTCGGCCGCGGTAATCGGCTGATTCGAGACGATGTGCCGCAATATGTCTTTGATATGAACGCTGCCGACGATGTCATCCGCATCGCCGGAATGGACGGGGAAGCGCGTATGCGGGCGGGTGCGGACGATCTCGCGGAGCTCGTCCGCGGTCGTGCCGATGCGAATCGAGACGAGATCGACTCGCGGAACCATCACCTGTCCGGCGGTCAGGTCGCCGAACTCGAACAGCTCGCGAAGAATGCGTCCCGATTCGCCGCGCAGCAGGCCGCGCTCCTGGCTTTCCTGGATGATCAGCTGCAGCTCCTCGGTGGTGTGGTACCGCTCTTCGTCCGCCGCTGCGCCTGACACGCCGACCGCGCGAAGTACCGCGTTGCGGATGCCATTGAGCCCGAGCACCAGCGGCAGCACCGGCTTCTGCAGGCCTTCGATGAGCGGCGAGACGTACAGAGCCGTGCGCGTGGCGCCCTGCAGCGCGAGCGTTTTGGGCACCACCTCGCCGAGCACGATGTGAATGTAGGTGAGCACGGCGATCGAGATGACGCTCGCGACGCTGTGCGCGGTGATCCAGCCCGCAATGTTGAACGGAACTTCCCACGCTTCGATCCACTGGGCGACGACGTGCTCGCCGAACATCCCGAGGCCGAGGCTTGCGAGCGAGACGCCGACCTGAGTCGTCGCGATGAACTTGTCGCGGCGCCGCATGTTGTCGACGATGGCGATCACGCGGCGTGCGCGGTGGTTCCCTTTCTCGGCGAGGTTCTCGAGGCTCGCGCGCGGCGCGCCGACAATCGCAAACTCCGCCGCCACGAAGAGTCCATTCGCGAGCACGAAGAGGAGGATCGACGCGAGCGTGAAGAGGACCGCGTTCATTCGGGCTCCTCTTCCGAGGGTTCCTGCTTGACGCGCCGTGCGACCGCGGTGACGAGCGCGCGGCGTCTGACGTCTTCAACCTCGAACTCGAAGTCGCCGATGACGACGCGCTCATGCGGCGTCGGCAGGTGGCCGAGCGCCTCCGTCACCAGCCCGTTGACCGTTGCCGCTTCCGTCTCCAGCTTCGTCCCGAGGAAGGTCGCGGCATCGTCAACCGGCATCTGGCCCGGAAGACGCGCGCGGCCGTCCGGCAGCGTTTCAGCGACCGGCTCGCCGGCTTTGAATTCGTCGCCGACGTCGCCGAGGAGCTCCGCCAGCACGTCTTCGAGCGTGATGAGTCCGGACGTCCCGCCGAACTCGTCGACGACGAGCGCCTGATGCGTCCGCCGCTCGCGAAGATGCCGCAGCACCTTGTCGACCGTCACGCTTTCGTGCACGCTCGCGATCGGACGGATGACGCTGTCGAGCGTGTTGCCGGTCTGTCCGCTCACCAGCGAGCGGACCAGATCTTTGGTGTGCAGCATGCCGACGATGTTGTCGATCGAATCGCGATAGACGGGCAGCCGCGAATACGGACTCTGCGCGACGCGGCGAATCACCTCGCTGAGCGGCGTGGTGATGTCCAGCGCCGAGATCTCCGGGCGCGGCACCATCAGCTGCTTCGCCTGCCGGAGGTTGAGCCGCAGGGCGCGGCGGAGCCGCCGATGCTCGTCGGGCTCGAGGAGTCCGCCGTCGCGGCTCTCGGCGATCAGCAGTTCGATCTCTTCGGGGGAGTGGATGTGGCGATGCGCTTTCGGCGGCGCGCCCACGAGGCGGCGCAGCACCAGCCCTGTGCCGTTCAGCCACGTGATGACCGGACGATAGAGCCACATCGACGGCGCCATCGGGATCACGGCATAGAGCGCCGACTGTGTCGGATAGTGCAGCGCGAGCGCCTTCGGCACCAGCTCCGCGAAGATGACCTGCGCCACCGTCAGCAGCAGCAGGACGATGACGATCGATGTCGATTCGGCGGTGCCGGCCTGAAGGCCTGCGCGCGCCAGCAGCGGTGCAAGCGACCCCGCGATGCTGGCTTGAGCATAGGCGCCGAGGACGAGGCCCGACACCGTGATGCCGATCTGGCAGGCGGCGATGTAGCGCTCGAGGAGGACGGGCCGATCGAGGATCGGCATCAGCCAGCAGGCGAGGCGGTTCTCCTCCTCGGCGAGCTGCCGGATGCGGCTGCGGCGGGCGCTGACGGCGGCGAATTCGGCGGCCACGTACACGGCGTTGACCAGGACCAGCGCCGCGACGACGAGGATGGCTGCGAGGACCAACGGCTTCAGTATTTTGCAGGATTTGCAACCTTGAGTCGGGTTGTATCCGAGTCGGAGTCAGGAACGACCCGTCACCCGACTCTGACTCGGGTGCAAGGCGTCACCAGACTCCGACTCCAGCGGGTCGGGAATAAGACCGAATCGGTCGGTGTTCTACCCGTCGACGAGGACAGATATGAACAGGACCGAGGATCGCCTGCTGATCGCCAGGCTGCAGGCGCGCGACGACACCGCCGTGCATGAGCTGGCAGAGCGTTTCGGACCGAGGATTTTCCAGCTTGCGCTGCGGCAGATGAAGAACCGCGAGGATGCCGAGGAAGTCACCCAGGACGTGCTGATGAAGGTGTACCGCAAGATTGGCGCGTTCAGGGGCGATTCTGCGCTGTCATCATGGATCTATCGCATCACCTTCAACACCGCGATGTCCAAGCTGCGGACGGCGAAGCTGGCGCGAGTAGCTCAGCAACGCGAACCGTATCGCAATCGCGACGACGAGAACGAGCAGAAGCGCGCCATCCGCGAGCCGGCGGACTGGTCGAGCATGCCGGACGAGGAGCTGCTGCGCGCGCAACTTCGCCGCGCCGTCGTGGCCGCGATTCAGGAGCTGCCGGAGATCTACCGCGTGCCCGTCGTGCTGCGCGACATCGAGGGGCTGAGCACCGAGGAAGCGAGCACCCGCCTGCACGTGAAGGATCAGACGCTGAAGTCGCGTCTGCATCGCGGACGCCTGATGCTCCGCGAGCGCCTGCAGGCGTTTACCACCGGCTTGAATCTGCACCGGCCGACGCCGGCCTTCTCATCGTAAGCGCGATTCCTGCGCGAGGCGGGCGGCGAACTCGAGCGCGAGCGTCGCCACCCGCGCCGTTCCCGCCTTGTCGATCTTCTCCCAGTCGTCCGTCGGACGGTGATAGTCCGCATGGAAGCCGGTAAAGAAGTTGACGGCGGGAACGCGCGCCGCGAGGAACGACGAGTCGTCACTTCGACCCGCTCCTGGCCCTTCCTGCTTGATGTCGATGCCGCCGGTCGCCTGCGCCGCCGCCATCAGATCATTCTTGATGACCGTGCTCTCGAGACCGCTGACGTCGACCGCGCCGCGCGATCGTCCGACCATGTCGAGATTCAGCATCGCGACCGTGTCGCCCATCGAGACCGGCGGCGACGCGACGTAGTGCATGGAGCCGAGCAGGCCGCGCTCTTCACCCGCAAACGTGACGAAGATGAGCGTGCGCGGGAAACGCGATCGATCCGCCGCCGCCGCGCGCGCAATCTCGATCACCGACGCCGTCCCCGAGGCGTTGTCGTCCGCGCCGTTGTGGATCTCGCCCGCGCGCTCGGGCGCCATCGACAACCGGCCGCCGAGCCCGACGTGGTCGTAGTGCGCGCCGATGACAATCGCTTCGCCTGCCTTTGACGGATCCGAGCCGGGCAGCACGCCGACGACATTGCGCACGATCTTGCGGTCGTGCGCGAGGAACTCCGTGTAATCGACGGTCGCATCCTTGATCAACTGCGAACGCGGGCGGAGATCGCGATCGATCTGACGCGCAAGCGCATCGAGCCCCCACTCGTCGAGCAGCGGCTGCATCTCCGCGCGGCGCACGCGCAGCACGGGCAGGCCGGCCTCATCGAGATCCGGCACCTCCTCGAACGTGTGATACAGACCCTGATCGGTGGAGTGCGTCGGATCGCCGACGACAATCAACACCTTCGCCCCGAGGCTCTTCGCGACCGCCGCCTTCTGAAACAGCGTCGTCTGCGGCATCGGCCGATTACCGTTCAGCGCGCTGCTCGCATCGTTTTCCTGCGGCTCGTGGCTGAAGATGAGAACCGCTTTGCCGTTGACGTTGATCCCCTCGTAGTCGTCGTAGTTCCGCTCGCGCGCGGCTAGCCCGTAGCCCGCGAAGACGAGCGGCAGCTTGTCCTCCTTGTCCGATGGAATGCCGGGCGAATCGTTGGGCACCGCGGACAGCGGGTAGTACGACGAACCGAGCGTGAACCGGACCGTTCGCGTTCGATCCGAAATCGCCAGCGAGTTGCCGGCGGCTACCGTGACGCCTGCGAGCAGCTGGAACGGTTCGAACCATGTCCCGTCATCTCCGCCGGGCCGCAGACCGATGTCCTTGAACTGCTGCGCGATGTACTCGGCCGCGCGTTCGAGCTCGGGACTGCCTGCCGCGCGTCCCTTCAGCTCGTCGGAGGCGAGGAACTTGATGTGATTGAGCAGCCGATCGGCGTCGACGGGCGGCGTCGCCGCACTCCTCGACTGCGCTCGGGGCAAGTCGACGACGCTGACGAGCAATACGAAGGCAAGAAGAACTTTACGCATCAGACACCAAGAGCTGTATCGAGCTGTACGCGCTCGCGCGTATTGAGCGCGGGCACGCGCGTGTGAACCACGCCCTGCGGCGCCAGCAGCGCCGGCACCGCGCCGACGCGATCGCGCACGCCGAATTCGCCGCCGAGAACCGTCAACACGTTAGAGGAACGCCGCGACGCCTGCAGCAACGCTTCGACAACGCCCGCGGCAGCGGCGCCCAGCGCGTACGGCGCCGGCGGCCAGAGCCGCGCCACGCGCGCCTCGATGCGCCGCAGCTGTACCTGCGACACGACCCGCTCCAGCGCATATCCGCCGATCGACGCATCACTCCACGGTACGACAAACCCCTCGACTCGCTCCGCTCGCTCGGGGCGAGCCCCGGGAGGTGTCCCGAGCACCGCCAGCGACACTTCGTTGACCGAACACCGTGCTTCCATCGCGACGATCGCCGCAACGGCCGAGGCGAACGCCTCCGCTGCCGATCCAATCAGACGACGTGCGGGCACCCGCGCTTCTCGAGACGAGGCCTGCATCAGCTCGGCCTGCGTGGCTCCCGCGAAGACGATCGGCGCATCCGTCGACAATCCCGCGATTCGCTTAATCAGTGCAAGCCCTTCCTCGCCCTGCCATTCAGGCGAGCCCGCGGCGAATCGATCCGCAATCACACACGCCGCGCATCCCACCGCGCGCGACTCATCGTCGGTTGCCTCCAGCCGCGCATGGAAACCGCTGATCGCGCCCGCCTGCTGGATGTCGAGCGCCTTGCCGGCGGCAGCGTTCACGGCCGGATCGATCACAAGAATGCGGCCAACGCGATGGTGCGCGGCAAGCGCATGGGCGCACGCGCCGCCAATGTCACCCGCGCCGATGAGCGCAACAGTCGCCATGAACCGGTGAGTTATTCTACCGGCATACATCACCGGCACAAAAGAGAAAGATCTGTCGCAAGCAGTCAGCGAGCTCGGCGCGCTGGGGATGGCCCAGCAGGCCGACGTGCGCAAGTACGACGAGGTGGAGCGCGCGTTCGACGCCGCGGCGGCGCGCTTCGGCGGCATCGACATCCTCATCAACAATGCGGGCGTCGGCGTCTTCACGCCCGTCGCACACATGTCCGTCGACCAGTGGCATGACGTGATCGACACGAACCTGACGGGCGTCTTCTACTGCTGCCGCGCGGTGCTGCCGCACATGAAGAAGCGCGGCGGCGGATGGATCATCAACATCAGCAGCCTCGCTGGAAAGAACGCGTTCCCCGAGGCCGCCGCCTACTGCGCGTCGAAGTCGGGGCTGAACGCGTTCAGCGAAGCGCTGATGCAGGAGGTCCGTCACGACGGCATCCGCGTCGCCTACGTGATGCCCGGTTCGGTCAACACCAACTTCGGCGGTCATCAGACGGCGGGCGCGGAGTGGAAGCTGTCGCCGGACGACGTCGCGGAGGTCGTGGTCGATCTCCTTGGGCATCCATCACGGAGCCTGCCGAGCCGCGTGGAGATTCGTCCGGCGAAGCCGCCGATCTCGGGCAAGCGATAGGTGGCGCTGGAGAAAGGCTGAGTATGGGAGCGCTCGACAAACATCGTGACGCGCTCGAAGTACACGAGACGATGATGGGACAGGGGCGCGGCAGGCTGGCGGTCGCGATGGACCTGCTGACCGACGCCCTCGCCATGATCGGCCAGCACGGCGTCTACTGCCAGAGCACGCGGATGCCGGGGCGCCCGACGCTCGACATCGCGCTCGTCCTCGAGCAGATCGGCGACGCCAAGGAGCTGCTGCAGACGGTGATCGAGCAAAAGACTGAATGACGACTTCCGTTCCGGGTCCTATCGCCGTCATCTCGCACTACAACCTGCTCGAGCGGTTGGACCCTGCCGGACCCGGAGACCTGTACCGAGCGCGCGATACGAAGAAAGGGCGTACCGTCGTCGTCCGTGTGCTCCCGAAAGATTACGTCGATGATGCGCAGCGGGACGCGTTCATCGAGCGGGCGCGCGGCCTGGTCGAGCTGTCGCATCCGAACGTCACCACGGTCTTTGAGGTCGGCGAACATGAGGGGCGCATCCTCATCGTCTTCGAGTTCCTGAAAGGTCAGTCGCTGCGGCACGAGATGGGCGGCCGTCCGCTGAACGTCCGCCGCGCGATGGACCTGGCGATCCAGATGGCCGATGCGCTCGCCGACGCGCATGCCGTCGGCTACGTGCACGGCGGCTTGAGCCCCGACTCCGTCGTCATCACGGCGAAGGGTCACGCGAAGATCCCGGCGTTCGCGCTGGCATCGCGCGACGGGTTCGCCGCGCCCGGCGACGCCACGCTGCACGACTACGACTCGCCCGAGGAAGCGCGCGGGCTCCCGTCCGACGAACGCTCGGATATCTATTCCGTCGGCGCCGTGCTCTTCGAGATGCTCACCGGCCGGCGCCCCCTGCATCGTGGCGCCGCGGCGCCGAGCGCGAACAATCGGCACGTGCCGCCGGAACTGGACGATGTGGTGCTGAAGGCGGTGGCGCCCAATCCGGACACTCGCTACCAGAGCGCCGCGACGCTCGCGGCGGAGTTGAGAAGCGTCGGCGCGATTCTCGACGTGCGAGGGAGCGTCGGCGACGAGGAGGACCACGGCGAACACGCGCGGCGCAGCGTCGCCGGCGTCGTCATTCTGGCAATCGTGATGCTGCTGGTGATCGCCGCGATCGTCTGGTGGTTCTTGCGATAACCTTACCGCTGCAGTATTTCCCCCAGGCGATCGGCGAAAGCCGAGCGCGCGAGCACTTCGTCGATGCCGGCCTGCCGCGCGGCGTCGATCGTGTCCGTCTGCACGTGTGAGACGAAACCGAGCGTCTTGATGCGTCGCGTCGCGGGATCGGATTTGAGCTCCGCGATCACTCCCAGCGGATTCAGCTTCACGCTATTGAGGTCGAAGATGACCAGCGACGGCTGCTTCTCCCGGACACGCGCCGCGGCCATGCCGGGCGTGCGCTCGAAGTAGACGTCGGCTCCGATCGATTTTGCGGCCGTCGAGATTTTCACGGAGAACAACAGGTCATCGAGGATGCAGACGATCATGTATAGGATCGTAGTGCATGATCCTCGAAGTGCGCGCGGAGGCGCCGTTCTACAAGAACGGGTTCGTTGTCGGATGCGAGCGGACGCGTGAGGGCGTGATCATCGATCCCGGTGACGAGGTGGATGGGCTGCTGGCCGCGGTGCGCGATCACGACCTCGACATCCGGCACATCCTGCTGACGCACGCGCACCTCGATCACATCACCGGCGTGCGCGCGGCGAAGGACGCGGTGGACGCCCCCGTCCATCTCCACAAGGACGATCTGTTCCTCTACGACGCGGTGCAGCAGCAGGGTGAGATGTTCGGCTTCAAGGTCCGGCAGCAGCCGCCGATCGACGTCTTCTACGACATGACGCCGATCCACTTCGGCGACTACGAAGTCCGGCTGCACCACACGCCCGGTCACTGTCCCGGCGGTGTGTGCCTGCAGATTGGAAGGAAGGGAACCGCGGGGAAGGATCTCTTCGTCGGAGACACGCTGTTTGCGGGATCGATCGGGCGGACCGACCTGCCTGGCGGCAGCTACGAAACGCTGCTGCGTTCCATCACCGAGGTGTTGTTTCCGCTCGGAGACGACGCGATGGTGCACTCGGGGCACGGGCGCGACACGACGATCGGACGCGAGCGGACCACGAACCCGTTCGTTCTCGAATATCTGTCCGCGCGACGTTAAACTTCGTCGCGCACTGCCACCAGTTCCACGCGCCCAATCTGCAGGTGGTCTCCGGATTCGAGCTGCGCCGTCTGGATGCGCTTCCCGTTCACGAACGTGCCGTTGGTGCTGTCCAGATCCCGGACCTCGAGGCCGCCGTCTTGCAGCGCAATCAGCCGGCAGTGGACCCGCGAGACCAGTGCGCCGTCGACGCCGAAGTCGGCGCCGGTGGCGCGGCCAATCGTCCGGACCCCGCCGGGCAGAATCCGGAACGTCTTTTCGGGTTCCCCCTCAGTGACGGTTCGCAGAATCCACATAAGCTGGTTGAAACCCTTTACTCCGCTGGTTCGTAGAACTCGACGTGGTTATGAAGAAATCGCGTAAGGCCCTGATCGTCTCCGTCCTGGTCCTGCTCGCCGTTGCCGGCATCTGGGGCTTCACAGCCCTGACCGGCGCCTCCACGACCATCGACCCCTCCAAGATCGTTGTCGTGGAGCGCGGAACGATGCGCCGCTCCGTCGTCGCGACCGGCAGGGTCGAGCCGATCACGAAGGTCGAGATCAAGTCGAAGGCGAACGGCATCATCGAGAAGCTGTACGTCGACGTCGATCAGGTCGTGCAGCCGGGCCAGGTGCTCGCCGAGCTCGATCGCGAAAATCTTACCGCACGCCTTCGCCAGGCTCGCGCGAATCTGCAGGCGGCCGAGGCCGCGCATGAAGGCGCCGCGGCGCAGTTGAAGAAGGACGAGATTCAGGCGGAGTCACCCGACGTCGCGTTCGCGAAGCGCAACGCCGAGCGCGCGCACCAGCTCTTCGATCAGAAGCTCGTGTCGCAGTCGAATCTCGATGACGCCAGCAGTGCGCTCGAGCAGGCGTTGAACCGCCAGCAGGCGGCGCAGGGTCAGCTCGTCATCAGCCGCGCGAAAGTGTCGGAGGCGATCGCCAACGTCGCGCAGGCGCGCGCGGCGGTGGAGAACGCGGAAGAGGATCTCGCGAATGCGACCATCAAGGCGCCGATCCGCGCCACCGTGCTGACGCGCGACGTCGAGATCGGAAGTCCCGTGTCGTCGATTCTGAATCTCGGCGCGAACGGCACGCTCGTCTTCACGCTCGGCGACATCGACAAGGTGTTCGTCCGCGGCAAGGTGGACGAAGTGGACATCGGCCGCGTCCGCCTCGGCCAGCCGGCGAGCATCACCACCGAGACGTTCCGCGATCGCGTGTTCCAGGGGCGCGTCACGCAGATCTCCCCGATCGGCGTGGACAAGGACAACGTGACGACGTTCGAGGTGAAGGTCTCGATCGACAACCCGGGCAAGGAACTGAAGGCCAACATGACGGCCAACGCCGAGATCATCCTCGAGGAATTTCCGAACTCCGTCCTCGTGCCGGAGGCGGCGGTCTTCTACGACGAGCGCCACAACGCGTCGGTCGATCTGCTCGATTCGTCCGCGAAGAGCGGGCGCAAGCGCGTCCCGGTCGCCGTGGGCGTCGGCAACGGGACGAAGATGCAGATCGTCCGCGGTGTGAACGCGGGCGACAAGGTCGTGCTGCCCAACTGAGATGCTCGAGATTCTTCGCCAGGTGGTGACGAACCTGCGCGCCAACAAGCTGCGCAGCTTCCTCACGATGTTCGGCATCCTCTGGGGCGTCATCTCCGTCGTCATCCTGTCGGCGACGGGCGAGGGCTTCCGCCGCGGGAACGAGAAGGTCCTGCAGGAGCTCGGAAAGAACGTCGCCATCGTGTGGGGCGCCCGCACCGGCATGCAGGCCGGTGGCGAGCGCGCCGGGCGCGACATCCGCCTGACGGTGCACGACGTGCACGCGCTGCAGACGCAGTCGGACATGATCCAGGTGGTCAGCGCGGAGATCAATCACGGCGGCGTCATCAAGAGCCGCTACAACTCCTCCACGTCGAACGTCGACGGCATCGAGCCGCAGTATCAGGCCATCCGGACGATTGACGTCGATCGCGGCCGCACCTTTTCCGATGCCGATGAGGCCGAGGCGCGGCGCGTCGCCATCCTCGGCTCCGATTCCACGACGCAGCTGTTCGGAAACCACGACAGCATCGGCGAGACGATTCAGGTGAGTGGCATTCCGTACACCGTCATCGGCCGCATCCGCAAGAAGGATCAGGACAGCGATTACAACGGCCGCGACAACGACAAGGTGTTCGTGCCGTTCTCCGCGATGGCGCGCGACTTCCCGCGCGCCGACGTGCCCGACGGCGTCCTCTCGCAGATCATCGTGGCGCCTCGCGAAGGCGTCGTCGATCAGCTGCCGGCGATCCTCGACAGCCGCACCGGCCGCATCGAAGACATCGACTGGCCGCTCGAGCGCGAGATTCGGCGCGTGATCGCGCGGGAGCACGGGTTCGATCCCGCCGACCGCGACGCCGTGCGCGTCTGGGACACGTCGCTCGAATCGATCATGTTCGGCCGGATGATCCAGACGATGAAGAATTTCTTCACCATCGTCGGTCTGGTGACGCTCAGCCTGGGCGGCCTCGGCGTGATGAACATCATGCTCGTCGCCGTGCGCGAGCGGACGCGCGAGATCGGCATCCGCAAGGCGCTTGGCGCGACCCCCGGGCACATTCAGCGGCAGTTCTTCCTCGAAGGATTCATCCTCACGCTGCTCAGCGGCACGGCGGGATTTCTCGTTGCGCTCGGCCTGTGCGCGCTCGTCAACCTGTTGCCGATGCCGACGCGATTCGAAGGAATGATCCTGACGTGGCAGGCGGGATTGGGCGCGGTTGTCGCGCTCGTCTTCGTCGGCGTCGTCTCGTCGACCTACCCCGCACGGCGGGCGGCGATGCTGCCGCCGGTCGAGGCCTTGAGGTTCGAGTCGTGAAGACGCGCGTGCTGCGCGAGATCGCGCGCGAGGCGATGCGAGGCCTGTTCCGCAACCGCCTTCGCGCGGGCCTCTCGATGCTCGGCATCTCCTGGGGCATCGTCTCCGTCGTCATGCTGCTCGCCTACGGCAACGGCTTCGACGAAGCGCTGATTCGCGGCTTCCACGGCGCGTTCGGCGACGGCGTCTCGATCCTGTTCGGCGGGCAGACGAGCATGCAGGCGGGCGGCGAGCGCGCGGGCCGCCGCATCCGGTTCCGTTTCGCGGACGCCGACGCGGTCGGCCAGGTGCCGTACATCAAGCAGTGGAGCCCCGAGTACATCCAGCAGGTGCCTGTCGCCTGGGAGGCGAAGCAGTCAATCTACTGGGCGCGCGGCGTGGCGCCGTCGTACGGATCGATGCGCAGCCAGAATCCCGCGGCGGGACGATTCATCGATGCGGAAGACGTGCGGCTGCAGCGGCGCGTGGTGTTCCTCGGCAGCGAGGTGGCGCGCAAGATGTTCGGCAACACGCCGCCGGTCGGCCAGACCGTGCGCATCAAAGGCGTGAGGTTCGAGGTCGTCGGCGTGCAGCACGAGAAAGTGCAGTTGTCGAACTATCGCGGTCCCGACAAGGAATCGATCTTCATTCCGTACACGACCGCCGGTCAGCTCTGGAACACGGAGTACCTCGACGTCATCGTCTACCAGGCGGTCTCGCCCACGCTCGACGCGCGCACGACGCGCGAGGTCACGAACCTGATGGCGAGCCGCTTCCGCTTCAACCCGGGCGACGATCGCGCCGTGCGCGTGTTCGGCTCCGCGGAGACGCAGCGCATCGTCGGCCCCATCGTCATCGGCCTGAAGATCGTGCTGACCTTCATCGGCGTGCTGACGCTAGCGATCGGCGGCGTCGGCGTGATGAACATCATGTTCGTGTCGGTGACCGAGCGCACGCGCGAGATCGGATTGCGCAAGGCGCTCGGCGCCCGCCGCGGCGCCATCCTGCTGCAGTTCCTGCTGGAGGGGCTCGTCACCACGTTCGCGGGAGGCGCGGCGGGTGTGGTGCTGTCGTACGTGCTCGTCTGGATTTTCAGCCCCCGTCCGTTTCTCTCCGAGCTGCTGGATGATGCGAGCCGAAGCGCGGACATCTACATGGTGCTGTCGCTGCAGCTGCTCGGCATCTGCACCGGAATCCTGATGTTCGTCGGCCTCGTCAGCTCGTTCGTGCCCGCGATGCGAGCCGCGCGGCTGGATCCCATCGAAGCGCTTCGCTACGAATAGCGCACGGTCCCGCTTCGCTGATTTGCCACCGTTCTTTCACAATCCGGCGCCGCCGCCGCTCGTCCAAACGTACAGATGCGAGCCAGCGCAGGAAAGAAGGGACATCATGCTTTCAATGACCCCATTGGCAATCGGGGCGGGGCTCACCATCGCGCTCGCGCTCGGCGCGGCCGCGCAGGCGCAGACGATCGACGTGAACGTGCCGTTCGCGTTCCATGTTCAGAACGTCACGCTGCCCGCGGGGCACTATGAGCTCGAGACGAACGCGTCGAGCGGCGTCGTGGAGCTGCGCGGCGAGCACGGAACGACGGGTGCGGCGATGGTCATGACGGAACCAGCGTCGGGCGCGGATCCCGCCGGGACCAAGCCGGCGTTGACGTTCTCGCGCTACGAAGAGGGGTACCGGTTGACCGGCATCTGGGATTCGGCAACCGACGGCCGCAAGGTTGTGACGCGCTAATAACTAACCAGCAATCGTGCGGCGCGCTCCACCTGCTGTTCCGAGGCCAGGAAGAACTCCTCGAGCGGCGGCGAGTAGGGAACCGGCGTGTCGAGCGCGCCGACGATGCGGACGGGAGCGTCGAGCGATTCGAACGCTTCCTCCTGAATGATCGCGGCGAGACTTTCGCCGATGCCGCCGGTGCGCGTGTCCTCGTGAATGATCAGCACCTTATTGCAGTGGCGTGCGACGGCAAGGACTGCATCCTTGTCGAGCGGCGCGAGCGATCGCAGGTCGAGCACGCTGGCTTCGATGCCGTCGGCCGCGAGCTTCTCCGCCACGCGCATGCCGACGTGCACGTACGCGCCGTAAGAAATGATGGCGAGGTCGTCGCCGGCGCGCCGCAGCGCGGCCTTCCCGATCGGCATCGGCTCCGGTGCGCCGTTTCCCAGCGCCTGCTTGACGCGCGGGTCGCGATAGAGCGCGATGTGCTCGAAGTAGAGAACCGGATCCGGATCGGCAACCGCTGACGCCATCAGCGCGCGCGCGTCCTGCGGCGTCGACGGGACGACGATCTTCAGGCCCGGCGTCCGATAGAACCACGCCTCGGTGTTCTGGCTGTGATACGGCCCTGCATGGCGCAGGCCGCCCCACGGCATCCGCAGCACCATCGGAATCGACGCGCCCCAGCGATAGCGCTGCTTCGCCGCGTTATTGACGAGCTGATTGAATCCGGTCGCGGCGAAGTCGTTGAACTGCACTTCGGCGATCGGACGCTGGCCCGCAATCGCGGCGCCGACGGCGATGCCGAAGATGGCGTTCTCGGCAATCGGCGAGTTGATGATGCGATCGCCGAATTCCTCGAGCAGCGGGCGCAGCAGCAGGAACGCGCCGCCGTAGCGGCCGCCGACGTCCTCCCCGTAGACGAAGACGCGCGGATCCGCGCGCAGCGTATCCGCCACGCCCGCCATCACCGCTTCAAGGAACGTCATGCCCTTCCTGTCGAACGGCAGGCCGGCATCGACAGGCGGCAGCGCAGGATTCAGATCGATCTTCAGGCGCGTTGAGGGATCCAGCGGCTCGACATGGACGCGCGGCGGCTCGTTGGCGAGCACGCCGGTGCCCGCGCTCTTCGGTTCCGGCCAGGGCGCATCGATGATCGCGCGCGCCTCTTTCTCGACCATCGCCTCGGCTTCGCGTTTGAACTTCTCGAGATCGCCCGGCCGCATCACGCCTTCGTCGGCGAGCTTCGCCGCGTAGAAGGCGATCGGATCTTTCTTCGACCAGTACTCGTACTGCTCGCGATTGACGTAGGCGCCTTCCGCAACCGGCGCGCATTCCCACGAGACGGGCGGCTCCTTGCCGAGATAGAGCATGTCGTCATGGTGCGCGTGGCCGCACATGCGCATCGAGATCAGCTCGACGAGCGTCGGCCCGAGGCCTCCGCGCGCGCGATCGACGGCCCACGTGAACGCCGCGGCAATCGCTTCCGGATCCGTGCCGTCGACCGTGATGCCCGGCACGCCGTAGCCCGCCGCCCGATCGGCGAACACCCGCACCGCGGACTGCTCGTTGACGGGCGTGGAAAGCGCCGTCTGATTGTTCTGGACACAGAAGATGGCCGGCAGCTTCCTCACGGCGCAGGCATTGATCGCCTCGTGCCATTCGCCGAGCGACGATCCGCCTTCGCCCATCAGCGAAATCGCGACACGGTCCGATCCTTCGCGCGCAAACGCCATGGCGACGCCCGCGATGTTGACGGCGTTGATGCCGAGCGGCGCCGTCGGCGGAAAGACCCCCCACTCCCACGCGGCGACGTGGATGTCCCTGCCGTTCATCGGCGGGCCGTCCTTGCCGATCTGCGCGTTGAGGATCATGCGGATCGTCCACGGGTCGTTGCGCATCGCGAGGACGAGCGCGTTGTCGCGGATGAGCGGGCAGACGACGTCGCCGCGCCAGCTGCCGTCGCTGTCGCGGTACGCCGTGCCGCGGCGCAGCCGGATGCCGGCGCCATAGATCGCTTCCTGGCCGAGCGAGCGGAAGCCCTTTCCCTGCACGCCGACGCTGCCGTATTTGACGTCGCCCTGCAGGTAGAACTGCTTGAGGCGGTTATCGAGCGCGCGCATCAGGATCATGCCGCGCATCATCTCGAGCTTCTCGTCGGTCGTCAGCGAGCTGACGATCGCCTCGCGCGCCATGAAGCCGTCGATCGCGTCGAGCAGCTCGGTGACGGCGGCGTTCCATCGCTCTTCCGCGGTAACGCCTGGCGTGGTTTCTGGAACCTCGGCGACGTCGATCTTCCGGAGTCCTCGCTGTATGTGCTCGCGCAGACTTGCCGGGTCCAGAAGGACCCGGCCCTCACCAAATGAGAGCGCTTGTTGGACCGCTTCAATCGCAAAGGGAAATCGTTCGACGACGAACGCAGCGAGGCGCGCCGCTGTGGCGGTGGACGCCTGCGATGGAGCCGATCGCGCCATAACTCAATGGTACCCTGACGAAAGCTGATGGAGACTCATTTCAAAGAGTGGGCAAAGCCCGGCATCGTGCCGCCGGGAGCGCACGCGACACCTGAGGTAGGTGCCGGCGAAACGCTCGACGCGATCAGCGGCCACTTCCGGATCTTTCAGCTGCGCGATGGGCATCGGTTTTCCACCGATGATGTGCTGACGGCGTGGTACGGGACGACATGGGCTTCGTCTCCGTCGCGCGTCCTCGATCTTGGCTCCGGCATCGGTTCGGTCGGCATGATTGCCGCGTGGCGCCTGACCGGCGCTCGGTTCGTCACGATCGAAGCGCAGGAGGATAGCGTTCGTCTCGCGAGAAGATCGGCGGCCTATAACGGGTTGGACGGGCGTTACGAAATTCGGCTTGGCGACTTTCGAACCACCGCGGTGCTCGCCGGCGACGAGCGGTTCGATCTGGTGCTCGGCAGCCCGCCGTACTTTCCAGTCGGCAGCGGCATCGAGGGCGATCATCCGCAGAAGGTCGCGTGCCGCTTCGAGATGCGCGGCGACATCCGCGATTACGCGCGCGTCGCGGCTGCGCATCTGGCGCGCGGAGGACTCTTCGCGTGTGTGTTTCCGGAAGGTGGTACACGCGTCGAGGATGCCGCGACCGCGGCGCAGCTGACGATCGTGCGCAGACGTCCGGTCGTCTTCCGCGAAGGCGAGCCGCCGCTGATTGGACTCTTCGCGATGATGCGGCGGGATGATCTGCCGACCGGGATGCATGACCGCACCTGGATCGAGCCGCCGTTGACGATCCGCTGCGCCGACGGCTCCGTGCATCCCGAGTACGCCGCCGTCAAGCTGGCTGTCGGCTTTGCTCCGTAGCCCGGCTCGCCGGTTGGGAGATAATGAGCGCCGTGGCCGACGACGACAGCACACGACGGGCCCGTCGTATCACCGTTCGACGCTTTGCGAATGCATCTGAAGCCGACCGCCACGACCTCGAATACTGGCAGCAGTTGTCCGACGCCGAGCGAGTGTTGTACGCCTGGCAACTGAGCCAGGAGTTGTGGCGACTGCGCGGCGAGCTTCGTGATGAACCCGGACTTTGTCGATCTGTTGCGCGCGTTCATCGCCGCTGAGGTGCGGTTCCTCATCGTCGGCGCCTATGCGCTGGCCATTCACGGCCGTCCCCGCGCGACCGGCGATCTCGATCTGTGGGTCGAAGCGACGCCCGCAAACGCAGGTCGCGTTATGCGGGCGCTGGCGGCGTTCGGCGCACCGGTGAGCGACATCGCGGAAGCCGACTTCGCGACCCCGGGGGTCACGTATCAGATTGGCGTGGCGCCGGGGCGCATCGATATTCTCACCGACCTCACTGGACTCACCTTTCAGGAGGCCTGGCCCGACCGTGTGCGCAAGCCGTTCGGCGAATTGGCGGTCGATGTGATCGGACGCGATGCGTTCATTCGAAACAAGCGCGCGACAGGTCGGGCCAAGGATCTCGGCGACATCGAAGGCCTCTAATCGCGACGCTGCGTATCGGTATGATTGCAGCCGATAACACATCAGAACGATGGCCCTGAAAAAATCCGAGCTCTATTCCTCCCTGTGGTCCGGCTGCGACGAGCTTCGCGGCGGGATGGACGCCAGCCAGTACAAGGACTACGTCCTCAGTCTCCTGTTCATCAAGTACGTCAGCGACAAGTACGCGGGACAACCGTACGCGCCGATCGCGATCCCGGACGGCGCCGGCTTCAGGGACATGGTTGCCCTGAAGGGCAAGCCGGACATCGGCGACCAGATCAACAAGAAGATCGTCGCGCCGCTCGTGAAGGCGAACCAGCAGCTCTCGTTGTCGGACTTCCCGGACTTCAACGATCCCGTGAAGCTCGGCGACGGCAAGGAACGACAGGACCGCCTGACGAACCTCGTCGCGATCTTCGAGAACCCCGCGCTCGACTTCTCGAAGAACCGCGCGGACGACGATGACATTCTCGGCGACGCGTACGAGTACCTGATGCGGCACTTCGCCACGGAGAGCGGCAAAAGCAAGGGGCAGTTCTACACGCCGGCGGAGGTGAGCCGCGTCATCGCGCAGGTGATCGGAATCCGGAAGGCGAACACGAGCGCCGCGACGACGGTCTACGACCCGACGTGCGGCTCCGGCTCATTGCTCCTGAAGGTTTCCGATGCTGCCAGCACGCGCGTGACTCTGTATGGCCAGGAGAAGGATGCGGCCACGAGCGGTCTCGCGCGGATGAACATGATCCTGCACGACAGCCCGACGGCGTCGATCGTCCAGGGCAACACGCTTGCCGATCCGCGCTTCAAGGATGGCGACACCCTCAAGACGTTCGACTTCGTCGTTGCCAACCCGCCGTTCTCGGACAAGCGATGGAGCAACGGCATCGATCCCCTCCACGATCCCTACGACCGGTTCCAGCCGTTCGGCGTCCCGCCGGGCCGGCAGGGCGACTACGCGTACCTGCTGCACATCGTGCGGTCGTTGAAGAGCACCGGCACGGGCGCCTGCATCCTTCCGCACGGCGGGCTGTTCCGCGGCAACGCCGAAGGCGACATCCGCCGGGCGCTCGTGCGCAAGGGGTACATCAAGGCCATCATCGGCCTGCCCGCGAACCTGTTCTACGGCACCGGCATTCCCGCCTGCATCGTCGTCATCGACAAAGCCGGCGCGCAGGTGCGCCGAGGCATCTTCCTGATCGATGCGAGCGGCGGGTTCATGAAGGACGGCCCGAAGAACCGCCTCAGGGCGATGGACATCCACCGAATCGTGGATACGTTCAACAAGCTCGCCGACGTGCCGAAGTACGCGCGGATTGTCTCGTTCGACGAAATCGAGACGAACGACTTCAATCTGAACCTGCCGCGCTACATCGACACGCAGACGCCGGAGGACCTGCAGGACATCGAGGGCCACCTGCGCGGCGGCATTCCCGTCGCCGACGTCGACGCGCTCGAACGCTACTGGGCTGTCTGTCCGCAGCTCCGCCGATCGCTTTTCAAGGAGAACCGTCCTGGATACGTAGATCTCGCGGTCGAGAAGAGCGCGATCAAGTCAACGATCTACGAACATCCGGAGTTCAAGGCGTTCACCGCGGATATGAACAGCCATTTCGGGGCGTGGAGGCAGAAGAGCGCGGCGATGCTGAAGGAGCTGAAGGCCGGGTGCCATCCGAAGGACGTGATCGCCGAGCTGTCCGAAAGCCTTCTCTCGCACTACGCGGGCAAGCCGCTGATCGATCCGTACGACGTGTACCAGCACCTGATGGACTACTGGGCCGAGACGATGCAGGACGACGTGTACCTGATTGCCGCGAACGGCTGGAAGGCCGAGACCTCGCGCATCCTCGAGCGGGACAAGAAGGGGAAGGAGAAGGACAAAGGATGGGCGTGCGATCTGATTCCGAAGCCGCTCGTCGTCGCCCGGTACTTCTCCGATGAACAGGCCTCCATCGATCAACTCGCAGCCGAATTGGATGCTGCCACGGCACAAATCGTGGAGCTCGAGGAAGAGCACGGCGGCGAAGAGGACGTGTTCACCGATTTCGAGAAGATCAACAAGGCCTCCGTTGCCGCGCGACTCAAGGAAGTTCGATCGGATCACGACGCGAAGGACGAGGCCGACGTCCTGAACCAGTGGCTGGCGCTGAACGATCGCGAATCGGATCTTAAGAAGC
>QHWQ01000007.1 GCA_003222635.1 Acidobacteriota bacterium | reverse complement strand
GGTGCTCGCGTCCGCGGAGAACGGCCTGCACTTCGCCGGGGAACACACGTCGATCTGGACCAGTTGGATGGAAGGGGCGCTCGAGTCGGGCGAGCGGGCCGCGCGCGAAGTGCTGGGCGCCACCGGCCGGGCGTGGCCCGAGCAGACAGGACCAACACGATGATTGTGGTGCTGCTTATTCTTCACGGGCTGCTGGCGGTCGCGCTGCTCGGGGCGATCACGCATCAGGCGCTCAGCGTGATGACGATCGCGCCGGCGGCCAACAGCCGGTGGACGTTCATCAACCGATTTCGCGGCGTCGACGCCACGGCGTACGCGACGCCCATCGTGGTGCTGTTTGCCGTCACCGCCATCGGCGGCGCGCTGCTCTATCCGCAGTACCGGATCGACGTGCGGCCGGCGCTCGAGGACACGCAGAACTCCGCCGCGAATGGCGTGTTCGAAATCAAGGAGCACCTCGTCGCCATCGGGTTGGGACTGCTGCCCGCGTACTGGCTGTTCTGGCGGAAGCGGCTGGGACCGGAAACAGCCGCGACACGACGTTACCTGACGTGGCTCCTCGCGTTCTTCGTCTGGTGGAGCTTCATCGTCGGACATGTGCTCAACGACATCAGAGGACTGCTGCCATCATGACGGGTAGGCTGACCATCTTCTCCATCATGTTCGGCGTGATCTATCTCGCCGCGTTTTATTACGATTTGGCGCTGTTCCGCTATTACCCGGAGGTCGGGCAATTCCATTTCCTGCGCAATGACAACCTCGGCGTGGTAATACTGTGGTACGGCTGGATCGCGACGTCGGCGCTGGCCAGTGCGGCCATCGCGTTCGCGGTGCCGAAACAGATGGCGGAGCGTCTGTGGCCCGGCTGGGCATGGATCATCCCGGCGGCCGTGGTGGTCGGGATGCTGATCTACGAGCGCCGGTGGTTCGTTTCGTAACGGAGAAGCAGATGAAGAAACTGGCGGCGGTTGCGGCTCTCATCGTTGCGAGCGCGGGAACGCTCCTCGCGAATGGTCAAGCCTTCTTCATGGCGCCGTCCAGAGGGCCGGTGGAGCTCGTCTACTTTGCGCGAGTCAAGGACGCGCGGACGGGCAGGCCTATCCAGAAAAAGCCGTACGTCACCATCGTCGATCCGTTCAGCGGGATTGTCATTCCGTTCCAGGGCGACGCCCCGGGACATTTCAGGAGCCCGGACATCGGCGCGGCGATTCTGGAAGTCAGCTCCCGGCCCATCGACACCAAGCAGATGGAAATCATGGTCACCGCGGCGGGCTACAAGACGATCAAGATTGGGTACGTCCCTCGCCAGTCGAAAGGCGCCGTCGAACTGAACGTGAAGATGGAGCCGAAAACGATCACCGACAGCACGGGCGCCAGCGCACCCATCGCCGCCGAGAGCCAACCCGCCGCGCCTGGCGGCGGCAGCACTTCGCCTGCCGATTCGGCGAAGCCGACGTTCTTCCTGTTGGCGGCGTGCTTCGGTCTGGCGGCTATTTCAGCGGTGGTGCGAACAGTAGGCCGCCCCGAGTCCACAGCGCGTTGAGCCCACGCTCCAGCGCGATCGGCGTACCCATTCCGAGGTTGCGCTCGAACACTTCGCCGTAGTTGCCGACGTCCGCGATGACGTGCCGCGCCCACGCCTCGTCGAGGCCCAGTGCGGCGCCGTTGCCCGCATTCGCTCCGAGCAGCCGCGCGATGTCGGGATCATCCCGCGCCGCCATCTCCGAGATGTTGGCGGACGTGACGCCAAGCTCCTCCGCCGCGATCATCGCGAAGACGGTCCAGCGGAGAACGTTGAACAGATCGACGTCCTCTTCGCGTACGAGCTGCGCGAGCGGTTCCCGCGAGATCCGATCCGCGAGGATGCGAAAGCCGCGTGGATCCTCCATCGCACTCCGCACCGAGGCGAGCTCGGACACGTCGGCGCTCAGTGCCTGACATCGTCCTTCCGACAGCGCACGTCCACCAGCCGCCCCGTCCGAGACAGCGACCTTGTCGAGCGCGATCTGATGCCGCCGGAAATACGCCGTCAGCGTGACATCGTGTTCCGAACCCTCCGCCACGCACACGGGAGCACCTGCCAGCTGCGCCGCATGATTCTGCGCAGGAAGAGATCCAACGAGGCGACGGGCTCGTACCGAATCCGATCGGCAGACCCGACAATCGCCGCCGCCACGGCGCGGCACATGTCGACATCGAAGCCGGTATAGTGGCCTTCGCGGTCCACCTGGGCGAAGCCGGCGATCCCCGGGAAGACACCGCAGACGAGGAAACCGCGCTGGCGGATGCGCGAGACGCGCGAGCCCGGAGCCGCGCCGCCGCACGATGTCGACCACGAGGCCGACAGCATGGCGGCGATGAGGAGCGTCGACACGGACCGCCACATAATGTGCAGGCGAACATCGAGTGTACAACGTCAGTGAGGAAGCCATGCCAGCATCCAGCACACTCGGACGGGCAATCCTTCCCGCGGTCATCGGCGCGCTGATTGGCGGAGGGGGCGTCGCCTACCTTCATCGGAACGACGCCACGTCGGCCGCTGGCTCGAGGGCGACCGCTGTCGTCAGTGGCGCCGGAGCGCGCG
This sequence comes from Acidobacteriota bacterium, assembly GCA_003222635.1. Taxonomy (GTDB): domain Bacteria; phylum Acidobacteriota; class Vicinamibacteria; order Vicinamibacterales; family UBA2999; genus Gp6-AA40. The sequence continues at coordinate 13,170 of QHWQ01000007.1, read as the reverse complement.
ACGATCTCGACGCGCTGCGCGCCGACATCGCGCGTCTGAAGACCAACGCGCCATCGCAGTCGCACACGATGTCCGACGTCGGATATCACTGGACCAATCTCTGGTTCGCCGCGGAAAAGAAGAACTGGCCGCTGGCGATGTTCTACTTCCAGGAAGCGCGCTCGCACATTCTCTGGACGATCCAGCTGAGGCCCGTGCGAAAAGGGCCGGATGGCAATGATGTGAACCTGGTCCCGATCTTCGAAAGCATCGACACGAGCGCGTTCGCCTCGGTGGCCAACGCCATCCAGACGCAGAACGCCGCCGCGTTCGCCGCGGCGTATCGCGAGACGCTGCAAGCCTGTTACGGCTGTCACAAGACGAACGGCCTGGCCTATCTGCGTCCCGAGGTTCCGACGGAGCCGGCGCAGTCGATCATCAACTTCGACGGTTCCGCCACGTGGCCGCAGTAGAACGTGGCTACGGGACGATTTGGATCCCGGACGGTTTGGCCAGCGTGTCCAGATATTCGATCGCTTCCGACGGGATGCAGAGCGTCTCGGGAAACTCCTGCGCCTTCATCCAGTACAGGCTCGCGCGCATGAACGTCCACGGCTTGCTGTAGTACTTCGGGTCGGTCACCGTAAGGGTCACCTGGATGTTGTATTGATCGACTCGCGTGTACCGCTCCGTGATGAGCGCCATGGAGCTGCGCGGATGCCCCACCGTGTCCAGCCAGGGGCGCTCGTCCAGACCGGTCGTGTCGATGACGAGCGTATTGTCGCCCTCCCAGTGGCCGACCGAATATCCGTAGTAGCGCGATTCGGGAGCACCTTTCACGTCGACGGCCTTCGGCAGCGCGCGCCCATCCATCCAGATCTCGCGCCAGAGGCGATTCTGCTCGTAGGCGATGAGGATGCGGTTCGGCGCGGAGCCGAAAATCACTCCGCCGCGGTTGGTGATCGCGTACGTCTGCACGTTGCGTGGGAAGCCGAGCGGATCGCACTTGATGGCCGGGTCATTCGATGCTCCGGGATCGGCGCTCGCGTTGCTCCCCAGATTGGTGGCCAGGTTGTACGCCTTGCGTTGCTTGAAAATCGCCTCGCCCGCGGGCGTCATCGGCGGAGCGGGATCGGGCTTGTTGCTGGTGCCCGGTCCCACCCACACCCCGGCCAGATCCCGTTTCGGCGCGGGACCGGGTGGGTTTGGCATCTTCGGGATGCCTTCCGAGATGAAACCTTCGCCGTTGACGCGCTGACGCGCCTGCTGCGCGGCGAGATCCGCGACGTGCGCAACGGCGAGCAGCGCCAGCACCGCGGCCAGTGAAGCCAGGATAGAGTTGCGCACGGTCTGCCTCCTCGTGATGCCCAGCAAGACGCTGCATGATAACCGAAACAGTCTGCCCTTCTCCTTTACAACGACAACAAGAACGCGATCAGCTTCCGCTGGTCGTACCCGTTGAGGAGTTTGAAGTTATCCCGCACCTGCGACGCCTGGCCGCCATGACGCAGGATCGCATCGGTCAGGTTGAAGGTTGCCGCGTCGTGCATGAAGCGGCCGCGCGTGCGCAGACCCCAGAGCGGCGCCGTCCGGATCTTGTTGCGCGTCGCCGCTCCGCCGTTCTGCACGATGCCGTCGCCGGTGCCGACGTTGTGCAGGAGGAAGTCGCTGAATGGCTTGATCCTTTTGTTCCCGAGGGCGTTCGACACCGTCAGCGTGCCCTGGTTGATCAAGGTCCCCGGCGGCAGGGTCACCATTTCGCGAGTGTGGCACACCCCACAGCCGATGTCGTCGAAGATGCCGCTGCCCTGGATTGCATCCGACGTGGCAGCCCGCACGGGATCCCGCGGCGGCGCCTTCGTTGACCGCATGAAGAGCGCGAACTGCTCGACGTCCACGCCGTCGTTGTCCGGATCCGGCACGCCGTCGAAGGCGGCGACCGAGTTGCCGTTCGACGTATTCTCGTCCGGCTGCAGCAGGCTGGTGACGCCCATCTCGTTCAGGTAGGCGTCAGCGGCGAACGAGAGCAGGCTTGCCTGCTGGTCCTTGTGGCCGAAGCGGCCCCCTCGCAACTCCCCCGGCTTCTCAAAGACGTCCACGTAGATGAATTGCCCACGCATGGAGGACGGCTGGTTGGCCGCGATGGCTTCCAGCGTCGGATTACCAACGGCTTCAACGTATCCGTCGCCGAGGATGCTGAGGCTGGAGCGCAGCGCGACAACGTTGGTCTCGGAGGGTATCGTCAGTTCCTGGATCGACGGATCGATCGCCCGATCATGGATCAGGGATCCTCCCGGGTGCTCGAAAAACGTGTAGCCGTCGAAGAAGCCGGCTCGCTTCTCCGTGACCTGAGTCGAGCCGCCGAGTACGGGCACGGCATGGCACCCCCCGCAACTGGTCGCGTTGAACACTGGTCCTATGCCGTCTTCGATGCCCTCAATTTCCGCGAACTGATCGACCGCCACGTCGAAATTGCATTGGGCGGCCGGGATTTCCGGCGAGTAGGGCGAGTTCCTCAGTGCCTGCTGGTTCGCGCAGTACTCCTCGGCAAAGCCGTTGGACAGGCCGTCGAAGCCAGTCGGTGCGTCGGTCACGCCACCAGTCGTGCCGACACGAGTGCTGAACCCAATCACGATTGCCGACGCCATCGCCCACACGACGACGCCGAACTTCATTGCTCCACGCATGGTGCCCCCTTTGTTGTGAACGTTTGTGATCTACCTGGAGACTGCTGAGGGGGCGATGAGGATTTAAGACGCGCCGGCGAATGGGATCAAGAGGATTCGTCGATCTACAGAATCGTGACTAGAGGTAGCCGAGAGACGTTACGTTGCGTTCGAGTCCATCCGGCGAATGACTTCGCGAGATTCGAGCAGTCAGTTTCGCGAGCGACGCCGCAAATGTAATTCTGTTTTGTGTGCAAACGGGACGTGGACTTGAGGACATATAGATCGAATTATCGCCACGAATCCGCCGCCTTCTTCGGCAGCGACTCCGGAATGTACTCATTCAGCTCGATTCGAATGCCATCCGGATCGAACACGTTGACGTTCCTGACGTGCGCGCCCGGAGAACTCGTCACCGCCTGGCCGATGGTACCCGGCGCATTGCCGGCGGCCGCTGCGAGGCCGGCTTGCCGGAGACGTGCGATCGTGGCATCGAGATCACGCGTCAGCACATGGAAGTGCGTCAGTCCGGCCGGAAGGTTGGCTCCCGCCGGCTGCAGCTCGAGGAATGTATCGCGGCTGGTCTGATAATAAATATTGATTCGCTGCGGATCCGTGTTGCCAAAGGTGAATGCGACCCGAAGCCCCAGGAGATTCTGATAGAACTTCGCCGATGCCGGCGGATCCTTGGCGGCGACGCCAACCACGCTCAGCGTCAAGCCCCTGGCGTCCTGAGCGGCAGTCCATGCTTCCGCCGCCTTCTTCATGAGCGACTCGGGAACGAGCTCGTTCAGCTCCAGTCTGATGCCATTCGGATCGTAGACGTTGGCGTTCTTCACGAAGATATTTTGAGAGTAGCCCGCCGCGGTCACGGCGCTCGCGGGAGCGCCGTTCGCCGCCGCTGCCGGCAAGCCCGCCTGGCGCAGCTTCGCGAGCGTGGCGTTCAGATCGGAGACGAGGAAATGCGCATGCGTCAGGCCGGGTCGCACATCCGCGGTCGCCTGCTGCATTTCAATGAACGAATCGCGGCTCATCTGAAAGAACGTGTTCGTGCGCGTGCCATCCGGGCTCGAGAACTTGAACGCGACCGGGAATCCCATCACGCGCTCGTAGAACGCCTGCGACTTCGGGTAATCGCTGACGGCAATCCCGACGAGGATCAACTTGAAGCCGCTGCCCGTTCCCGCCTGGCCTCGAGCCGGGGCCGGCTGAAACACGACACCCGCGACGAGGACGCCAAGTCCCGCTGCGCACAGAGCGATCCGCTTCATCTGATCCCCCTCCTTTGCATCCGCCGTCCTTATACACCAACCTCGGACGGGGCGGACGCGGTAACATCGCCCTCGAAGGAGCGAATGTGTGTCACGTCTCAGTGTGAGCTCGCGCGTGGTTCTCGCCGTCGGTGCGGCGATCTTCGCCAGTTACGCGACTTTTGCGCAGTCCCCGGGACCGCAGCCGGTGCCGATGCCGCCGCCCGTTGTCGCGCCCGCGGACGTGCCGTACCCGGGCACGATTCAACTCCGCGTTGACGCCACCGATCTCGCGCATCGCATCTTCACGGTGCACGAAACGATTCCCGTGCGCGGCGGACAGCCCATCGTCCTGCTGTACCCGCAGTGGTGGCCTGGCCACCATTCACCGGTGGGACGCGCCGACATGCTGGCCGGCCTCATCGTCCACGCCGGCGGCAAGCGCGTCGAGTGGGTTCGCGATCCGGTGGAGGTCTTTGCCCTCCACGTGAACGTCCCCGCGGGTGCCGACGCCCTTGACGTGGATTTCCAGTTCACCTCGCCGATGGAGCCGAACGAAGGGCGAGTGGTCATGGCGCCCGACATGCTGCGGCTGCAGTGGACGTCGACGACGATCTATCCGGCGGGGTTCTTCGCGCGCGACATCACCGTGCAGCCGGCGGTGCGCCTCCCCGAGGGATGGCAGTTCGCGACGGCGCTCGAGGCGCAATCGAAGCAGGGAAGCGAGACCACGTTCACAGCGGTCAACTATGAGACGTTGATCGACTCGCCCATGCTGGCGGGGCGCTACTTCAAGAGCGTCGATCTCGATCCCGGCGGCGCGGCGCCCGTGCGTCTCGACATCGTCGCCGACAAACCGGAGCAGCTCGAGATGAAGCCGGAGCAGCTCGACGCGCATCGCGCGCTCGTGCAGCAGGCCTACAAGCTGTTCGGATCGCACCATTACGACCACTACGAATTTCTGTTCTCGCTGACGAACCAGATTGGAGGAATTGGCCTCGAACATCACCAGTCGAGCGAGGACAGCGCCATCCCCGGCTACTTCACCGAGTGGGATCGCAGCGTCGATGAGCGGGATATCCTCCCGCACGAGTTCACCCACTCGTGGAACGGCAAGTTTCGCCGGCCGGCGGACCTGTGGACGCCGAACTTCAACGTGCCGATGCGTGACAGCCTGCTGTGGGTCTACGAGGGACAGACGCAGTACTGGGGCTACGTGCTCGAGGCGCGATCGGGCCTGATGACCAGACAGCAGGCGCTCGACGTGATCGCCGCGACCGCAGCGGTCTACGATGTCGCCCGAGCGGGACGTGAGTGGAAAACGCTCGCCGACACGACCAACGATCCGATCGCGGCGCTGCGGCGGCCGCTGCCGTGGCGGAGCTGGATCCGCAGCGAGGATTACTACTCGGAAGGCCAGTTGATCTGGCTCGACGCCGACACGCTGATTCGCGAGCGCTCGCACGATCAGCGCTCGCTCGACGACTTCGCGCGCGCCTTTTTCGGCGTAGACAACGGCAGCTCCGTCATCAGGACGTATACCTTCGACGATGTGGTGGCGGCGCTGAACAAGGTGGAGCCGTACGACTGGGCGTCGTTCCTGCACTCGCGGCTCGAGAGCCACGGACCGGGCGGTCCGCTCGATGGCCTGACGCGCGGAGGTTACGCGCTCGGCTACACCGAGACGCCCAGCGACTACTGGCGATCGAGTGAGACGCGTACGGGCACAGCGGACCTGACGTACTCGATCGGGTTGACGCTGGCGCGCGACGGCCGCATCAGCGGGGTGCAGTGGGGCGGGCCCGCGTTCAAACTCGGTCTCGCGCTTGGCTCACAGGTGACCGCGGTCAACGGCGTCTCCTACACGGCCGATGCGATCAAGAGCGCGATCACCGCCGCGAAGGGGAGTGGTGCGCCGATCCAGCTGATCATCAAGACGGGTGACCGATACAGCACAGTGAACGTCGACTATCACGGCGGCCTGCGGTATCCGCGTCTCGAGCGCATCGCGAATACGCCCGCACGGCTCGATCAAATCTTCACGGCGAAGCCTTAGCCACATTGTCGGGACTCTGCCGGGCGGCCGCCGCGAAAGAGCTCCTCGCAGGTCCGGCTAAAGCCGGACTCTACAGCTATCGTCGCCGGGCGGTGGAGTGCAACTGGCGGTACTCGTCGCTCTGTCGCAGCGCCCACTCCAGATCCCGCTGCGTCCAGTTGTTGTTGATGACCTCCTGCGTCCAGCTCCGCAATCCCGCGGGTTCCGGGTCGCGTCCCAACACCGATCGATAGCTCTGGCGGACGATCTGCTCCGCGTCGCGGTAATTCCACAGGCTCTGGCGCGATTGCACGGCCGGTCCATACGGCACGTTCGACCCATACGGCACGTTCGACCCTCGCGGGACGGCGCGCGATGTGTTGTAACGCGCGGCGCCGACTTCGTACGACGAAATGCGATCGTTGAAGCCCATCGCTCGCAGGTCGCTCACGCTCGACTCGATCACCCGCGACGACCCGCGGAAATCCGGATCGCGGTAGACCGTCGCGACGGCGTTGCCAAACAGGCGAATCGAGGAAATCTCGTCGTTGTTGCCGGACGAGACGCGCGCCGCTGATGCACCGGCGTCATCGCAGAAGTAATGGCCGCCGTAATTGATGTCTTGGTAGAAGCACACGCCCGACCGTGGCGTCGCTCCCCGGCCCCAACGTTGTGCCTGCGCGGGGGCAGCATTGATGAAAAACGCCGCGCCAAGCACAGATGCCACGGTCATTGAACGCCACATAGAACTCCTCACATCAAACGCGTGAATACCCTCACGAAAGCAAGGTTTCTGCCACATCTCACCGCCAGCGAAATGGACATTTATTCCGCAAATCGAACAACCAAAGGGACAGTCGTATCATGGCAGGCGTCACATGACCGAGACGATTACGGGCAAATCCGAGAAGAACTACATCACGCCGAGCGGCCTGCAGCGGCTCAGAGACGAGCTCCGCTTTCTGCTCACGCGCGAACGTCCGGCGGTGACGCAGGTGGTCGCGTGGGCGGCGGGCAACGGCGATCGCAGCGAGAACGCCGATTACCAGTACGGCAAACGGCGGCTGCGGCAGATCGATCGCCGCATTCGTTTTCTCACCAGGCGCATCGATGCGGCGGAAGTGGTGGACCCGGAAGCGCGGCGCGCCGGACGCGCGGCGACGCACGTATTCTTCGGCGCCACCGTGCGCTATGCCGACGCCTCGGGCACCGAGCGAGTGGTCAGCATTGTCGGCGTCGACGAAGTCGATCTCGAGCGCAACCACATCAGCTGGGTGTCGCCGCTGGCGCGCGCGCTGATGAAAGCGGGACCAGGCGATACGGTGGTCGTGCACGCGCCGGGCGGCGCGCAGCAGCTGGAGATCCTCTCGGTGAATTACGGGCGCATTCCGATGGCCCCGTTCACCGAACCGCCCGGCGCCGAGGCTGCGTCGAAGGCGTAGATCTGTTCAGCGCCACCGCCCGGCGGATGAGAGCCTTGAACGACGCCGCATCGACTTGGTCCCCTTCGCTGAAGTCGATGGCGCGTCGCGTCTTGCCTTCAAGGCTCGAGTTGAAGAGCCCCTTGGGATCCTCGACGTGCGCGCCTTTGGCGAAAGTGACCTTCACGACGTTCTTATAGGCCTCGCCGGTGCAGATCAACCCGTCGTGTGACCAGACCGGCACCTCCCATTTCCACTCTTCGACCACTTCCGGGTCCGCCTCTTTGATCAGACTTCGTAGCCGGGCGAGCATCGCGCCGCGCCAGTCGCCGAGCTCTTTTATCCTCGCGTCGATGAGCTGAGAGGACGTCTTCATGCCGTTTCATCCATTCAAGTGCCGCAACTTTTCGGGATTGCGCACGATGTACAGCGCTCGAATGCGGTCGTCGCGCCACCCGTGCGCGCGGCGCCAACCAGGAACCGCGCCGCGCGATCGACGCCGTCGATTGTATTCAGCGCCGCCGCCACCTTGCCGCCGCCGTCCGTCACGACGCGCCGGTCGTTGCGAGCAGCTGCGTCAGCGCAAGTACGTCTCCTGCACCGCGTCCTCGGCGTCGGCCATCGATCCGAGCATCCGGTAGGCGAGACCGAGCAGGCGCCGGCGGTACGGCTCGAAGCTCGCGGCCGGATTCGACATCAGGCGACGTCCGCAGGCGCGGGGACGCGTCCGTGATCGAACGTGATCGGCCTGCCGTCAACGACGATGCGCATGCAGGCTTTGCCGTGGCCGAGGGCGTACTTGACCGTTGGATAGAGTCGTGCCGCGGTCATGGCGAACGCCACGCTCACCAGCGCCCGCTCTCCCCAACGCTTCACGATCGCCTCGCGATACTCATCGGCCGCGGCATCGTGCGCGAGCGTGGCGCGCGTGAACTTCCACACCAGCGCGACATCCGGTGGCATAGCGCCGGCATCGTCGGTGAGCACCGCACGTAGAACCGCCGGGCTGACGCCAGCCCGTTCCGCCATCGTGACGGCGAGCTGAGTACACGGGCCGCAGTCCTCGGCGCGCACGGCCGTGATGCCAGCGGCGAACCATGCCTCGACGGGGAGGTCGCGCCGGAACTGTCCGATGGCGGTGGCGCGGGCAAACAGCCATGCGGCGCGCGGGCTCGCCTCGATCATGTCGCGCATATATCTGGCGTCGTAGTTGAACTCCCGCTCGAACTTCGTCACCCATCTCCGCAGTACCCATCTGATCATGGCGCTTCTCCTGTCTCCAACAAGTGAGACGGCACAGGGCCTGAGAATGTGACAAGCCAGCCCCTGAGGCGGTCGTGTGATCACCAACGCGACGCGATCGTCACGCGCATCGCGGCACGATTCGTGCCGTCAAAGCGTCAGCGTCTCGCCCGTCACAATGGCCACTGCTACCTTAGCCCATTGCTATCTGTTCGGTCCGAGGGCGGCTGCGCGTTTCTTCAGGTGAAGGACGAGGGGATTGGCATCGAGCGGCTCGCGCCATTGCGCCCCGGGTCACGGTGCGTGTTTTGTTGTCAATCTGCCCGCTCACTGATAGTGTTTGGCGCTTCGGCTCCCCTCTCGAGAGCTCCAATGTCGAACGTCAAGCGCATCACCACTGGATTGGTGCTGGCCGTCGCCCTTTTCGCCTGCGGGCGGAAGGCCGGCTACGACGCTCCTGAATACAAGGCCGCAGCCGATGCCGCCAAGAGCGGCTTCGTCGTGCCGCTGCAAGACGACTCCTCCGCCGACATCATGTCGTGGGTCGATGGCGCGCCGGTGACGGACTGGAACGCCGAGATCCAGAAACGGGATCACGCAATCGAGGGATATCTGAACGACGCCGATCCCGGACGGGCGGAGAAGTACGGCTTTCGCAGCGGTCAGAACCCGAAGTTGGCGTGGGAGTGGTTCAACAACAACCCCGTTGGCTTCAACGGCGTTCCCTACGTGCTGCTGAAGACCATCTTCGATCTCGATCCCAACGATCGGAATCCGGCGCTGCGCGCGATTGCGCGCATCTGGAAGCGGCAGGCCACTGTGCCGGACGCGTCTGGCGGCGAAGCCTGGACCATGGATCACATCGGGATCAGTCCGCGGCCGAACGACTACGACAACGGTGTCGCCCGGCCGGCAGGGCCGGCAGCACTGCCGTACGGATTCGCATTCGAGAATCCGCAATCGTTCGCTCCGCTCGACGCCGTGCAGCGCGTCACGGTGGATACACGGCTCGGCGCGCGGGAGCTGGCGCAGAAGGCGTTCCTGCTGGCGGCCAAACTGAAGACCGTCGACCACGAGGACAACTGGGAGAAGGATCGGCCCGGGTTCGGCACGCCGGGATCGATGGACCGCGTGTTCTTCTCGTGCGCGGCATGCCATGTCGGCCGCGTGATGGTGAACGGCCGGATGAAGTTCCTGCCGGGCATGCCGAACACGCAAATCGAAGCGCAGTACTACTCGAAGCTGCTCATGCTGACGGGCGCGGCGCTGGTGAAGTCGGGATTCGATGTCACGTCGCGGACGCCCGTCAACCCGAACAACATCGAGGTGAACCGCGACGCGGTGCAGGCGCTCTACGGCGCCATGATCGACAAGGCCCTCCATCATCCGGAGACGCTCTACGGAAATTCCCCTGAAGCGATCGCTCGCGGCAAGCTGCAGACGCTGGCTGTCGCCAATGCGTTTCCGGACGTGATGAAGGATCTGGTCGCCGTCGCCGTCAAAACGCACTTCATCTACTACGTCGTCGCGAAGAACAACGCCTACAAGGCCGCTCTGCCGGACGTGCTCGAAGATCGCCCGGGACAGATGGATGCCTTTGGCATCGCCTCGGGGCTGGTGGCCATCCACACACGCCGCCCCGACAACAGCTACATGCAGTTCATTCAGCGCGACAATCCGAAGAGCCCGTTCTTCACCGGCTTTTCAAAGGCGAACGGGTTGGCGAGCGATACACCCGGGATGACCGAGCCTGTCTCGGATCCGAAGGCGGCCGGGGACCGGGTGCTGAAGAACGTGTCCGCCTGGGCGCCGCCAGTACCCGCCCCCGTGGATGTGAAGAGCGTGAGCTGGACGAAACAGCGCTATCACGCCAACTGGGATGGCAACCAGGGCGCCTCGTCACGGACGCTGGCGTCCGGGGCTTCGGCGACCGGGGACCCGCGGATGGTCAACGTCCGTATTCACGAGCCGTTGAATCCGTTCATCAACAATCTGCCGCCGCCGCCGTATCCCTTCGCGAGCGTCGATCTCGCGCGGGCGAAGGAAGGCAAAGCGATCTTCACGCAGGAGTGCGCGTCCTGCCACAAGCCGAACAACGCGACCATCTATGCCGCGAAGAGCCTCGGCGTCGATCCGAACCGGACGATGGTCAACACGGACGTCTCGCGGTACGGATTGACGGCGCTTGTGATGGAAGCGTGCACGATCTACGGGTTGAACAACCAGGGAAAGCCCGGCGCGCAGTGGTGCATGCCACAGGGCGACTGGAACGCGCGGCAGGAGGAATACTTCCGCGACACGCCGCGGCGGGTGGCCGAAGGCACCAACGGGTACAAGGCGGACATGCTGTACGGAATCTGGGCGCAGGCGCCATATCTGCACAACGGATCGGTGCCGACGATCGGTCAGCTGATGTGTCCGTCAACGCGGCCGGCGAAGTTTCTGCGCGGAAATCTCAATTACGATGAAGCGCTCGTCGGCTTCGAGTGGGCGAATCGTCCGGCGGCACGATACGGGCCGAACGACACGATCCTCGTGAAGGAATACGACACAGACGTGCCGAGCAAGGCGAACACGGGACACACATTCGGCTCGAATCTCTGCCCGGACACGGCAGGTCTGGATCCGACGAGAGACCGCAGGGAAATTGAAACGCGCCTGCTCGGCTCGCGCGTGGGCGCGCTGCTGGCGTACCTCAAGACGCTGTAAGCGCGCTCGGCAATCCCGAGGTGTGACATGCAGGACCTGGAAGTCGGCACCGAGCAATTCACCGACGAAGACCGGCTCTATTCCGGATCGCGGTTCCGTGACGTGGTCGATGCGCTGATGGCCAACCGCTATCAGAAGGTCTGGGGCCGCGAAGGTGAACCGCCCCTGCCACAGCAGGAAACTACGATCAAGACGGTGTTTGGAGGCCTGTTCTCGCGCGGCAAGCCGCCGCGGTTCGAGCGCGCCTCGGAACGGACGCTCGACTCCGGCGCCGATCTGCGATGGGGGCCTGACAGAAGAGGCTTCACTCGCCTGCTGCATCCCACTGGCGTCGGTCTGATCGGCCGCTGGGAGATTACGGAGGACACGCCGTATACGGGATATTTCGCGCGGGGCAGCAACGCCCTGGTCGTCGCACGCTATTCGAGCGGCGCGGGCGGAAATCTTCGCGGCCGCATTCGATCGATGGCGCTCGTCGGCAAGCTCTTTCCGACGACCGAATCCGACCATGCGACGCCGTTGCGCACGGCGAACTTCATCACGCAGGAGGACATCGGAGGAACGCGAACCGAGTACATCAACGACGCCGTACTGCGCAACGCGCCGGACGTGACGGTGTTCCGCCGCGGCCCGGCCGGAACGCTGTTGATCAAGGTCGCGTCGGTGTTCAGTCGCGTTGACCAGGAGCCGACAATCCGGCAGGTCTATCCGATTGCGGAACTGGGAAAACCGCCCGGGCAGCCGACGCGCGCGCCGGCTTTCATGCAGCTGCTCGTGGCTCCGGGACAATCCAGAATCGCCGGGGCGGACCTCGACGTTCGCGACGAAGTGATGGCGCACATCTTCGACAAGGGCGACCCCGTACCGAAGCGAGCGCTCACGTTCACCATCGAAGTGACGGACGAGGGCAATACATCAGGCGCGCCGTTTCGGGTGCGCAGGACGTTCCAGCGCTGGCGGAGAATCGGCACGATGGTGTTCGACAACGCGGCCATTTCGTACAACGGCGACCACGTCATCCATTTCACGCACCCGACGTGGCGCGAGGACCGGAACGATCCGGCGACGGCTACGCGGATAGATGGAACGAAGGTCAGGTAAGGATGTGCTATCGTTTCCGGGTCAAAAGGGGAGGTTCACGGTGATGAAAGCGAAACTGGTCCTGCTGCTCGCCAGTGCAATCGTGATGGTCGCTCTGCCGGCCCGCGCGCATCATTCCTTCGCCGCCGAATTCGACGTCAACCAGCCGATCACGCTGAAAGGCACGCTGACGAAGATGGAGTGGGTGAATCCCCACGGCTGGCTCCACATCGACGTAACCGGCCCCGACGGCAAGGTGATGAACTGGGCGGTGGAAGCCGGCGCGCCGAACGCGCTGCTGCGCCGCGGCCTGCGCAACAGCGACTTCCCGGTCGGCACCGAGGTGGTGATCGAAGGCTACCGCGCGAAAGGCGGCGGTCCTACCGCGAACGGCACGAAGGTCACGTTCAAGGACGGACGGAATTTCTTCCTTGGCGCGTCCGACAACACGACCGCCAACGAAGCCGCTCCGCGATAGTTGGATTTCGGTGGGTGCAGAACCTTCTGCACCCACTGAACCTAACGCTGGCGTGGGAATTTGTACGGACCGGAGATGTGAATCTCCACGAGGTCCGTCACCACACCTTTGTCGTTGACGACGAACTGAAAACCGAGCCCGACGCCTTCGAACATCGTCTGTGAGCGCGGCACCAGCGGGAACGGCGCGCCCAGGTCGAGACCGGGGGCACCAAGGCCGCCCTCGATGTCCGCGGCACCTTCCATCTTGCCGAACAATTTACCGTCGGATACCGACACTTCGATCGTCCGCTTTCTCCCTCCGTAGGTTC
>QHWQ01000006.1 GCA_003222635.1 Acidobacteriota bacterium | reverse complement strand
TATCAGCCGAATGACGTGCTCGTGGCGCCTAACGGAACGATCTTCGTCTCGGAAGGGCATGGCGGCGCGAACTCGCGCATCCTGACGTTCTCGAAGGATGGAAGACTGATCAAGACGTGGGGCACGAAAGGATCGGGCGACGGCCAGCTCGATGGTCCGCACGCGCTGGCGATGGATTCGCGCGGGCGGCTCTTCGTCGGCGATCGCAGCAACAACCGCATCGTCATTTTCGATCAAGAGGGGAAGCAGCTCGACGTGTGGCGGCAGTTCAGCCGGCCGAGCGGCATCTACATCGACAAGAAGGATGTGATCTACGTCGCCGACTCGGAGTCGGAGTCGGTATCGCGCAATCACGATGGATGGAAGCGCGGCATCCGTATCGGCAGCGCGCGCGACGGATCGGTCACGGCGTTCATTCCTGATCCGGTCGACACAGCAACGGGCACGAGCGCCGCGGAAGGTGTCGCCGCCGATGCCGACGGCAACGTCTACGGCGCGGAGGTCGGACCCAAAGGCGTGAAGAAGTATGTGAAGGCGGCGGCGACAACGGCGCAGGCCATCCCGCGCACGCCGGATGGGCGTCCCGACCTGCAGGGCATCTGGAAGCACGGCCCCGTGCCGAACGTCGGCGCGCTTCCCTATTTACCTGCCGGGCTGGCGAAGCAGCGGGAGAACGGCGCGCAGCGTGCGACCGCCGACCCGCTCGCGCAGTGTTTCCTGCCGGGCGTGCCGCGCATCATGCTGCTCGACTACCCGTTTCAGATCTTTCAGATGCGCGACGCCGTCGCCATGACCTTCGAATGGCAGCACGTCTTCCGGTTGATCTATGCCAACGGCACGAAGGCATCGACGCCGCTCCCCTTCTGGATGGGCGATTCGCGTGGCCGCTGGGAGGGCGACACCTTCGTCGTCGACGTGACCAACAACAACGACCAGACGTGGTTCGACGCCCAGGGCGACTCCCACAGCGACGCGCTCCGCGTCACCGAGCGCTACACGATGATCGACCCGGACACCATTCGCTACGAGGCGACGATCGACGATCCGATGGTCTACTCGCGTCCGTGGACGATCACCGCGCCGCTCGAGCGTCAGAAGAAGAACGTGGGGCGCGTGCTCGAGTATCCGTGCCGCGCGGAGCTGGAAGAGGCGCGCGGAGAGTTCAAGCCCGAGCCGCGGACGTGGTATCGAAAGGACGCGCCGGCGGTAAAGCCGTTCCCGATGGCGTCGCACGCAGCTGCGGCCGCGCCGGTCGCGGCGGCGGGCACGTTCGCGCGAACCGCGGACGGCAAACCTGACATCTCCGGCTTCACCGAGGCGGACGCCGGCGGCGCGAACTGGGGATTCGAGCCGCACAACGAGCCGTTCACGCCGGGCGGCCGCGGCGTGCTCGTCGATCCGAAGACGGGCGGACTCCCGTATCAACCGTGGGCTCGAGCCGAGAAGCAGAATCGCTACGCGAACAACGCGCGCGGCTACGACGACCCGACCGCGCACTGCTTTCCCGGGGGCGTACCACGAGCGCTCTACGTACCGTCGCCCTTCTACATCATCCAGACGCCGACCTACGTTGTCATCCTGCTCGAGCGGATGTCATGGCGCATCATCACGCTCGACGGACGGCCGCACCTGCCGGATACAATCCGGCTCTGGCAAGGCGATTCGACCGGCCGCTGGGAGGGCGACACGCTCGTCGTCGAGACGACGAACCTGAACGGCAAGACGTGGCTGAACGAGGTTGGCGACGTCATCAGCTATGCGGCCACCGTCACCGAGCGGTTCACCCCGGTGAGCGCGAATCTGTTGCAGTACGAGGCGACGGTGAACGATCCGGTCGTCTTCACGCGGCCGTGGACGATTGCGATGCCGCTCAAGCGCAATCCGAAGGGCGAGCTGCTCGAGGTCGCGTGCCTCGAGGACAATCAGGATCTGCTGCATCTGAAGGACGTCAGGGACCGAGGGCTCCAGTGATGAGAGTCGCAGCGGCGATCGTGGCGATCTGCGCGTGGGCTTCCACAGCCGCGGCGCATCATTCCTTTACCGCGGAGTTCGACATCAACAAGCCGATCAAGCTGACGGGCACGATCACGATGGTGCGCTGGTCGAACCCGCACGGCTGGATCTACATCGACGTCAAGGGCGATGACGGCAAGGTCGTGAACTGGGCGTTCGAGACGGCGGCGGCCAACGCGCTTTATCGGCGCGGCACCCGGCCCGAAGACTTTCCGGTCGGCACGCCGGTGACGATCGATGGCTACGTCGCGCGCAACGGCACGCCGACCGCCACGAGCGGCAAGCTCACGTTCGCCGACGGCCGCACGATGACTATTGGGGCGGGGGCGGTGGCTGGAGAGGCAAGATAACCGTCACTTCCGTCCCCTTCCCTTCCACACTGTCCGCGCGCATCTCGCCGCCATGCGCGACGACGAGATTGCGCGCGATCGTCAAACCCAATCCTGATCCGCGCGACGCACGTCCCTTGTAGAACCGATCGAAGATCTTCGGCAGATCCGCCGCCGCGATTCCCGCGCCGGTATCCGCGACCGACACGACAATCGACTTCGCATTCGCCGACGCGTTCACGGATACGCGTCCGCGTTCGGGCGTGTGGCGCATCGCATTCGAGATGAGATTGGTGAGCACCTCGCGGATGCGCAGCGGGTCGACTTCGATCAGCGGCAGATCTGGCGCGGCGTGCACGTCCAGCCTGATTCGGCGCTCCACCGCCTCGCCGGCGAAGGATGCGGCCGCGTCGTTGATCAGCACGCCAGGGTCGGTGGGCTCCTTCTGGAGCGCGAGCGTGCCGCTCTCGGTATGCGCGAGCGTACGGAGGTCGTCCACCAGGCGCGAGAGCATCCGCGTTTCCTGCAGGACCGCATTGATCTGCGCCTCGTCGCGCGGATAGACCCCGTCCAGCATTCCTTCGAGTCTTCCCTGCAGCACCGCGAGCGGATTGCGCAGCTCGTGGGCGATGTCGGCCATCAGATGCCGCCGCTGCACATCCTGCGCCCGCAGGCGCGACTGCATGCCGCCGAAGACGCCCACCACGCGCCGGAACAATCCACCCACGAGGAACAACCAGATCAGCGCGAAGAAGATGCGCTGCGGCCGCGCGAACGGGGCTGCCCCGCCGAAGAACCACGACACGACGGTCGTCATTCCGACGACCATGAAGAAGAAGGAGATGATGAAGATGCCGCCCATCCGCCGCGCGAACGGCGGAGCGTGGCGACGCCAGGCGCGCGGACCACGAGGCGGCCACGGCTCGTTCTCGGGCCACCACGGCGGCTGCCGGCGCCGGCGCACGTGCCATGGCACCCCGGCGCGCAGGCGTCGCGCTCCCCGCCCGTGCGAGTCGGCGTTGCTCATTCCGCGAACTTGTAGCCCATCCCGTACACCGTGAGGATGTAGCGCGGGCTGCGTGGATCCGGCTCCGCCTTCCGCCGGATGTTCTTGATGTGCGTGTCGATGGCGCGCTCGAACGCGTCGACGTTGGTGCCGCGCACCGCGTCGAGCAGCTGCGCGCGCGTGAAGATGCGCCCCGGCTGGCGCGCGAGTGCGGCGAAGAGCTGAAACTCCGTCGGCGTGAAATCGATCGGCGCGCCGCCGCGCGTCACCTGCATCCGCGTGTTGTCGATGACGAGATCGCCGCGCCGTACTACGTCGCCGCCGGCGCCCGCCGCATCAACACGCCGCAGCACGGAACGCACGCGCGCCACCAGTTCCCGCGGGCTGAACGGCTTCGTCATGTAGTCGTCGGCGCCAAGCTCGAGACCGACGAGGCGATCGGACTCCTCGATGCGGGCCGTGAGCATGATGATCGGCACGTTGCCCTCGCGACGTAACGTCTTCGCCACCTCGAGGCCGTCCATCCGCGGCAGCCCGAGGTCGAGGACGATCAGGTCCGGCCGTTGCTCGCGCGCCAGCGCCAGCGCGTCGACGCCGTTGGACGCCGTAAGTACGCAAAAACCGCCATGTCGCAGGTAGTCACCTGCGATCTGCGCGATAGAAGGCTCGTCGTCTACGACAAGGACGGTCTTCATGGGTCTTCATAGTTCATGGAGTCGGAGTACGGTGATGAGTCGACTCAACCCCTTGAGTCGCCCCATCACCTGACTCTGACTCCAAATTTTGAAGGGATTATGGAGAGCGCTCGCACTTCCTCGTCGGTCAGCTGAATGGCCGACGCGGCGACGTTTTCCTCCAGATGCTTCCGCTTCGAGGTCCCCGGAATCGGCAGCATCACCGCCGCGCGGCGCAGCAGCCACGCGAGCGCGATTTGCGCGGGTGTGGCGTTATGGCGTCTGGCGATCGCCGCCAGCCCGGCGCGCGCGCGCGGGGCGCGCCCGAGCATTCGGCGCACGCCCTGCTTCATGCCGCCCTTCGTCACCTCTCCCGCCTGCAGCGGATACCAGGGGATGAACCCGATGCGCTCACGCTCGCAGTAGTCGACGACCTCTTCCCACTCACGATCGATGAGGTTGTAGAGGTTCTGCACGGACACCACCGCGAAGTGGCGCCGCGCACGCTGAATCTGCTCGACGCTCACCTCTGAGAGGCCGATGTGCCTGATCTTCCCGGCGCGCTGCGCCTCCTGCAGAAAGCCGAATTGATCCTCCTCCGACACCTTCGGATCGATGCGATGCAGCTGATACAGGTCGAGGCGATCGAGGCGCAGCCGGCGGAGGCTCCCATCGAGCTCCGCTCGGAGACGCTCGGGACGCCCGTTCTCCTCCCACTCATGCGGCCCCGAACGGTCGTAGCCACCCTTGGTCGCGATCACGAGACCTTTCGGATACGGATAGAGCGCCTCGGCGATCAGCTCCTCGCTGACGTGCGGTCCGTAGGATTCCGCCGTGTCAATCAGGTTGATCCCCAGCTCGATGGCGCGCTGCAGCGTCGCGATCGCTTCCGCACGATCGCGCGGCGGCCCCCAGACGCCGTCGCCAGTAATGCGCATGGCGCCGAAGCCAAGCCGGTGAACCGGGAGGTCTCCGCCCAGAAGAAAGGTGCCGCTAAGCACGGCAGTGGGCATGGTCATGGCACAAAGTGGCAGTCTGTTCCACTAACGACGGTTTTGGACGGCAGAAAAGCTGGCTGCACCTTTGCTCGTGTCTGAGCTGGAATGGTAGCCCATGGACACGATCAGTCAGGAACTACGCACCTTCATCATCGATAATTTTCTGTTCGGAGATGCATCGGGCCGCTTCTCATTCACCGATGACGACTCCTTCCAGCAGCGCGGCATCGTCGATTCGACGGGCATCCTGGAGCTCGTCTTCCATCTGCAGGAACGCTACGGCATCGACATCGACGACGAGGAGCTCGTTCCTGACAATCTGGATTCGGTAACAAAGGTCGCGCAGTTCGTCGAGCGCAAACAGAGCGAGCGGGTCGCGCGTGCGAGTTAACGGGCGGCTCGGGCAGCTGGCGCGGACGCCGCGGCTGCTGCTCGCTCAGAAGCTGCTGCGGCGGGTGCCGCTGCGGCCGATCGACGTCGGCAAGCTCTGCTTCCTCCGGTTGAACGGTTTGCCGCGGGTGCCGAACTCCATGCTCCGCGGTCAGGCGGAGGTGCGCTTCGCGACGTTCGACGATCTGGACGCGCTGACGCGGCTGCAGAACAAGCGCGAGCTGTTCCGTCAGCGGTTCGCGGACGGCGATCGCTGCGTCGTCGCCGTCGCGGACAATCGCGTCATCGGGTACGAATGGTTTTCGGAAGGCGCGTCCCACCATGAAACCGGATGGGGCTATCGGATCGCGATTCCGGGCGGCTACGTGTACGCCTACGACGCGTTCGTCGACGCCGCCTATCGCAACACGGGCGTGTGGCTGCGCTTCAAGGCGCACCTGGCCGACTGGATGGCCGCGCGCGGCAAACGCGGCGTGCTCACGTTCGTCGATTACGGCAACTGGCCGTCGCTGCGCACGCACCTGCGATTCGGATTCGAGCCGGCCGACACGGTGGTGGCGCTTCGCGTTCTCGGACTGCGACTCTTCAGGAAGGTGCGCGCGGCGGGCGTGGCGACGTGGTCGTACCTCGCATGGGTCACGATGCAGCAGCTGCCGCTGCACGTGCATCACGCCACACGCGTACTCCACGTCGCGCTCGCCACTCTTCGCCGGTAGCGTCCGCCTTCAGGCGGACATCCTTTACGCGGACGTCGGCGATGCGGGCGCGCGGTCGTCACGCATCCGCTCGTGCGCGCGCCGGTGCCACTCGTCGAAGCGCGACGGGCCGTCGCCCGGGTAGTCGTAGTACCGCCACCGGCGCCCTCCCCATCCCCATCCGAACAGTCCCCAGAACAGGAACCGCAGGAAGAAGAAGAAGAACAGGATGCCGAACAGCGGCCCGAAGAACCCGAAGCGCCATGGGCCGTAGTAGCGATACGCGTAATATGGCGGCCCCGCCGGGACGGCGGGCGCGCCGGGCGCGGCGACCGCCGGCGGCGGTTGCAGCGCGATGCCGTGCGCGACGCCCGCTTGATACGCAAGGGCGCCGATGGCGACCGCCGCCAGCAGCGCGAAGACGACCGCCGCCCACCGCCTCGTTCCGAACTGACTTTCCATGAACGTCCTCCTGACTGACGTTCAGTGTCGCGGGCAATTGTGGAGGAACTATGAAGGCACCACGAAGGTCGCTGCGCGACAAGACACGAAGGTCACGAAGATTCGTCTTCGTGCGCTTCGTGGTTAAACGCCGCTATTCGACGATCGTCGGCTGCGGGACGACGTTGATGAAGGGCGTGAAGGTGGCGCTGCGGCCGAATTGATCGGTCGCCGTCACCGTGTAACTCAGTTTCCCGGGCTGCGCATCCATCGGCACCACCCAGACGCCGGTCCACATCTCTGACGGCTGCCGCGGATACTCATCCGCCGGGAATCCGCCCACACCGCGCCAGCGCGTCGGCAGGTCGATGGTGCGGCCCATGTAGTTCAGATGAATGACCATCGTAGCGGTGTTCTCGGTCTCGCCGGTGCCGCCGTCGATAGCGGTCATGCGGAAGCCGACATACTGACCGCGCCTGAAGCGATTCGTCAGGATGCAGTGCATCGGGGCCGTTCCCGGTTTGTCGAAGCTCGCCAGGTCGCCCCAGATCACGAGCTTGCCCTGGCCGTGACCCGCCTGCTTCGCGGGCGGGGGCGCCGGCTCACCGCGTCCGCGTCCCTGTCCCGCAACCGTCGCGGCGAGAATTACCGCACCGAGCAACGTCGCCGTCACAACCGCGAACCGTTTCATCTATTTCCTCCCGTATTTGCTCCCGGGGCGCCACCCTGCCCGCGCACGTCAGGCTTGGGAAATCCGTTGTGGTAAATCGTCAGGTACCTGATGTCGCGTCCGTTCGCATCGAGCCAGCCGACCGACTGCTGAAAGAAGTCCGGCACAGGATATCCCGCCGGCACCGTTCCCTCGATGATGTACAGCTTGTTCTCGTGCATGTAGATCGCGGCCGACGTGCGCGCCTTCGTCTTCTCGTTGACGAGATTCACCATGTGTCCTTCGACGAGGTTCATGTTGGTCCAGCCAAGATAGATCGGCTTCTCGTCGGGACGCTGCATCAGCTCCCACGTCGCGTGAATCACCGCGCCCTCGATGTCCGGCTTCCAGTAGCCCGCGCCGGTTGAACTGCCCGACCCTGTATTGCCCGAGCACGCCTCCGCGCCCGGCGGGCACGCCTTCGCCTTCTCGGTCGCAATCGCCTGAATGTTGTTGTAGTCGACGACGGTCACTTTGAAGTGGCTCTGCGCCTGATCGACGCTGTAGATGCGCGCGGGGAGGATCGACTTGAACTCGGAGGTGTAGGTCGTCTCGGTCACTTTCGGCTGCGCCGGGAAGACGATCGAGAAGCGATCCTGCATGCTCTTGTACTCGACGTATTCCTGCGCGAAGAGCGTCGTTGCCGACGCGAGCACGATGGCCGACATGAATGCGGCGCGCATCATCGTTACCTCTGCTGCTGCGGCTGTTGCGGCTGCTGCCCCTGCTGCGGCGCGCCACCGCGTCCCGTCGGCGGCTTCGGGAACCCGTTGTGATACAGCGTCTGGTAGCGGATGCCGTTGCCGTTCTCATCGAGCCAGCGGATCGACTGCTGGAAGAAGCCGGGCTCCGGGTAGCCCTTCGGCACCGTGCCCTCGATGATGTACAGCTTGTTCTCGTGCATGTAGATGCCGGCCGACGTGCGCGATCCACTCGGGTTGTTCGTCATGTAGATCATCGTCCCTTCGACGAGATCGATGTTGTTCCAACCCATATAGGTGATCTTCGCGTCGCGCTGCATGAACTGCCACGTCGCGAACTTCTCGGCGCCTGCGAGATCGGCCTTCCAGTACCCGAGGCCCGTCGAACTGCCGCCGCCGCGGCACGTCTCCGCTCCGGGCGGGCACGACTTCGAGCGCTCCGTCGAGATCGCTTCGATGTTGCCGTAGTCGACGACGGTCACCTTGAAGTGGCTGTTGCCCGAGTCGGACGTGTACACGCGCGCGGGCAGCATCGACCCGAACTGCGACTTGAACATGATCTGTTCGACCTTCGGGTCGGTCGGGAAGGTGGCGCCGAAACGATCGTCCTTGCTCGTGAACTCGACGTATTCCTGGGCGAATGACGGCGCGGCGATAGCCAGTATCAGGGCGGCCGAAACTGCACTCAGACGCATGATGTCCCTTCGTCAATCCCGGATGTGTGCGCGTTGTGCCCGACTCTAGACCGCTATTTATCTGTAGTCAATGGGGATAAAGTAACGGTGTGCTGAGGCAGGCCGTCACCGCCCTGGTGTTTGTCCTCGTCATCGCAGGGATGCTCGTGCCGCGCCCCGCCTATCCGCACAACCCGACGACCACTACGGTCCTCTTCAACCGGGAGATCGCGACATTACTCCAGCGGAAGTGTGTGCAGTGTCATGCGGATGGCAAGCTGGCGATGCCGCTCGTCACCTTCGACCAGACGCGGCCGTGGGCGGAAGCGATCAAAGAGGAGACGCTGTCGCGTCGCATGCCACCGTGGCCGGCCGAGCGCGGCTTCGGCGCGTATGCGAATGACATCGGCCTGACGCCGCGCGAGTTCGAGTTCCTGATCTCCTGGATTGACGGCGGCGTCCCCGAGGGCACCGATCCCGCGCCGGCCTTCGTCGATCACGGCGATCACTGGACGCTCGGCATGCCGGACGTCGTTGCCGCGCCAACGACGGCGGCCGCGGTCGATGCGCGCAGCGCGCCGGCGTTCAAGCACTTGACCATCGATACGGGCCTCACGCACGATGGGTGGGTGCGCGCCATCGACTTCAAGCCCGATCCGCGGGTGGCACGCGGCGCGTTTCTCAGCGTCGCCGGCACGGGTCAGTATCTTGGCGGATGGACGCCCTGGCAGTCGTCCACGGAATTGCCCGCCGGCGCGGCATTCAAGCTGCCCGCGCACGCGCGCATTGCGGTGGACGTGATGTACTCCGGCTCGTCACAGCCGATCTCCGACACGCCGCAGCTCGCGCTCTATTTCGCTGCGGCACCTGCCGCAGCGCCGGTGATCACGACGACGCTGCGCGCCATGGCCGATGCGCGGACGCCGGCGCGTTTCGTCGCGGAATTCAAGGCGGCCGACGCGCGCGCGCTCGTGTCGATGCGTCCCGAACTGCCCGCAGGCACGCGATCGCTCGAGATCAAGTTGATGCGCCCTGACGGCTCGCGCGAGGTGCTGCTCTGGATGAAGGACGCGCATCAGGTGTGGCCGACGCCATACGTGTTCAAGAAACCTGTGACACTGCCAGCAGGCTCCGTGTTGCAGGCGGTCGCGTACGCCGAGAGCGGCGCGGACCAGTCCCGGAGCGGCGCGGACCCTGCGGGTCCGCGGTTCACACTTACTTTGAATCACTATGCGGCGAAATAAGCTCGCGCTGCTGCTCGTCGTGCTGCTCACGCTCGGCGCCGCCGCGCAGCAAAGCTCCGCGCCGCCGGGAACCACCGCGTGGTTCTGCCCGATGCATCCGGAAGTGACGGCGAGCGAGCCCGGAAGCCGCTGCCGCAAGTGCGGCATGACGCTCGTTCCCGGCGATCCGTTCGACACGCGCGAGTACTCGCTCGAGATGACAACGGTTCCCGCGGCGGTGAAAGCCGGCGAGCCCGTGACCTTGACCTTCACCATTCGTCATCCCGGGACCAACGCCCTCATCACCGGCTACGAGGTCGTGCACGAGAAGCGCTATCACCTCTTCGTCGTCAGCCGCGACATGGAGTTCTTCGAGCACATTCATCCGCAGCAGCTGCCTGACGGCCGGTGGACGATCGAGACGACGCTGCCCAAGCCGGGCGACTATCGCATCCTGTCCGACTTCCTTCCGACCGGCGGGTCGCCGCAGTTCGTCGGGCGCACGCTCGAGACCGTCGATTTCACCGGCGATCTCGAATCGCAGGCGCCGCGTCTCACGCCCGACGTGGACGTGAACAAGACCGTTGGCTCGGTCATCGCGCATC
This sequence comes from Acidobacteriota bacterium, assembly GCA_003222635.1. GTDB lineage: Bacteria > Acidobacteriota > Vicinamibacteria > Vicinamibacterales > UBA2999 > Gp6-AA40. Next base: position 9,959 of record QHWQ01000006.1, on the reverse strand, counting down.
TGGAGCTCGAGCCGGCGCCGCTCGTCGAAGGTCAGTTCGCACACCTCGCCTTCACGCTGACCGATGCGAAGAGCGGCCGGCCGGTCACCGATCTCCAGCCGTATCTCGGCGCCTTCGGCCACGCGCTCATCCTCAGCGAGGACATGCGGGACTATGTGCACTCCCATCCCTACGAAGACCTCGACGCCGTGTCGAAGGGGCTGGGAGGCCCGACGGTCACTTTCGAGGGCTACATGCCGAAGGCGGGCCGTTATCGTGCATGGAGTCAGTTCCAGCGCAATGGCGAGGTCATTACTATCCCGTTTACGGTCAACGTGTTGACCCTGGATGAGGCGTACCGGAATCCTGGTGCGCCGGCGGCGAGTCTGCGCTAGACTCTCCCAAGTTCGAAGTTTCGCAGAGGCAGGAGGCAGTTATGCGTTTTGCCCTCACGGTTTCCGCCACGCTCATCGCGATCGCGGCCATGTCCGTGGTCGGCCAGGCCGCCGATCCCACGTCGCGGCCGGTGACGTTCACCAAAGACGTCGCGCCCATCCTTCAGGAGAAGTGTCAGCAGTGCCATCAGCCGAATTCGATCGCGCCGATGTCGCTGATCTCCTATGAGGATGCGCGTCCCTGGGCGCGGTCGATGAAGCAGCGCGTCGTCACGCGGCAGATGCCGCCGTGGCACATCGACATGAGCGTCGGCGTCCACGAGTTCAAGAACGACATGTCGCTGAGCGACGCGCAGATCGACACGATCGCGCGCTGGGTCGATGCGGGTGCTCCCGAAGGCGATCCGAAGGACATGCCGCCGCCCAAGCCGCTCGTCACCGACAACGAATGGCAGGGCGTGCGCGACGGCTACGGGCCGCCCGACCTCGTGATCCGCTCATCCGAGTACACGATGCCCGCGCAGCATCAGGACGTCTGGTATCGGCCGATGAGCGACGTCCCGCTCACCGAGCCGCGCTGGGCGCGGATGGTGGAGATTCGTCCGACCCAGCTCAAGGGCCGCCGTATCGTCCATCACTCGATCGCGTATCTCGTGCTGAACAACGATCCCGACGCTGTGAACACCGGAACCGCGACTGGTGCGACGGCGGCGGATCCAACGCCGGACGATCTCGTCAACCGGCGGCCGCAGCTGATGGAGTGGGCGATCGGCAAGGGCTACGACCGCTTCCGCGACGGCACGGGCAAGCTGATTCTTCCCGGCGAGAAGATCTCGTGGGATCAGCACCTGCACGCCGTCGGCGAGGAGATCACCTCGGGCTCCGAGATTGGCATCTGGTTCTATCCGAAAGGCCAGGAGCCGCAGAAGCGCAGCTACCTGATTGGGTTCACGGGCCTGAGAAAGCCTCAGTTCGTCGACATCCCGCCGAACTCGATCGCCTCGACCGACGGTTTCACCGTGCTCAAGGAGAACACGCTCATCACCAACTTCCAGCCGCACTTCCATCTGCGCGGCAAGGCGATGCAGGTTGAAGCGATCCTGCCCGACGGCAAGAACCAGATCATCAGCTACATCGGCAAGTTCAACTTCAACTGGATGACGAATTACATCTACGCCGACGACGCGGCGCCCGTGTTCCCGAAGGGGACGGTGATTCACGTCAGCGCGTGGTACGACAACACGCGCGCCAACCCGAACAATCCCGATCCCGATCAGTGGGTCGGCTACGGCGACCGCACCGTCGACGAGATGGCGCACGCCTGGATGAACGTCGTCTATCTTACCGACGACGAGTACAAGGCGCTGGTCGCCGAGAGAAAGGCCAAGGCAGAGAAGGCCGCGCCCGCGACGAAATGATCCGCTCCGTCGCCGCTGCCATTCTCGGGACTCTCTTCGTAGGGGCCGGCTTCAGCCGGCCCCTACTGGTTTCTGCGCAACAACTCCCCAACGAGCCCTTCCGGCAGTTCGGCACGAGCGTCACCGGCGCATTCGAAGGCTGGTTCACCGCTCCCGACGGGAACCGCTACTTCCTCGTCGGCTATCTGAATCGGAACAACAGCCAGGCGATTGACGTTCCGATCGGTCCGAACAATCACGTCGATCCGGGCGGTCCCGACATGGGGCAGCCCACGCACTTCCTTCCGGGTCGGCACTGGGGCATGTGGACCTTCAAGGTACCCGCCGACTTCACAGGACCCGACCAGCGCCTGACGTGGACCATCGTGGCGAACGGACAGCCGATGACCATCCCGCTACGCCTGCATCCGGACTACGTCATCAGCCCGTTCACCGACGTCGCGGTGAAGAACACGCCGCCGATCATGCGGTTCGCCGAGAGCGAGCCGGGCGTGCAAGGTCCGCTGGGGATGATGTCGACCGCCGTCGCGCGCACGACGAGCGCCGCTGCCCCGCTGCCGCTGACGGTGTGGACCGAAGACGATGGGAAGTTCGCGAGCGGCACGATGGCGCTGCCGAAGAACCTGCCGCCGCCGGTGCGCGTCTACTGGTCGATGTATCGCGGGCCTGCCGCGGTGACGTTCGACAAGGAGAATCCGCCGTCAGACGTTCTGGCCGGCGGTGGCGTGAACGTCCCGTTCAAGGGCAAGGCGACGACGACGGCGAAGTTCAGAACGCCGGGTGACTACGTCCTGCAGGTCACCGCGAATGACTACTCGGGCGAGGGCGGCGGGGGCGAAGTCTGCTGCTGGACGACGGCGCTCGTGAAAGTCACGGTCACACCGTAGTTTTTATCGACTCACGATTCGTGCGGCGGCTGCGCATACGCGCCACGCGTCGCGTATCCGCATGTGCACCCTATCGCGCAAGCGTGCGCGATGGGGACCCCGCAAGAAAACGCGCTGCGCGGGCCGCAATTGACCGCGGGACGCCATGGTCGCCGCCGACGGGCGCTACGCGCCCGCTGTCGCGCGGCTGAACCTGGCTCGATCCCTCAGCCTGCTCGCGCGTTGCGTCTTCGCAGGTCGGCAGCGCTCCTAACGACATCAACTGGGGCTTCATCACGCGAACGGAATCGTGACGGTCGCCCTCGATCCCGGGCCGAGCACGTTCATGATTCTGAATGTCACCACCAACTACCAACTACCAACCACCAACTACCTCAGACTTCGTCCTTCTGATGCGTGTGCGTGTGCCGATGTCCGTGCGAGTGATCGTGGTCGTGCTGATCATCGTGCAGCGCGTGGCCGTGATCGTGATCATGCATTAGTTCCTTCGGAACATCCGGGAACAGCTCGCGCGATGTGGGCGCGCGGCCGCCGGCCCACTCGACGCCGCCTTTCTTGCGCGCCGCGGTCATGAGGTCGTCCCATGAAAGCGTCGAGGGATCGCGCGCGACGTCGAGCCGCTGCGCGAGCGCGGCGAGCACCAGCTTGCGGATGCGCAGGCCGTCCCATCCCTCGCAGAGCGCGGCCAGCTCCGACAGCTTTGCCGCGTCCTCCGTCATCGCCTGCAGCGACGGCCACTGCACCGCCAGCTCGCCGAGCGCATGCTCGAGAATTTTCCCGATGGTCTCGCGATCCGGCAGCGAGAACGTCATCACGAGATCCGCGCGCGACAGGAACGCCTCGTCCACCGCCTCGATGAAGTTCGTCGTCGTGACGAAGAGCACCGACGGCAGGTTCTTCGCGATCTCGTCGATGCCGAGCAGCACGGCGTCGGTCGCGCGATGCACATCCACGGGATTGGCGTCGAACGACGCGGACGATCGACGGACGGCGAAGCTCTCGACTTCGTCGATCAGCACAATGACGTGCGGGCGCCGCGCGGCGATCTCCGGGATGGTTTCCGTCAGCAGGCGCGTGACGTTGCGCTGGCTCTCGCCGAGCATGTCGCTCGGAAACGCGTGCGGATTAATCTCGACGAGCGCCGTCGCCCCCTGACGCGCCAGCGCCAGCGCCGCCACCTGCGCCAGTCCGCGCGCCATCGTCGTCTTCCCTGTTCCGGGCGGACCGGCGAGCACGATCAGTCCGTGCGGCAGGCCGGCGAGCATCGACAGCTTGCGTCCGTGCTGCAGCACGAGCAGCGCCTGTGCGAGCAGCCGCTCCTTCACCTCGCGCGGGACGATGATGGCGTCCCAGTCGCGATCGTGGTGCTCCGCCGGAAGGATGTGCAGCGAGAGAACGCCGGGCGGGAGCGCCGAGCGCGGAATGTCCATCAGTCTTCCGGCCGTGTATCGTCCGGCCACTGAATCTGCGACAGTTCCTGCATCGACACGAGCGTGTCTTCCGCTTCCTCGAACAGCACCATCGGATCCATCACCGCGCGCATCGTCTCGAGCAGCGAGTCGAACATGTGGATGCGCACGAGCCGGCACTGATTCACCGGATCGTCGTTGAAGTGCTGATGCCACAGGTAGTGATCGACAATGATCAGGTCGCCCTTCTTCCAGCGATGGTGCTCGCCATTGTCCGGCGCGATGCCCATGAAGCTGTGGCCGTGGCCTTCGACGACGTAGAGCCACGCCTCGCCGGGATGACGATGCAGCGACTGCGTCTTGCCCGGCGCGAATTGGATCATGACCTGCGTCAGGCCGGATGCCTGGTTGCCGATCGCACGATCGTTGAGGAACTTCGTCCGCGTGCCGCGCGGCGTCGCGAGAATCTCCTGCTCGTCGTAGGGCGTGTGGATGCGTCCCGACCGGCGCTTGCCCGCCTCGACGTCGATGCGGCGGAGGCGGCGTGAATACGGGTCGTTGCCTTGAATGCCACCCGAGACCTTCGGCTTCGACGGCAGCCTGTCGAACGCCTCGTGCCCCGCATCCTCGATGATGCTCATGCCGAGCGTCCACAGCGTCGGCTCCGACGAATAGCTCATGAAGCGGCCGGGCCTGTCGCCGTCGTTGCCGTGGCGATGCCAGCTCCAGGCGGGCAGATGGATCGCATCCCACGCCTGCCAGTCGTAGCGAACGCCGTCCACCTCGGTCCACCCGCTTCCTTCGACCATGAAGAGGATCGCATCCCATGAATGGCGGTGAATGGTCGTCGTCGCGCCGGGATCGATTTCGTGCACGAGCGCATCGAGCTGGCGCGTCGGACGGTCGCCGTCCCAGCCCATGTAGACGCCGGTGCGCAGGCCGCGGGCCGTCGGCTCGAGCGTCACGTCCTCCTTGCGGATGACCGTCTGGCGGTACCTGCGCCACTCGTCGATGAACTCGGCGCGGCGCTTCTTCTGAATGTGATAGTGGGTCGTCGTGGTCTGGGTTTTTGTAGACATGGGGCGCTGTGGCGATTAAACATACATCGCCATGCGCACCCTCGCCAAAGTGCTTCTCCCGATCGTCGCGCTGTCCGCTGTCGCAGCCGCGCAGACGGCGGCCGGCGTCGCCGAACGTGCGAAGCGCGAAGGCAGCCTGACGCTCTACACCTCGCTCGCGCCGACAGAGTCGCAGCCGCTCGCCGAGGCGTTCGAAAAGAAATACGGCGTCAAGGTCACGCTCTGGCGCGGCCTGTCCGAAGAGGTCGTGCAGCGGACGATCACGGAAGCGAAAGGGCGCCGCTACTCGGTGGACGTGATCGAGACCAACGGCCCTGAGATGGAGATGATCTCGCGCGAGACGCTGCTCGGCGCGCCGTGGTCTCCCGATCGCCTGAATCTCTTCGTCGTCGGCTACAACACCGCGAAGGTGAAGCGCGCCGAAATCCCGGCACGCTACGAGGGCTTCACCGATCCCAGGTGGAAGGGGCGCATCGCGCTCGAGGCGACCGACTCGGAGTGGATGGCGACGCTGATCAAGACGACGCCGGACAACAAGGGGATGGAGTTGATGCGGAAGCTCGCCGCGCTGCAGCCGACGCTGCGCAAGGGGCACGTGCTGCTCGCGAATCTGGTCGCCGCCGGAGACGTGCAGGTGGGCCTGGCGATGTACAACAGCAACATCGAGACGCTGAAACGGAAGGGCGCGCCGATCGACTACGTCCCGGTGCAGCCCGTCGTCGCGCGTCCGCAGGGCATCGGCGTCGCGAGGAACGCGCCGCATCCCAACGCCGCGCGGCTGTTCGAGGAGTACGTGCTCTCGGCCGAAGGCCAGACGCTGTTCGAGTCGATGGGCCGCACGCCCGCGAAGGTGACCAGCCAGTCCAACAGCTACCGCTTCACGCTGATCGATCCCGTCACGGTGCTCGACGAGTCCGCGAAATGGGAGAAGGTCTGGAACGATCTGTTCGTCAGGCGGTCGTGAGTATTTCCTTGGCCACGATCTGGTAGGAGTGAAGCCGCGCCGCGTGGTCGTAGATAGCGGAGACGATCATCACTTCGTCAACCTGCGTCCGCTCGACAAACTGTGCGAGCCCGGCGCGAACAACGGGCGGCGAACCGACGATCGTGCACGCGAGGCGCGCAGAGACCTCTGCTTTCTCCAGCGGATTCCAGTAACGCTCGATGTCCTCGATCGGCGGCGGCAGGCGTCCCGGGTTGCCGCGGATACGATTGGTGACGCTCTGCTGCGCCGAGGTGAACAGCCGCCGCGCCTCCTCGTCCGCGTCGGCAGCGAAGACGTTCACCGCGGCCATCGTGTACGGCGTGGCGAGCGATGCCGACGGCGTGAACGTCTGGCGGTACGCCTCGAGCGCGGGCATCAGCAGCTGCGGCGCGAAGTGCGACGCGAACACGTACGGCAATCCGAGCTGCCCCGCTAGCTGCGCGCCGAACAGGCTCGAGCCCAGAATCCACATCGGCACATGCGACCCGGCACCCGGCACTGCCTGGACACGCTGCCCTGCGCGCAGCGGTCCCAGCAGCGCCTGCAGTTCGAGCACGTCGCTCGGAAACGTATCCGCGCTCATCGGTGAACGCCGCAGCGCCAGCACCGTCTGCGGATCGGTGCCGGGGGCGCGACCCAGTCCAAGATCGATGCGTCCTGGATAGAGCGCCTCGAGCGTGCCGAACTGCTCGGCGATCACCAGCGGCGAGTGGTTCGGCAGCATGATGCCGCCGGAACCGACGCGAATCGTCTTGGTCCCGCCTGCAACCAGGCCGATGACGACCGCCGTGGCCGCGCTGGCAATGCCGGTCATGTTGTGATGCTCAGCGAGCCAGAACCGCGTATAGCCCCACCGCTCGGCGTGTTGCGCGAGGTCGAGCGTGTGTCTCAGCGCACCTGGGCGGCCGAAGCCGTCCGGCGCGATCCCGATTACTTCACCCGCCTGCAACAGCAACAGGCGCCCGAATACTTGTGGATTGGCTGCTCCGACAGCCGTGTCCCCGCCAACGAGATCGTCGGCCTCGCGCCGGGCGAGCTGTTCGTCCACCGCAACGTCGCCAACGTCGTCGTGCACACCGATTTGAATTGTCTGTCGGCGCTGCAGTACGCCATCGACGTACTCGGTGTGAAGCACGTGATTGTCACCGGCCACTACGGATGCGGAGGCGTGCGTGCCGCGTTCGATGACGCGCGGCTTGGACTCATCGACAACTGGCTCCGTCACGTCGAAGATGTGAAGCATCGTCACGAGGGGGAGCTCGTCGCGCTTTCCAAAGAGCGCGCCGTCGATCGTCTGTGCGAGCTGAACGTGATCGAGCAGGCGCGCCACGTGTGCGAAACGACGATCGTGCAGGACGCCTGGGCGCGCGGCATGCCGGTGACCGTGCACGGGTGGATCTACGGTCTCAGCGACGGACGGCTTCGACAGCTCGGATTCACCGCGGCGCACGCCGGCGACGTGGATCCGGCGTATCGCGCCTCGCTGCTCTCGGTCACGGCCTAGCCGGCGGCGCCAGAAATCAACAGCGCTATTTTGTGTCGGCATCGATGGGCAGCGTGACGGGAAACTCCCGCCGCCGCCCGAAGAAATCGGGATGTCTGGCGTCGATCGTCAGCGTCGCGTGTGCCGGCTCGTCGCCACTCGGCGTAAACGTGATCGGCACGCGCATGGTGGCGCCGGCCTCGACCACCGCCTTGGTGGCCGGCCACGAGAACGGGCCCCCTCGCGGCGGCGCACCGACCAGGATGAGCGTGCGATCGAAGGATGGCTCGATGACGATGACCACCTGTTGAGGGTCGTCACCGGCGTGGGTGAATCTGATAGGCGGATCCGGGCTGATTTTGATGTGACCAACGACCATGACAGACAAAGTTCCTTCGCCCTGTTAGAACCAACGTCTGCGCGGCGGTGATCCAACGTCAGCTGTATAAGCTTAGTTCCGTACCTCGGGCAGCGCGGCATCCAACACGTCGGTGAGCGCCGCGGCAAGCTGCCTCACGCGCGGCTCGCGCAGGATGTTGTCATGTTCACCGGCGATCACACGGACTTCGACAGGGTGGCCGGCGAGCTCACCCCATCCTCGATCGTGCTTCAAGCCGCCGAAGAGCGGCTGCGCGCGTGCGCGCAGCACGACGATGCGGCCAGGGTACGGCTGCGGGTAATAGTGCCCGATCGCGTCGATATATGCCTCGAGCCACGGCACGAACTGGTCGGGCAATCGCGGCACACCGAGTCGGTCTCGGATGTCCACCTGATCGCGCGCCCCGTGCACCAGCGGCACATCGCGATGCAGCAATCCGCGCAGGAGCCGCGCTTTGCTTCGCGCGCGCAGGAGCAGGTCGGCGGCGGTTGACGTTCGCAGGTCATCCACGATCCACCAGCCGACGTTCTTCACGAACCTGAAGACTTCGGCCGGGGTCCAGCGGCGTCGGGGGCGCGCCTCTTCGGGGAGCTCCGGCGGCACCGGGGCATCGATCATCGCCAGCAGCGCGACATGGCCGCGTCCCGCGCGCAGCTGCTGCGCGATCTCGTACGCGAGGATGCCGCCTGCGGAGTATCCGGCGACGATATACGGTCCTGCGGGGCACACGCGCCGAATCGCATCGGCGTGTGTCGCCGCCAGCGATTCCATCCTCAGCGACGAGCGAGGCGCATCCGGGCCGCCAGCGCGCAGACCGTGCACGGGTTGCGTCGGCGGAAGGTGCCGTACGAGCGTTCCGAAACCGACAATCTCGCCGCCGACTCCAGGGACCAGGAACAACGGAACGCGATCCCCGTCGGCGCGAATGGTTACAAGCGGCGACGTGTCGCCTGATCGCGTACCCGACAACAACACTTTCGCGGCGTACTGGAGATGGCGCGGTCGCAAACCGGTCACGCGCCGTCCCAGCGCACACTCGGTACCAGGCGCGGATATCTACACGCTGCCAAAAACGCCAGCAATCGCCCTATCTCTGCCTGCGGGACCCCGATCTCCAGCGGACAGACAGCGCCCGCTCAGACAAAAGTCTTCCAGCGGGGGGATGCCGTGCTCCTCCTGCGTAGTTTCTGGATTCGACTCCAAGGCCGGGCTTGGCACACGACCTGCTGATCCGCTGCCGGCCGGTTGTCGTGCGCTCATTTGGAGGCAGAGACACCGCTAAGGAGTCGGTCATGAGTTCAACGTCGTCCCCCCGTGTGCAGGAACAGCCGGTTGCGCGAATCCAGGAACAGGTTGAGCGCGTCATCGAGGATCTTCTGGCTTCGTTGCCGAAGACGGACCAGCTGTCTGCCGAACAGCGGCGCGGGATCATCGCCCGTTACACCGCTGTGCTCGAGGGAAATTTCATCTACTGGATGACCGGCGCCTACATCGCGGCCGGCTCGGACGAGGCGCGCGCCAAGATCATGGACAACCTGCGCGAAGAAGTGCGCGACTGCCACCCGGGGATGATGCGGCGGTTCGCGATTGCGGCCCAAGCGATCCCGACCGATGCGGATGCGCAGGCTGTCTACCGCAACCTGATGAACGTCCGCTTGTTCATCGGCCAGCTGTCGCCCGTGCCGATCGTGGTGACGATGGCCTTCTTCGAAGGGTTCATTCAGCGCTTCATGCCCTATCTCGCCGATCTCGCCCGCCGCCAGGGCTCGGCCGACATGGAATACACGGACGTCCATGGCGTCTGCGACATCACGCACACACAGGAGCTCTTCCGCGCGCTCGACGCGGAGGTGGCGCTCGCGCGGCCGGTGCCCGAGAAGGACATGTTCGAAGGCGTGGAGCTCCTGCGAAAGCTGATTCACAACATCGTCGTCGACAACTAGAG
>QHWQ01000296.1 GCA_003222635.1 Acidobacteriota bacterium | reverse complement strand
CCACGCCCGAGCGATGCGATCGGATCGCCGCGACGTTGTCGGTGGCACCGAGACGGGATTCCGCGCTCAACGACACCGGCAGCAGGAACGCCAGGATCACGGCGACGCGCATAGAATTCCTCCTCATGGTTATCGACGCCCACGGCCACTATACGACCGTTCCTGCCGCAGGTTTGACATAGATCCGTCCTCGCCCGTCGCAGCTATAAGATTTAGGCCTCCATGGCTGCGACGGGAACATCACTGGCCGCCCTGAAAGTCGGTCCCTCGACAACCGAGCTCCGCGAGTTCGATCTCCCGGATATTCCATCTGACGCCGCGCTGCTGAAGGTGGAAATTGCCGGCGTCTGCGGCACCGACGTCAGCCAGTACAAGCTGCCGCTGCGCGGCGCGCCGCTCATCATGGGGCACGAGAACGTCGGCTATCTCGCGAAAGTCGGGCGCGACTTCGAGCGGCTGAAAGGTTTCAAGGAGGGCGACCTCGTCTTCCTCGAGCACTACCTGCCGTGCGGCCACTGCGAGTGGGATCACATGGGCGAGTACCGCCACTGCGCGGCGACCGAGTGGTTCTACGATCCGACGGCGATCCGCTACGGCTACACCGCGATCGATATCAAGCCATCGCTCTGGGGCGGCTTCAGTCACTACGTGTATCTGCCGCTCAACGCGGTGCTGCATCGCGTGCCGAAGAAATTGACGCCGGAAGAAGCGGGCATCGCGACGCCGATGTCCAATGGCGTGCAGTGGACGATCTTCGACGGCGCTGTCGGCTATGGAACGTCGGTGCTGATTCAGGGGCCCGGGCAGCAGGGCATGTGCTGCGCGATGGCGGCGAGCCAGGCCGGCGCGTCGCTCGTCATCGTCACCGGCACGTCGCGCGATGCGCGGCGGCTCGAGGTGGCGAAGTCGATGGGCGCCCACCATGTCATCGACGTGCAGAAGGAAGATGCGTTCGCGCGCGTCATGGAGATCACCGAAGGCCGCGGCGTGGACGCGTCTATCGACTGCACGAGCGGCGCGGGGACAGCCGCCGTGCTGTTCGGCATCGAAGCGACGAAGCGTCGCGGCGGGACGATGGTCATTCAGGGTGAGGGCAATCAGACGTTTCCTGATTTCCCGATCGGGCGTCTGACGCGCAAAGGGATGACGCTGAAGAGCGCGCGCGGGCATTCCTATCGCGCGGTGGAGCTCGGGCTGCAGCAGCTGGCGTCGCATCGCTTCCCGCTGGAGCTCTTGACGACGCATCGGTTCGGGCTGGCGGAGGTCGATTACGCGATCAAGTCGGTTGGTGGAGAAGGGGCGCCGGGCGCCATTCACGTATCGGTGATGCCATGGAAGTAATGTCCTCGTCCGGGGCGCCCGGACTGCTGGATCGCGAGCGCATCGTTGCCAGACCAGGGTTCAACCGGTGGCTCGTGCCGCCGGCGGCGCTGGCGATTCATCTCTGCATCGGCATGGCGTACGGCTTCAGCGTCTTCTGGCTGCCGCTGTCGCGCGCGCTCGGGGTGACGCAGTCGGTGGCGTGTCCGGACCTGACGCTCGGCCGCGCGCTCTTCACGACCACATGCGATTGGCGCGTCGCGGATCTCGGGTGGATGTACACGCTCTTCTTCGTCTTCCTCGGATCGTCCGCGGCGCTCTGGGGCGGATGGCTGGAGCGCGCGGGGCCGCGCAAGGCGGGCGTGGTGTCCGCGGTCTGCTGGTGCGGCGGCATCGTGCTCGCCGCGGTCGGCGTGATCCTGCATCAGCTCTGGATCATGTGGCTTGGCGGCGGTGTCATCGGCGGCGTCGGACTTGGCCTCGGTTACATCTCGCCGGTCTCGACGCTGGTGAAGTGGTTCCCCGATCGCCGCGGCATGGCCACCGGCATGGCGATCATGGGGTTCGGCGGCGGCGCGATGATCGGCGCGCCGCTCGCAAACCTGCTGATGACGTACTTCCGCACGCCGACATCTGTCGGCGTCTGGCAGACGTTCCTGGTAATGGCGGCGATCTATTTCGTGTTCATGATGAGCGGCGCGTTTGCGTATCGAGTACCGGATTCGGTGGTGTCGGCGAAACCGAAGGTCGAAGACGTTCACTATCGCGACGCGATCAAGACGAAGCAGTTCTGGTTGATCTGGGCGGTGCTCTGCCTGAACGTGAGTGCGGGCATCGGCGTCATCGGCATGGCATCGCCGATGCTGCAGGAGATCTTCGGCGCATCCGCGGCGGTTGCCGCCGGTTTCACCGGGCTCATCTCGCTCTTCAACATCGGCGGGCGCTTCTTCTGGGCGTCGCTCTCGGATCACATCGGGCGGAAGGCCACCTACGCGACGTTCTTCCTGCTCGGCATCGTGCTCTACGCCTCCGCACCGTCGCTCGCGCGCGCGGGCAGTCAGGCGCTGTTCGTGCTCGCGGTCTGCGTCATCGTGTCGATGTACGGCGGCGGCTTCGCGACCATTCCCGCGTACCTCGCGGATACCTTCGGCACGCAGTACGTCGGCGCCATTCACGGCCGCCTGCTCACCGCGTGGTCCACGGCCGGCATCATCGGTCCGGTGCTCGTGAACTACATTCGCGAAGCCGAGGTCGCCGCCGGCATTCCGAGACAGCAGGTCTATGACGTGACGATGTACGTCCTCGCCGGTCTGCTGGTTCTCGGTTTCTTCGCCAATGCGCTGGTCAAAACCCAAATCCCCCTCGACTTCGCTCGGGGCAAGCCAAATCCCAAATCCCAAATCCCAACGAATCCCGAACCCCGAATCCCGAATCCCGACCGCGCGGCAGCGTTCGGCATGCGCGCCGCCTTCGCGTGGACTGCGGTCGGGATTCCACTGGCCTGGGGAACGTGGGTGACGCTCGCGCAAGCGTTCGTGCTGTTTTCGGGAGGACGGTGACGCGTGGATCGCGCCGTCCTCGAAGATCTCGCCGCGGCGAGCCGCATCCTCGTCGATCAGGGTGTCTTCGACGCCGCCGGTCACGTCTCGATGCGTCACCCGGAGCGCGCCGATCGATTTCTGATGTCGCGCTCGCTGGCGCCGGAGTTGGTCACCGCGGACGACATCATGGAGTTCACGCTCGACTGCACGCCGCACGATGACCCCTCGACGTCGCTCGGGGCAGGTCGCAAGCCATTTATCGAGCGCTTTCTGCACGGCGGCATCTACCAGAAGCGAGCGGATGTGATGGCGGTTGCGCATGGCCACTCGGCTGCCGTCATTCCCTTCAGCCTCGTGAACACGCCGATGCGCGCCACGTATCACAACGCCGCGTTCCTTGCCGCCGGCGTGCCGGTGTTCGACATCCGCGACCGCTTCGGCTCGACCGACATCGTCATCAGCAGCGCGGAGAAGGGCGCGGCGCTGGCCGACGCGCTCGCCGACAAGAACGTGCTGCTGCTGCGCGCGCACGGATTCGTCGCGGTTGCCCCGACGCTCGAGTCCGCCGTGTTCCGCGCCATCTTCACGGAGGTCAGCGCGCGCGTGCAGTTGCAGGCCGCGACGCTTGGCGGCGAGATGGCCGCGCTCGACGAGGAAGAAGGCCGCAAAGCCGATGCGGTGAACCTGGCCACCGTCGGCCGGTCGTGGGAGCTCTGGAAAAAGAGGGTGATGTGATCAAGCAGCAATTGGTGGATGCGATTCGGATGCTCGAGAAGGCGGGCTACATCGATCATAACGGCCACTGCAGCGCACGGCGGGACGAGAACACCTTCTACATCAATTCTGGTGCGGCGGTGCGAGGTGCGTTGACCGCAGACGATATCGTCACGTCCGATCTCGCCGGCAACCTCGTCGAAGGGAGCGCGCGTCCGCCGCTCGAATTCCACATCCATGCCGAGGCGTATCGCGCGCGGCCCGACGTCAACGCCGTGATGCACACGCATCCGCAGTGGTCCACGTTCCTGACGATGACCGGGACGAAGTATCAGCCGGTCTATGCGCAGGGCGTGCTGCTGGGTGACATTCCGCTGATGGACTCGCCGCTGTCGATCAACACCAAGCCGATGGGCGAGAAGATGGCGCAGCTGCTCGGCAACGGTCCCGCCGTTCTGCTGAAGGCACACGGCGTCGTGGTCGTGGGCGCCGACATCATCGAGTGCTTCGCGCTGGCGTAGAGGCGGACCTTAAGGTCCGCCCCGCAAAGGCCGCCGCGCGCGCGCTCGCCCTTCCGCTGGCCTTCACGCTGGGGCTCGCCTCGTTGACGCTCCTCGATTCCGTCCAACACAACATTGCGCTGTGGCGAAGCCTTGCCGGCGCCGTCGCCGTGCTGCTCGCGTGGAATGCCGCGCTTTTGGTGTGGGCCGCGCGCAGCGGTCGCGTGCTCGCAGTCGACGTCGTCCTGCGGAAGCAGCACTACCTGCAGGCGTGTGCGCAAGGCTCGGTGCTGCTCTATTGGGGATGGTACTGGCAAGAGGTGTACGGCTGGGCGTACCTGATCGGCGCGCAGCTGCTCTTTGCGTACGCGTTCGACATGCTTCTCACCTGGTCGCGCCGCGACGATTACACGTTCGGGTTCGGCCCGTTTCCAGTCATTTTCAGCATCAATCTGTTTCTCTGGTTCAGGCCCGACTGGTTCTACATGCAGTTCCTGCTGGTGGCGCTCGGCTTCGCCGCCAAGGAGCTGATTCGCTGGGACAAGGACGGCCGGCGCGCGCACATCTTCAACCCCTCGTCGTTTCCGCTCGCGATCTTTTCGATCGCGCTGCTCGTGACCGGCAGAAGCGACATGACGTGGGGACGGGAGATTGCGAGCACGCAGTTCTATCCGCCGCACATGTATCTGGTGCTGTTCCTGATCGGTCTGCCGGGACAGTACTTCTTCGGCGTCACGTCGATGACGATGTCGGCGGTGGTGACGACGTATGTGTTCGGACTGCTGTACTACGCGGCGACAGGCATCTACTTTTTCTACGACTCGTACATCCCGATTGCCGTGTTCCTCGGGATGCACCTGCTCTTCACCGACCCCTCAACGTCGCCGCGAACGGAGCTGGGACGGTTGATCTTCGGCGCGCTCTACGGCTTGAGCACCGTCGCGCTCTACGCAGCGCTCGGCCACATGGGATTGCCGACGTTCTACGACAAGCTGCTGCAGGTGCCGATTCTGAATTTATCCATCAGACTGATCGATCGCGGCGTTCGCTCGGTGCCGCGTCCGCCGTCCCGTCAACGCAACCTTGCGTATATGTCCGTGTGGGCGGCGGTGTTCGCGGCGATGAGCGCAGCACAAGGCGTTGGCGACAGCCATCCCGGCCAGTGGCTGCCGTTCTGGCAGCGGGCGTGCGCCGAGGGGCGCGCGTATGCCTGTCCGTACTACGAAAGGGTCGTCCTCGATGATTGCGATCGTGGATCGCGCTGGGCGTGCGGCGAGCTGCAGCGTCCGCCCGGCGTGGCGAGCGCACGTCCGACGCTCGGGGATTACCCAATCGTGTTGAGGGGAAGCAAAGGTCCGATCAGAGATGTGAGCCGCGCCGGGCTCGAAGCGCTCGCGTGCCGCGAGCGGTGGCCCGGCGCGTGCGATCCGCCGCCTTAACGCCTGACCCATGGACCTATTCGCGCAAGAGCCGTCGCAGACGCTCTTCACTGGTGCTGTCTTCCTTTAGCGCCAGCAATGGTCGCAGTTCCTGCCAGATCAGTGCGACGTTCAACAGTCCTGCTCGCCGCAACTCCTCGAACGGCATCGCTCCGAGCGTCACATCGAGCGGAACCTTCGTCGTCCCGTACAGGAGCACCACGCGGTTGGCAAGCGCGAAGGCGCGCGCCTCTTCAATGCGTGGCGTAAACGCCGCGAGCAGCGTATCGATGTAGTGGCCTTCATTGCCGAAGCCTGTAAGGAGCGTGCAGTCGACGTCGAGTGTCAGACGCGGTTCCCCCCAGCGCTGGACCGCCAGGGCACCAATGACGCAAAACCGCCATGCACGCGCTTCGAAGAAGTGTTGCAGATCGAGCGCGGCGGAGAAGAGCGGGTTCACCTCAACGACGGCGGTGAAGGAGTCGCTGGAACTCGACGAGTCCGGACCAGGTGCGCCGATGCACCTGGAGTGGCGCACGGGCGCCGATCGCGAGCAGCGTGTCGGCGGCTGCCAGCGCCTGGGCATCTGACAGGCTTGCGAGCTCGCGGGCCCGCACTTCCGCGAGCGCGACGGCTGCGCGTTGCCACTGTGCGACCCACTCGCGTTCCATCAGCGCGTCTGAAGCCACCTCCCGTATTATCGCCAAAGGCGGTTAGCGGTAGCGAGTCGCCGCAAGTTTTGGGTGGCCCGACGCTAGCGGCTACTCACCCAATCTTCTGATGTGCAACGGCGAAGAGTCATCTGGCGATCGCAACACCGGAGGGTATACATGGGAGCACCGTAAAAGAAGGATCGCGTATGTCGGCGTAAAGGCGATGAGGAAGACGATGAGAAATGTCCAACCACTGATACTGAACAGCAATTCAGCGCCGGCATTGATCGAAACGGCGATCAATGCGACCAGAGAAAAATAATGCTTCGATACCCGAAGTTCTTCGTTGCAGCTCGGGCAACGGAATTCGCCGAAACGACACGGTTTCTGGCCTCATGTACTTCTCGCTGGCTGTAAAATTTGCGCCGCCACATATAGCTCTCTATTCAGAATTGTACCGGTCGGGTGCAATTATATTGTTCAGAGGAAGGAAAGGTCCGATCAGGGATGTGAGCCGCGCCGGGCTCGAAGCGCTCGCGTGCCGCGAGCGGTGGCCCGGCGCGTGTGGACCGTAGAGACCGACCTCGAGTCGGCCTCTACTTCACCTTCTGATCGTTCGGCGTCAACTCGTACGGCGCGCCCGTACCCGTTGAGCCGAGGAACATTTTGCGGCCGTCTGGGAACGTGAGGTCGCGGCCGTTCCCACGGTGCAAACCGTTCTTCGCCTGATAGCCATCGACGACGACCTTCGTTCCCGGCAGCAGCGACTGCTTGGTGAAGCCGCGCCGGAACAGCACGTTCGGCGTGCCTGCCTCGAAGGCCCAGTTCTCCACCGTGCCGTCCGGCCTTTTCACGTCGACGTGCAGCCACACGTGCGGATTGGTCCACTCCATCTTGGTGATGGTGCCCTCGAAGTGAACAGGCTTGCTCGCATCGAACTCCGCGGCAAACGCATGGTGCGCCTGCAGCGACGCGGCGCCCGCGAGCCAGAGACCCACCATCATCACGACAACCGTCAGCTTCTTCGGCATCGTCTCTCTCCTGCGCGTCCTGGTCCGCCTGAAGGCGGATCCTACCGAAATTGTTACTTGCCGTACCACTCGAAGAGCCGCTCGCCCGGCGGCACTTTGCGCGTGATGTCGACCGCGATCGTCTCGCCTTCCCAGTGCTTCACCAGCTGCTGCTTGCGGAGGTGTCCGTAGAGGAATTCCTCGGTGAAGTCGATGCACGGGAAGTCGAGCACTTGCGCGTTCGATTCCAGCCGCCGATAGATCGGCATGGCGATCGTCCACGGCTTGGTGAAGACGTTCTTGTCCTCGATCGTCGCCTCGTACCGCAGCGCGTCGGCGTTGATCGGCGTGAAGCGCTCGACGACGTGCAGCGCGTCGCTGTGGAAGTTCCCCGCGCGGTCGAACCACGTCTTGTCGTTGAAGTGCGAGACGTCGACGACGAGCGTGTCGCCGTCCCAGCGGCCGACCGAGTGGCCCATCCACGTGTCGTCCGGCGGATCCGCGACCTTGTCCAGATGGATCGTGCGCGCCGCGTTCGAGAACGTGTAGATCATCTGGATCTTGTTCGCGCTCTGCACGATCTGGAACGGGTAGGGCATGTAGGTCGCGCGCGGAATGCCCGGCAGATAGCACTTCAACTCCGGATCGCGATCGATCCAGTTCGCGGCGTTCTCCGCCTTCTTCTTCGCGGCGTCGGCCGTGTACGGAATCTGCCCGTCACCCTGAACCACGCCGACCGATCCCGGAACGATCGCGGCGGCGCCGAGCGCCAGCACGGGCGCGGCGGGCACGTTCGCGTACTCATACGGATAGACACCGTGCTGCGTCACCGCGCCTGCGCGCGCGTCGTGCGCCTGCAGATCCCAGTTCGCTTCGTTGATGGCCTGCCACACGCCGCTGATGTTCGGCTTGCCGTCAGCGGTGCGCGCGGGACGTGCGCTCTGGCCGGTGATGCGCGTCACGGACACACTGACGATCGCCGTGATCACCGCGGTGGCCATGATGGCCGCGACGAGCGTGCGTTTGGACATTAGCCGCCTCCCGTCAGAGCGTCGACGCCGCCCTCGGTACCGAAGTCCGTGGCCGAATCCTTCGTTGCCGGATCGGGACCCTTGCCGGCGGCGAACGCCGCTTCTTCGGCGCGCGTGCCGGAGAGCAGCGCCGGCAGGCCGTAGTTGCCTTCATGGCAGCGCGGCTCGTAGTAGATGCGGTTCGCCTGCTCGTCCTGCCGGTTCATCTCCTGCTTGACGGTCCACGACTTCGTCCACGTCGTCGGGTCTTCGATCGTGACCGTGTACTCGAGCGTCTTCGGATCGAGGCGCGTCCACCGCTCGACCAGATGCAGGTTCTCGCGCGCGCCCTGGAAATCGCTCTTG
>QHWQ01000295.1 GCA_003222635.1 Acidobacteriota bacterium | reverse complement strand
TCGCCGACGAGCGGAAGACGATCACCGACAACGACGTGGTGGCCGTGGTGAGCGCGGTCAGAACGGGCTCGGTACGCCACGACAACGTCGACCCGTTCGACACGCCGTCGGGCGTGGCGGCTGCGCATCACCATCCATCCGGCTACGGCCATGGTGTTTGAGTTCGTAGTTGGTGGTTAGTAGTTCGTAGTCAACTGCCAACTACCAACTACCAACTACCAACTACCAACGACCAGCCACCACCTGTGCTCAGCCAAGCCGAATACCGGGCGATCGTCGAGCAGGCGCCCATCATCATCTGGTGCTCGAACATTCACGCGAAATGTGCGACGGCTGGACGACCACCGGCTAGATCGGCAGTTGCGTGGACGTGACCGATCGCGTGGAAAGCGCGCCGCCCTTGCCCGCGCCACGCTCGAGGACCTCGGTCTCTCCAGCTAGGACTCGTTCTTCTCCAGCGTCACGATCATCCTCCCCGTCGGCGGCGCGATACCGCGCTCGGCGAACACGCCCACCATCCGCCGCCGCAGCTCCCGCCCGACGAGCCACTGCTTGAGCGGCACCGTCTTGATGCGCGCCTTGATGACCATCTTCGCCTCGTCGAACGAGTCGATGCCGGAGACCTCGAGCGGCGCGAGGATGTGCGGCTTGAACTCCGGATCCGATTCGACCGCCGCGGAGGCGTCACGCATCGCCGCGATGACACGTCCCGGGTCATCGTCATAGCCGACGGCGAACGTGATGACGTAGTAGGAGAAGTCCTTCGACTTGTTCGCCAGCGTCTTCACCTCGCCGTTGGGGAAGACGTGAACCGTCCCTTCCTCGTCCCTGAGCACGATCGTCCGCAGGTTCACTTCCTCGACGAGCCCGCCCTGGCCGTTGACGACCGCGACATCGCCGACGCGGCATTGATCCTCGAGGATGAGGAAGAATCCGGAGATGACGTCGCGCACGATCGTCTGTGCGCCGAAGCCGATGGCGAGCCCCGCGATGCCGGCGCCGGTGAGCGCGGGCGTGATGTCGACACTCAGCTCGCGCAGGATCATCAGCCCGGCGATGGCGACGACGAGCACCGACAACGCCTTCTGCAGCAGGCGGCCGAGCGTCTGCGCGCGCTTGGTGCGCTCGACGACGTTGAGGCCCGTGCCGCGGCTCATCTCCCGCTCGAAGCGCCGCGTCGCCGCGGAACCGGTGCGGACGACGAAGTACGCCGCGATCGCGATGATCACGATCCGCAGCCCGGCGCCGAGCAACCAGCGGAGCAGCGCGTCGGGATTGCCGCCGAAGGTCATGCGATAGCCCGCGAGCGTCAGCGACGGAGGCACGAGCGTCGCCGCCGCGACCAGGAAGACGAGGAACTGGACGACGCGGCGCGGACGATCGACGAACTGTTTCTGGACGTCGCGGTCCTCGATGATGGCGTGGAGGACGGACTGCGCGAGGCGCGACACGAACTCCGCGAACAGGTACGACAACAGCAGCGCCAGCCCGAGGGCCAGCGTCACCAGCGGCCAATTCGGTGGAATCGTCACTCGTTCACGTCGTTCGAATCGTTCGGACCGTTCGAGTCGTTCGGATCGTTTGCGTTCTATCGTTCTGCGGTGGTTCGAACGTTCCGAACGACTCGAACGATTCGAACGCTCCGAACGTTCATTGTTCGGTGGCGCGAACGATCGGAATCTTCAGCTGCGCGCGGCGGCCGTCGCGAATGACGTCGATGGTGGCGGTGCTGCCGATGGGCGCGTCCTGCACGAGCCGCATCAGGATGCCGCCGTCCTCGATGGCGGTGCCGTTGAAGCCGACGATGATGTCGCCGGGACGCAGGCCCGCCTGGAACGCGGCCGAGGCGCGGCCGATGCGCTGGACCAGCAGGCCGCGCGCATCCGGAGCGCCGAGCTGCGCCGCATCTTGCGTCGTCAGCGGTGCGAGCATGACCGCGCCGATCGATCCGCGCCGCACTTCGCCGTACTTCAGGAAGTCGTCGACGACGCGCCGCGCGAGGTTGCTCGGGATCGCGAAGCCGATCCCCTGGTAGCCGCCGCTCTGGCTGAAGATGGCGGTGTTGATGCCGACCAGCTCGCCGCGCGTGTTCACCAGCGCGCCGCCGGAGTTGCCCGGGTTGATGGCGGCGTCCGTCTGAATGAAGTCTTCGTAGCCGGAGATGCCGAGGCTGGTGCGCCCGAGCGCGGAGACGATGCCGAGCGTGACGGTCTGATTGAGCTGGAACGGGTTGCCGATGGCCAGCACCCACTGCGCGACCTTCAGCTGCGACGAGTCGCCCCACGGCATCGTCGGCAGGCCGCGCGCGTTGATCTTCAGCAGCGCCAGGTCGATGGTCGGATCGACGCCGACGATCTGCGCGCGCAGCTCCCGTTTGTCCCCGAGCGAGACCGTGATGGCCGGCAGCTGGCGCGAGATGCGCCCCCCTTCGCCCGCCACGACGTGATTGTTCGTCAGGATGTAGCCGTCGGCGCTGACGATCACGCCGGAGCCGAGGCTGCGCTCGACGTCGGGCTGGCCGTACAGATCAGGATCGTCGCCGAAGAAGTAGCGGAAGAACGGATCGTTGGCGAACGGCGAGTTCGGCCGCGCGATGACCTGCGTCGAGGAAATGTTGGCGACCGCCGGCACCGTACGCGCGGCGACGCCGCTGAAGTCGGCAAGCCCCTGCGGGATCGGCAGCTGACTCTGCACCTGCGGAGCGCGCGCGGCCGTCGCCTGCGGCGGCGGCGCGGCGGGCGCGGCCTCAGTGGTGGACGCGCGCATGCGGCCCGTCAGGAGCAGTCCCGCGAGAAAGCCGCACGCGAGAATCAGAAGCGCGAAGACAAAGCGCTGGGGCCGCATGTCACGACACCACGATGCGGTGCGACCCCGCTTCCTTTGCCTTGGGGCAGACCACCGTCAGCACGCCCTCGCGAAGATCGGCGGTGACATCATCGGTCCTGACGGGAAGCGGAAGCTCGAAGGTGCGGCTGAAGGTGCCGTGGCCGCGCTCGACGCGATGGTACTGCTCGCAGGCCTCGCCGCGCTCGCGGCGCTGGCCGGAAATCTGGACGCGGCCGTCCTGCACCTGAATCTGCACGTCGTTCCGCCCGAGGCCTGGAACCTCCGCTGTGATCACGTACTCGTCGGCGGTTTCATAGACGTCAATCGGGGGAATCCAGCCGGACGGGTCGGTCGCGAACCGGTCCAGACGCTGCTGAATGGCGAGCAGATCGCGGATCGGATCCCATCGCGCAAAGGCCATGCGGTAAATCTAGCATAGCCATTCGATATGATTGGTTGGTAGTTGGTGGTGTGTGGTTGGTAGTGCTTACTGACCACTAACCACCAACCACTAACCAAAAACAAATGGCTACTATCCAAGCAACGCGTTTGAAAAAGGGCA
This sequence comes from Acidobacteriota bacterium, assembly GCA_003222635.1. Lineage (GTDB taxonomy): Bacteria > Acidobacteriota > Vicinamibacteria > Vicinamibacterales > UBA2999 > Gp6-AA40. Next base: position 8,125 of record QHWQ01000295.1, on the reverse strand, counting down.
TGCTCGTCAAGATGGACCAGGACCTGTTCCGGGTCCTCGAGCTCCAGCACGTCACCCCCGGGAACCTGCGCGGGTTCGTCCGCGTGAAGCTGCGGAACATCCGCAGCGGAACGCTGGCCGATCAGAAGCTGCGGTCGGAGGATTCGGTCGAGCGGGCGACGCTGGACGAGCGCGAGATGCAGTACCTGTATCAGGACGGCGAGGACTATTACTTCATGGACACCTCGTCGTACGAGCAGATTCACATCAACAGCGAGGCGCTCGGCGAGTCCGTGAACTATCTGAAGCCGGAGATGACCATCAACGTCGAGTTCTACGGCACCGAGCCGGTCGGCATCGAGCTGCCGCAGACGGTCGATCTGAAAGTGGTGGATACGGTGCCGGGCATCAAAGGGGCGACGGCGAGCAACCAGATCAAACCGGCGACGACGGAAACCGGTCTCGTCGTCAGCGTGCCGCCGTTCATCAACAACGGCGACATGATTCGCGTCAGCACCGAGACTGGCGAGTACCTGGCTCGCGCATAAACCGGGAATGTAGAGAATGGATGTCGATCGCGCGCCAGAAGGTGGAGATCTTCAAGCCCGCCATCGACGGGCGCTACGCCCGCGATTCCCTGGTCTCGCACTCGGAGCAGCGCATCCCGTCGCGGCGCGTGAAGCGCGCGCGCGAGATCCTCGCCCACGCCCACGAGGCGCAGGTGATCGGCATCGACGAGGGGCAGTTCCTGGGCGCCGACCTCGTGCAGGTGTGCGAGACGCTGGCGCAAAACGGCAAACGCGTGATCGTGGCGGGGCTCGATCAGGACTATCGCGGCCGGCCGTTCGAGCCGATGCCCGAGCTGCTCGCGATCGCCGAGTACATCACCAAGACGCTCGCGATCTGCATGGTCTGCGGCAATCCGGCCAACCACACGCAGCGTCTGGTGACGAGCGGCGATCGCGTGCTCGTCGGCGCGGAAGGCCTCTACGAGGCGCGCTGCCGCGTGTGCTTCGACCCGACTGAAGAAACACCCGAGACCCAAATCCCAAAACCCAAATCCCAAGAAGTCTGAGCGGCCATGGGGCTCCAGGTTCTCCTCCAGCGAATTCTGTTTCTGTTCGGTGTCGGGTTTCTGATCGCCAACGCGCTGGTGATTGCGGACCTGATTCGGTTTCGCCTCAGGAAGAAGTCCGCGCTGCTGACGTGGCAGGGCGAGAAGCCGCGCTTCTATGGCTTCAGCCTGGCGCTCGGCGTCATGCTCGGGCTGCTCTTCGTCTTCAAGCTGTTCGTGCAGCACCGGCCCGTTCAGACGCTGCTCGGCGAGTCGATGATGTTCGTCTACTACGGGTACGCGCTGCCGCTCAGCACGAAAATCGCCCGCGGGTTCTACCGCGACGGCATCTGGTCGGACTCGGGCTTCATGCGCTGGGGGCAGATCTCGGCGGTGTCGTGGAAGGAGGAGGGGCACATCACGCTGGTGCTGATCTCCCACTTCACGAACATCGCGCGGCGGCTCGAAGTGCCCGGCAATCTGTATGGCCAGGCCCGGCGTCTGCTGCGGGATCAGATCAAAGCCCACGCGATCCATATCGGGGGCGCCGGCCTCGATTTGGGCAGCCGGGATGAAGCGGATGCGGTTTAAGCCGATAATGGCGACGTATGCCTCCACGACCGACTTGGAAAGGCTTCCTGAAAGTCAGCCTGGTCAACATTCCGGTGAAGGTGTTCCCGGCGACCGAATCGGCTGAAACAATCTCCTTCAACCAGCTCCACGCCGAGTGCCAGACGCGCATTCAGCAGAAGCGCTGGTGCCCGCACTGCGAGCGCGAGGTGCCCAACAGCGAGCTCGTCAAAGGCTACGAGTTCGAGAAGGGCCGCTACGTCGTCGTCAGCGAAGAGGACATGAACAAGGTCCGCGTCGAGTCGACACGCGTGATCAACCTCGTGCAGTTCGCCGACGAGACGGAGATCGATCCGATCTACGTCGACCGCGCCTACTACCTCGCGCCCGACGGCGCGATGGCCGCGGAGGCGTTCGCCGTGATGCGCGAAGGGATGGCGGGGAAGGCGGGGATCGGCAAGATGGCGCTCTACGGGCGCGAGTACCTGGTCGCCGTGCGTCCGCGCAAGAAGGGCATCGTGATGTACACGCTGCATCACGACGCCGAGATCCGCAGCATCGATCAGATCGAAGAGCTCGACTCGGTGCCGTCGAAGGTGAAGCCCGAGGAGATGAAGCTCGCCAAGCAGGTCATCTCGACGTTCGCCGCCGAGCTGAATCTGAAAGATTACAAGGACGAGTACAAGGAAGGCCTGCGCAAGATCATCGACGCGAAGATCGCGGGCGAAGAGATCGTGGCGCCCGAGGTGCAGGAGCCCGCGCGTGTCGTCGATCTGATGGAGGCGCTCAAGCGCAGCCTCGACTCGGTGAGCGCGGAGAAGAAGAAGCCGGCCAAGGCCTCATTGGAGAAAAAGGCCGCCGCGGTTCCGAAGGCGAAGACGGCCAACGGCGCGCGCAAACGGAAGGTATCCTGACCTAGGGCAGGACGGGTCCTTTCGGGCCCGCCAGCACGTCCAGCCACGCCCACAAGCCCATGTCCGGCGCCGTCGGATCCGCAATCCAGATCGGCGGCGTCAGCCACACGAACAGCAGGATCGCAATCACCATGATGTCGTAGGCGAGCGTGGCGCGCTCGTCGGTCCAGAAGAACGCCCGCGTGAACACCTTGGTGATGGGGCTGCGTCCGCGCGGAACGGTCTTTCCGTTCAGGACCAGATACGTGTAGTAGATGCGATCGGCGACGGTGAAGATCGACAGCAGCAGAATCACCCACAGCACCGCGCCCATGCGGTTGGTGAACGCGCCGATCATGAACAGGACGATGCGCTCGGGGCGTTCCATGAAGCCGACCTTGCACTTCTCGATGAGCGACTCCGCGCGGGCGCGCGCGTAGCTGGTCATGATGGAAAACGTCAGCGCCAGTGCCGCCACCATGACGTAATCGGTGCGGCCCATCGTCGTGTAGAGGTAGATGAGGCCGAGAAACAGCGCGATGTCCGAAAACCGATCGAGGGTGGAATCCCAGAAGGCGCCGAACCGCGACACGGTGTTGGTCTGCTGCGCCGCCTGGCCGTCGATGAAGTCGAAGATGTTGGCGACGATCATGATCGCGCCGGCGGGCAGGAAATGGTCCCTGGCGAGCGCGACGGCCGCGCCCACGTTGATCAGCACGCCGATGAGCGTCAGCGTGTTGGGATGGATGCCGAGCGCCACGGATGCGTTGATGATCGCCCGCAGCGGCCACATGCACACCTTCCCGATGAATCCGGTAACCGTCATGCCTTGTTATAATTAAGGGTTTCGCACGTAGGAACTAAAGTCGCCATACTAGCCCATGCCCATCCACGACCTCAAGGAGCAGATCGCGCGGTTGCCCGAACAACCCGGCGTGTATCTGTGGGTCAATCGATCGGGCGACACGATTTATGTCGGCAAGGCGCGCTCGCTGCGCGACCGCGTCCGCAGTTATCTCGCCGCGGCGGGGATGAGCCCGCGCCACGACGCGCTGCTCGACGAGATTACCTCCGTCGACGTGATTGTCACCGATTCCGTGATGGAGGCGCTCGCGCTCGAGAATAATCTCATCAAGGAGCGCTCGCCCAAATACAACATCCTGCTGCGCGATGACAAGAATTATCCGTTCCTGCAGCTGACGACCAGCGAGGATTTTCCGCGGATGCTGGTTGCCCGCCGCGTGGAGCGCAACGGCGATTTCTACGCGGGCCCCTTCCTGCCGGCCAAGATCGCGCGGCGGACGATGGGGCTGGCGCATCGGCTGTTCGGCATTCGGTCGTGCAACGAGGTGATCACCGGCGCGCGGGGACGTCCGTGCCTGGAGTACGACATCAAGCGCTGCATCGCCCCGTGCGTGCGCGAGATCTGCACGCAGGAACAGTACGGCGTCGCCGTGGCCAACGCCAGGCTGCTGCTCGAAGGGCGCAACGACGAGCTGATCGACACGCTGCGCGATCGGATGGTGGGTGCGTCCGAGGAGCAGCGGTTCGAGGAGGCGGCGCAGCTGCGCGACGCGCTGCGCACGGTGCAGATTCTCCGCGACCGGCAGCAGAAGGTCGCCACCGCGCAGCTCGGCGATCGCGACGTGTTCGGCCTGAAGGTCGGGCCGAGCGGCAGCGTCATCCAGGTCTTCGCCATGCGCGGCGGCCGCATCGTCGAGCGGCTCGAGCTGGTGGCGGATCCCGGCGGCATTGCCGGACGCGACGCCGACGTCCTGCAGGCGACGCTGCAGCAGTTCTACGAGATGCGGGTGGCGCCGGCGGAAATCGACTTGCCGCTCGACGTCGAGGACTGCGAGGCGATGGAGGAGTGGCTGTCGTCGCGCGCCGAGCGGCGCGTCAAGATTCTGGTGCCGCAGCGGGGCGACAAGAAGGCGCTCGTCGAGCTCGCCACGCGCAACGCGGAGCTCTCGTATCGCACGCGCTTCAACGAGAACACGGCCGCGCACTTCGATGCGCTGGAAACGCTGCGAGCCGTCCTCGGACTGCCGTCGATTCCACGCCGCATCGAGTGCTTCGATATCTCGACGATTCAGGGGAGCGAGACCGTCGCATCGATGGTGGTGTGCGAAGACGGCAGGATGAAGAAGTCGGAGTATCGCAAGTTCCGGGTGCGCAGCGTGACAGCGGACGACTTCGGCGCGATGCGTGAAGTTGTCCAGCGGCGTTATCGGAAGATTCTCGAGGACGGCGGGCCGTTTCCCGACCTGATTCTGATCGACGGAGGCAAAGGTCAGCTCACTGCCGCCTACGAAGGACTCGAGCAGATCGGCCTCGGCAACCTGGTGGCGATCGGCATTGCGAAGAAAGAGGAGCTGCTGTTCACGCGCGATCGGCAGGATCCGGTCGCGCTGCCGGAAAATGATCCCGCGCTGCTGCTCATCGAACGGATCAGAGACGAGGCGCATCGCTTCGCCGTGACCTTCCACCGCAAGGCACGGTCGATGCGCGATCTGCGATCGCAGCTGGATGATGTGCCGGGCATCGGGCCGCGCCGGCGCCGCGCGCTGCTGACGAAGTTCGGGAGCCTCGCGGGCGTCCGCCGCGCCACGCGCGAGGAGCTCGAGATGGTGGTGTCCTTACCTGCCCGGGCTGATCGCGGCGCTCTGGATGGACGCTGATGTCCACATCGACCGCCGGCGCCCTCGTGCTGATGGCTGGCCTATGAGGGATACCGCTTCAGGCGATAGCGATCGTCCGCGCAGAGATCGAGGAAGCCCTCCTGCAGCAGCTGCGCGAAGATTTCGAGACACTCCTCGTCTCCGAGATGAAAGAGGCGCCGTGCCTGCGCGATCGTCGGCGACAGCCCGCGCAGGTCGCTGAACTCGCGGCGCACACGCTCCACCAGTTTCTGATCCGCCGGCGTGTGCACGGGCGTGCGGACGAGCGACCGAATGCGAAGCGGTTTGAGTGGAACGTGGAGCGTACGGTGAGGGAAGGTGAGTGGCTTGCGTGCGGTGGCCGTCATGCTGCTAGCCCCCTGAGCAAGGAATCACGATACGCTGGTCCCCATGCGCGTTCAATAGGCGCATGCTACAGATGAGCAGGAGATCGGCCGAAACGCAGTGCGGAGGATCCTCTCAGGTGCGAAGGCTGGTTCGGTTCTATCGGGCATTCAAGCGCGCGCGGCAATTCGGCTTCACGCTGCTCGACGCGTATCTCGCCGCTCGCGCGAACTCGCATTAATCGGGATCTGCATTTGCACTGCTCCCGCCGGGGAGCAGAATGCCGTCCTTTTCGCCCGCCGTACTTCACATTCTCATTCGGGTGCTTCTCATGTGTGCCGGTGCGCTGCTGCTCTGGGCCGCGCCCGTGTCGATCGCCGGTCTCGCGCTGATGTTCGTCGGCCTGATTTGCGCCGTCAGCGCGCTTACCTTGGAGAAGACCCAGCAGTTCTAGTACGCTGGCGCCTTGCCGGCAATCAACTTCGCCGCGATCTTCATCGCGTTTCTCGTCCTCGTTCTCTCGCTCACCGTTCACGAAGCGGCACACGCGCTCACGGCGGATCGTCTCGGCGATCCGACAGCGAGGCTGCTCGGACGCCTGTCGCTTAACCCAGCCGTTCATATCGACCCCATCGGCACGATCCTGTTTCCGCTCATCTCGATGTTCACGGGAGCGCCGCTGATCGGATGGGCCAAACCCGTTCCGGTCAGTCCCAACCGGCTCGGCCGTCACTGGAAACGGAAGTTCATGGTGATTGCGGCGGCCGGCCCGGCGAGCAATATCGTCATCGCCGTCGTGGCCGCGCTGCTGCTGCGCGTCGTTCCCGTGTCGGGCAGCCTCGGCGAGGCGACGCTCGCGCCGCTGGCGGTGTTCCTCTACCGGATGGTCGGCCTCAACGTGCTGCTTGCCGTCTTCAACATGATTCCGGTGCCGCCGCTCGACGGTGGCAACGTCATGGCCGGTGTGCTGCGCGGTCCCGTGGCGGAGGCATATGACCGGCTGCGGCCGTACGGATTTCTGATTCTTTACGCCTTGATACTGACCGGCATGCTGGGGAGAATCGTCATCCCGGCCGCCGACGCCGTCGAATCCTGGTTGCTGTGAGAACATACCGGGCATAACGAACACACCGTTCACACTTCCGAGTTCTCGGTTCTCAGTTCGCGTTCAGGTTCCGTTCGCTGTTCAGGGTTCCGGTTCCCTGTGTGCGGGAACGTCGAACAGCGAACACCGAACCGAGAACCGAACATTGAACGTGAACACGAACAGAGAAGAGAGAACGTAGAAGGGTGAACACCTCATCTCGCGCCCGCGTGGTCAGCGGCATGCGCCCGACGGGCAAGCTGCACCTCGGGCACCTTGTCGGCGCGCTCCACAACTGGGTCGCGCTGCAGGAGAAGTACGACTGCTTCTATTTCGTCGCCGACTGGCACGCGCTGACGAGCGAGTACGCCAACACGTCCGCGATTACGGCGAGCGCGCTCGACAACGTGGCCGACTGGCTGGCGGCGGGCGTCGATCCCGAGCGCAGCACGATCTTCATCCAGTCGCTCGTTCCCGAGCATGCGGAGCTGTTCCTGCTGCTCTCGATGGTCGTGCCGATTCCATGGCTCGAGCGGGTGCCGACCTACAAGGAGCAGCGCGAGCAGCTCGTCGAGAAGGATCTTTCGACGCTCGGGTTCCTCGGCTATCCGTTGCTGCAGACCGCCGACGTGATCATCTACGACGGCAAGTTCGTGCCGGTCGGCGAGGATCAGGTCGCGCACCTGGAGCTGTCACGCGAGGTGGTGCGCCGCTTCCATCAGTTCTACGGTGAGATCTTCGTCGAGCCGCAGCCGATCCTGACGCCGACGCCGCGCCTGCCGGGGCTCGACAACCGGAAGATGAGCAAGAGCTACGGCAACACGATCGATCTCACCGACGCTGCGGAGGACGTGACGAAGAAGGTGCGGCAGATGTACACGGACCCGAAGCGGATTCGCGCGGATATTCCGGGCACCGTCGAAGGCAATCCGGTGTTCATGTACCATGACGCGTTCAACACGAACGCCGTCGAGGTGGAGGACCTCAAGACCCGCTATCGCGCGGGAAAGGTGGGCGACGTCGAGGTGAAGACGAAGCTCGCCAACGCGATGAATGCGATGCTCGAGCCGATGCGCGAGCGCCGGCGCCAGGTGATGAGCACGCCGGACCGCATTCGCGAGATTGCGGTGGAAGGGTCGCGCAAGGCGCGCGGCATCGCGCAGCACACCATGGAACGCGTCCGGGACGCGGTGAAACTGCGCTACTGAATTAGACGGTTCGAGGTGCGATGGTGCGAAGAGGTGCGATGGTGCGGGGTGCGTCCGAGGGTGCGATCGTGCGACGGTCCTATGAGCACGGCGCACCGTCGCACCGTCGCACCGTCGGACGAACCATCGCACCGTCGCACCATCACACCGTCGTATCTATGCATTTGGTTCCGTGACCGACACTGACTTCGAGTCGTCGCCCGACGCCTACAAGGTCAAGCTCGCGAGCTTTGAAGGGCCGCTCGACCTGCTGATTCATCTCATCAAGAAAAATGAGGTGAACATCTACGACATCCCGATCGCGCTCGTCACCGAGCAGTACCTCTCCTACA
>QHWQ01000005.1 GCA_003222635.1 Acidobacteriota bacterium | reverse complement strand
AGGTACGCGGTGAACGTCGAGTAGAGCATCCCGAGCGAATGCGGGAAGCGGATCTCGCGCAGCAGCGTGATCGCGGATCGGCCATCGTCGCGGCGTTCGCCGTGGCCGGCCGTCAGCGTCGCCCACTCGCCGACGCCGTCGGCCGTCAGAATCGCGGCGCGCTGCGTCGGTGACGTGAACAGCACCGCCGCCGCGTGCGAGGCGTGATGCGACGTGAACAAAATCTTCTCGCGCGGGACGCCGAGGTGCGAGGCGATGATGCCGCGCGCCCACACCTTCTCGCCGAGGGAGTTCTTGATCGCCTGCGGGAACGACCGCCACGAGCGCGGGAACGCGCGCAGCGCGCACGTGAGGATGCGTTCGAACTTCAGCATCGGGCGCTCGTAGAACACGACCGCGTCGAGGTCGCCCGGCTCGAGGTGCGCATGCGAGAGGCACCACTCGATCGCGCCGGCAGGGAAGCTCGCGTCGTTCTTGTGACGCGAGAGGCGCTCCTCCTGTACGGCGCAGACGGGGACGCCGTCGACGACGAGTGCGGCGGCCGAATCGTGATAGTGGGCGGAAATGCCGAGAATGTTCATCAGTACTGGCTCGTAGGCGATTCGATCCGATCCGCGGGAATCGGAATCCAGCCGGGCCTCTCGCGCCGTGCGGCGCGTTTCGCCAGCCACGCAAACGGCGGGATGAGGACGAAGTACTGCAGCGTCAGCATCACCGTGCCGGACGCGGCGGCCATGACCGCCGCGACACGCAGGTACCGTTTCCACAGCCGGCTCGCCCGCGCGCGCCACACGTGCCGGCGGTACGTCGCGGGCGCGATGCGCGCCAGCTGCGTGTAGGTGTAGTTCATGTGGAACACCTCATCGCGGAGACGTCGAGGCCGTGGCCACCGGGCAGCGGCGTCGCGTTGAAGAGGCCGCTCGATCGCGTGGAGCGCGTGCGCAGCAGCGCGGCACTGCGCTGGCGGAACAGGTCCGCGTGATGCAGCTCGTCGATCGCGTGCGCGAGGTACAGCCGCCGCAGCAGCGGATCCGGCGTGAGCTCCGCGGCGCGGAGGATGTCGCGCCCGCCGTCGCCTTCGACCTCGCCGAACGCGATCAGCTTGCGCACGCGGCGATCGAAATCACCCCACACCCACTGGTGCACGGGACGCAGCGCGCGATCAATCAACGCTCCCGGCGACGCCATCGCAACGGCGCAGGGTAGCATAGCGTCGGCGTCATTTGACTCACGTCGCTTCGCACATTCCGCGCGTCCAGCAATCCGAAAGCGCGATTACGGGTTTCGTTGCTGAGCTTGTCATCGCCGCGCTCGGTGTGACGTGCCTCGCAATCGCCGTCGGCGCGAACCAGCGCTGGCTCGATCGTCACTTCCTCCCGTCGTTTCTCCTGCCGCGCGCGTGGTTCGTGCTGATCGAAACCACCGTGCGCGTGGGACTCGCCGTCCTCGGCGCGCGGCTGGTCACAGCGGTCCGCAGGCGCGCCGGGCGCTTCGTGCAGCGCGAGCCGGTGCTCGCGGCGTCGGTCGTCGCGGCTGTCCTGCTCGCGTTCGGCGCCGGCGAGCTCGCGCTCGAGTACAAGAAGGTGCAGCCTGCCGAATGGTTCTTCCCTGATGAAGAGCCGCGGCGTCAGGTGGACGCGCGGCTTGGATGGACGTTCGTGCCCTCGCGTACCGGTCACATGGCCATCGGCGGCCGCGACATCACCTACACGTTCGATGCGCACGGCTATCGCGTCGGAAGCGTGGATGAACCGGTGGATTTCGAGCGACCTTCGATCCTCTTCACGGGCGAATCGGTGATGGTCGGCGAAGGCCTGACCTGGGATGAAACGATCGCGGCGCGCGCCGGCGAAACGCTCGGCCTGCAGCCAGCGAACCTCGCCGTGCATGGCTACAGCATCGATCAGGCGTACATGCGGCTCGAGACGGAGCTGCCTCGCTTCCGCGCGCCCGTGGCGGTCGTCTCGTTGTTCATGACGGAGCTCTTCGGACGCAACCTCGACCGCGATCGTCCATATCTCGCAAGCGGACTCCTCTGGCAGCCGGCACGGTCGCGATCGAGGCTGAGATCACTGGCCGGGATATTCGTTCCCTACCGCAGCGACGCCACGATCGAGCATGGCATCCGCGACACGCGCGAGGTGCTTCGCGCGACCGCGGCGCTTGCGGCCGCGCATGGCGCGGCGCCGCTCATCGTCGTGCCGCAGTTCGGCCACGCCGATGAACGCGATCAGATGCTGCGAAGAAGATTTTTCGACGGAACGGGACTCGCGGCGGTGTTCGTCGAGATCGATCCCGGATGGCGTCTCGCGTGGGATCGCCATCCGGATGCACGCGCCGCGCGCACGATCGCGGACGCTATTGCGTCGGCGTTCCGCCGCGACGTCCGGCCGGATAGAACTCTTTCCCGTCGTCCCGCACCGCTTTCATCCACAGCGCGCCCGGACGTCCATCCTTCATCGGATGGCCGGTGACGGTGACCTTCGTGCCGAACTTCAGATCCGCCGGACGCACGCCGTTGCGCAGCAGCGTCGTCGGTCCCTCGGCCTCGAAGCCCCACGTCGTCACCTTGCCGTCCTTGTCGGGGACGTCCACCAGCAGCCACGAATGCGGATTGGTGTACTGGAATTCCTTGACCGTGCCCTCGACGGTGATTTCCTTCTGGTCGTCGAACATCACGGCGGAGTGATGCGCCAGCAGCGGCAGCGGCGAGGCGACGAGGAGAACGAGAGCGGCGCACGCGGCAAATCGACCGATCATTTCGCAGGCTCCTTCGGCTTGTCATCGAACGTGAAGTCCTTGTAGTTGGTGCTTCCGTCCGGCGTCTTCACGACATCGTTGTTGGGGTTCTCGTTGCAGTTCCAGTAGCGGATGCGGAGGCTGCGGTCCTCGTTCGGGACCTTCGTGTAGATGCGCTGCACGTACCACGGTTCCGTGTAGAGCGCAGGATCGTAAAGCCACACATCGGCCTTGACGGTATTGGCGTTGACGCTCTGCCAGATTTCCACCGTCTCCATCTGCTCGCTCTGCGTCGGCTGGTTGCGCCCCATCGAACGCTCCATCAGCTGGTTCGTGTGAATCACGAGCTTCTGTCCGTCCCAGAAGCCAATGGAGTCGCCGTAGTAGAGCGGGTAGCGCTCGTCAACCGGCGGATGGTCGCGGCCGTCCGTGTAGACGCGGCGCACGTTGTTCACGGTCTCGGACGTGAGCCACGTCTCTTCCGGGCGGACGATGAATTCGCGGAGGAACGGGATCACGAGCCAGCGCGGATATCCGGGCGGGCCGCACATACTGAGGTTCTCGTCGTACTCGATGCCGCTCTTTTCGTTGGCCTGGCCCTCCTTCAGCGCGGCTGCCGCCTTCGCGGTGAGCTTCGGCGCGACGCCGCCCGGGCCCGGCGAGAAGAAGTTGCCGCCACCGCCCACGGTCCAGAGACCCGACCAGTCGGGCAGCTGATTAAAGGCGGGCAACTGGCGTCCGCCACCTGGCGCCGCCGCTTTCAGCGCCGCATAGAACTCGGACCCGGTCCGGTATTTCGTGCCCATTGCCAGCATCCGGCGGAACTCGTCAGGCGGCTGCGGCGGACGATTCCCCTGGGCGAAGGCAACGGTCGCCGTTGCTGCAATCATGAGCAAGCCGGACAACGCGAGACGCACAAACCTGATTGCCATAAATCGTTGCGAATTATAAGCTACCGCCACTTAGAGGAGTCAGCATGGCGAAGAACGGATCCGTTGATCGTCGGAATTTCCTGAAAAGCGCAGCCGTTACGGGCGCTGCGATCGTCGGCAGCGCTGCCGCCTCCGAGGCGCAGAACGCGCCGCCCGCACCCGCTGCCGCCGCGCCGGGGACCGCCCCGATTGCGCCGCGTGAAACGGATCCCTCGCTCGAAGCCGACATTGTCACGACCGATCGGCCGGGCGGGGACTTCATGGTCGACGTGCTGAAGTCGCTCAACCTCGAGTACGTGGCGGCCAATCCGGGCTCGAGCTTCCGCGGCATTCACGAATCGATCATCAACTACGGCGGAAACTCCGCCCCCGAGTTCATCACGTGCTGCCACGAGGAGTCGTCCGTCGCGATCGCGCACGCCTACTCGAAGGTCGAAGGCAAGCCGATGGCGGTGCTCGTGCACGGCACGGTCGGCCTGCAGCACGCGTCGATGGCGATGTACAACGCCTATTGCGATCGCGTGCCGATCATCGTGATGGCGGGCAACACGCTCGACGCGACGATGAGGCGGCCGGGTGTCGAGTGGAACCACAGCGTCCAGGACGCGGCCGCGATGGTGCGCGACTTCACGAAGTGGGACGACCTGCCGTGGTCGCTCCCGCACTTCGCCGAGTCAGCGGTGCGCGCCTACAAGATTTCGATGACGCCGCCGATGATGCCGGTGATGCTCGTGCTCGACGGCGGGCTGCAGGAGGACCCGATCTCAGACGAGGTGAAGGGGCGGCTGCGCATCCCGAAGCTGACGCTCACGACGCCTCCACAGGGCGATGCGGGCGCGGTTGCAGAGGCCGCGCGGCTGCTCGTCAACGCGCAGAACCCGGTGATCATCGCCGACCGCCTCGCGCGCACGCCGGCGGGGATGGCGCATCTCATCGAGCTTGCGGAGGTGCTGCAGGCGCCCGTCATCGACCAGGGCGGCCGCATGAACTTCCCGTCGCACCATGCGCTGAACCTGTCGAACGGCGGCCGCGCGCTGCTCGGCAACGCCGACGTGATCCTCGGCCTCGAGCTGGCGGATTTCTGGGGGACGGTGGATTCGTTCCGCGACTCGCTGATTCGCAGCTCGCGTCCGATCACCAAGCCGGGGACGAAGTTGATCAGCATCACGGCCGGCGATCTCTACATGAAGAGCAACTATCAGGACTTCCAGCGGTATCCGGAGGTCGACATCGCGATGGCCGCGGATGCCGAGGCGACGCTGCCGGCGCTCATCGAGGCGGTGAAGCGGGCGATGACGGGCGACAAGAAGACGGCGTTCGAGGCGCGCGGCAAGCGGTACTCCGAGCAGCATGGTAACGCGCTCGATCGGACGCGCTCCGACGCGGCGGTCGCGTGGGACGCGAGCCCCGTCAGCACCGCGCGGCTGACCGCGGAGCTCTACAACGTGATCAGGAACGAGGACTGGGCGCTGGTCTCCGCGAGCGGCAACACGAGCAACTGGGAGAAGCGCCTCTGGAAGTTCGACAAGCACTATCAGTGGCTCGGCGGATCGGGCGGCGCTGGCGTGGGCTATGGTGCGCCAGCGGCGGTCGGCGGCGCGCTCGCGAACAAGAAGCATGGGCGCATCTCCGTCGCGATCCAGGGCGACGGCGACTTCATGTATGCGCCGGGCGTCTGGTGGACGGCCGCGCACCACAAGCTTCCGCTGCTCGCCGTGATGCACAACAACCGCGCGTATCACCAGGAAGTGATGCACGTGCAGCGGATGGGCAACCGGCACAACCGCGGCATCACGCGCGCGCACATCGGCACGACGCTCGAGGATCCGTTCATCAACTACGCGCAGATCGTGAAGGGGATGGGCGTCTACTCCGAAGGGCCGATCAGCAATCCGAACGATCTCGGTCCCGCGCTCGCGCGCGCGCTCGCCGTGGTCAAGAAGGGCGAGCCGGCGCTCGTCGACGTCGTCACGCAGCCACGGTAGGTTGATGATGAAGAAGCATCTCGTTCTTACCTTCATCTTCTTTGCGGCCTGTGTCATGGCCAGTGCTGCACAGCAGGCGCCAGCGCAGCAGAATGCGAGTGCGCAGCAGCAGCAAAATGCGCCGCAGGGCAACGCGGCGAACGGGCGCAAGCTGTTCGTGAGCTTCGGCTGCTATCAGTGCCACGGCTACGAAGCGCAGGGCGGCAGCGCGGGCGCCCGGCTCGCGCCGCGGCCGATTCCCTACGCGCAGCTCCTGAAGTACGTGCGGCATCCCACGGGCGAGATGCCGCCGTTCACCGAAAAGGTCGTGAAGGATTCGGAGCTGACGGACATCTACGCGTTCCTGCGCGCGCAGCCTCCCGCGCCGGACGTGGACAAGATTCCCCTGCTCAAGCAGTAGCTCACCTGATCATCCAGGCAGCGAAGACGTGCCACGCGCTCGTCTTCGCCACCACTTCCCGAAGTGGAAACGAGGCCAGGATGATCAGGCTTCCCCACAACGTCACGGGATGAATCCGCCGCCGCGTCGTGTAATCACGGATTGGTGCGGCGGCCACCAGCGCAAGCAGTAGACCGAACATCGGCCCGGAGTGCGGCGCGATGTATGGGATGCGGGTGATCGCGGGCCACATCAGTCCCCCCAGCGCGCCAAGAATCATCAGCCGCTTGTGAATCTCGGGCTGCCGCCGGTAATAGAGCGCCGCGGCCACAAACCCTGTGAACAGCGTGATGTCGCCGAGGCCGACGATCAGGAATTCGAGTGAGTCGGCGAACGGCCCGCCCGGATTCCATCCGTCGCGGGCGCCTCGAATGGCCGTGAGCACGCCGAGCACGAGGATCACCGGGACGAGCGCAGCGCCGGCGATGCCGAGCCGCTTGTGGACCTCGGTTCGACCCGCGGCCACCAGCGTGGTCTGAACCAGCAGCAGCACGAGCCACAGGCTCAATACCACCGCGTGAATGTGAATCAGCAGCGGCAGCGTCGGCGAGACCGGGATGCCGGTCGGATAGTGCGTCACGCGGACGAACGGCCGCAGGTAGTAGCTCGGCGCAAAGCCGGCGATGACGACCAACGTCGTGGCCAGAGCCATGGTCAGGTAAAAACGACGCACGACAGACACGGCGAGTCGCATCATGCGTTACCGGACTCCTTCGCTCGAGGCCGCGCCCAGCTTCCTGCCGGTCGCGGTCATGACCACCGATCGCGCATTGGCGAGATGCGGTTTGTTGCGTCCGAGACTGCCTTCGATGCTGACGCCGTCGCCGGGCTTCACCAGATTGCGCGTCCACCCGAGTCGCGTCAGTCCGTTCGGACTTCCCATTTCGATCTCCCAGTTCGTGACGACGCCGGTCTGCGGATCCTTCACATCGATGTAGAGGTACGCGTGCGGGTTTGTCCATTCGAGCTTCGTCACCGTGCCGACGAGCATGATCGGCTTGGTGACGTCGAACTCCGCGGCGAAGGAATGATGCGCGGCCACAGGCGACGCGGCCCGGGCGACGAGGAGAGTCGCAAAGATGACTGTCAGGAACGCGTCTCGCATGGCGCTCCGCTCACTTGAGGCCGGCGTACGCCGGAAATTTGTTGTTCTCGTTACAGATGTCCTCGAGGATCTCCTCGCCGGGCGCGAGTTGCCATGTCATGTGGCGTTCGATTGGCCTGGTGAATGTTGCCGGGTCCTCGAGCCTGAGATCGACAACGAGATGGCCGAGATCGGGGCGCCGGTACCGCTCGGTCATGTGCAGCATCCCGGTATGAGGCAGTCCTGTTGCGAAGATCAGCCAGGTCTTATCGTTGAAGCCGGCGGTATCGACGACCAGCGTGTCGCCGTCCCACTGACCCACCGAGTGCCCCATCCACGTCGGGTCGGCGTCCGTTGGATGCGCGCGGCCGTCAAGGAATACCTGACGGTAGTGCGGCTCCTGCTCGAACAGCAGGACCAGCAGTTGCTTGGTGTGAACGATCCTGTAAAGAAGAGGATTGGTCGGCGTCGGATCACCCGGGAGGCAGAAGCCCGCGGGATGATCCCGAAGAGCTGTGGCAAGGCGTTGCTTCCACACGTCGTTGGCCCACGGCAGCAGGGCCGCCGCTTCGGGATTGGGGTCGACGTTGCCGTTCCACACACCTGACAGGTCAGGCCGTCCGTCAGCCATGCGCGGCGGCTCGCCTCGCACGTTCGTGTACTTGTTGCGGATGGTGAGGTAGGCGTTGTCGTCTCCGATGACGCCCAGGTTGCCCTTCACGAGCGCGATGTCCACGGCCGTCGTCTTGCCCGCCTCGACGATCACGTTCCGCTGAACGAACCGTGCGTTGGCGAGCCCGATTTGAGGGACCGTCACGTCGTACGTGCCTGCGGGCAGGGCATTCAGTGCGAACTGTCCCGAGGCCGCACTCGTCGCGGTGAAGACCTCGTCGGCCGACTGCTCCTTTGCCTGAACGGGGACGCCGGCGACGGGACCATCCGGGTTACTCACCGTACCGCGGATCGCGCCGGTGCCGTTCTGCGCCGATCCTGGCATGGTCCCGAGCAACCAGATGGCGACGACGTTCACGGCGAGTCGCGTCCGGGTCATCATGCGCATCCTCCAGCGCCGCGAGTCTTCTTCGCCACAGGGACGCGTTGGAAGCACCGAACCGCACGCGAACCGCACGCGCTATGATCGGGGCCCGAAATGGAGCCCGCGCCGACCCGGGAGGCTGTCGTCGAAGCGCTGCAGCGGTTGCTGTCGAGCGGCACCTTCCACAATGCCGCACGGTCCAGCGCGCTACTGAAATTCCTTGTGGAAGAGACGGTGAACGACCGCTCGGACCGGCTCAAGGAGTACACCCTCGGGGCCGAGGCGCTGGAGAAGGGCGACTCGTTCGATCCGCGCAGCGATCCGATCGTCCGGGCGGAGGTCTCGCGGCTTCGAGGCCGCCTCGATCGCTATTACGAGACCGAGGGCCGCGAGGACGCGGTTGTGATGGTTCTGCCGAAGGGGACCTACGTTCCGCAATTCCGCAATCGTGTTGCGAGTCGGCCTGTTCGGGAACCATCGCGCCGCCGCCGCTGGATCGAATGGGTTGCTGTGACAGTCGTCCTCGTCGCGTTTGCCCTCACGGCGGCATCGTGGATGACGAAGCGCACGGCGGCCGAGGTGAATCATCCGCTCGTGCGTCTCGAGGTCGAGCTGAAGTCGAACGGCGTTCTCGGCTCCGAGGTCGGCACCGACGTCGTGCTCTCCCCCGACGGAAACCGCGTCGTCTTCGCTTCACGGAATGCCGACGGGCAGGCGTATCTGAACACGCGGCGTCTGGACGAATCATCGGCATCCGTCATCGCAGGCACGGAAGGTGCGCGCGGCCCATTCTTCTCGCCCGACAGCCGGTGGATCGCGTTCTGGGCCGATCGCAAGTTGAAGAAGGTCTCCGTCGCCGGCGGCGCGCCAACCGTCATTTGCGACGCGACCGATCTCCTCGGCGGCAGCTGGGGCGACGATGGATACATCGTTGGGGCATTCACCAGGATGCGGTTGTCGCGCGTAGCGGCCGCGGGGGGCAATCCCAGCGTGATTGCCGACTTTTCTGCGGAATCGCTTGACCCCCGCTGGCCGCAGGTGCTCGCAGGCGGCAAGCTGATTCTCTTCACGGCCGTTGGAGCGGCGGGACCCAACACGGCGACGATCGACGTCCTCTCGCTGGCAGACGGAAAGAGCCATGTCGTCGTGCGCGGCGGCACCTTCGGCCGGTATCTCGCGAACGGCTATCTCACCTACGTCAATCAGGGGACGCTGTTCGCGGCGCCGCTCGATCTCGATCGCCTGCAACTGCGCGGCGGCGCGGTTCCCGTCCTGGACGACGTGTCGTACTCGTCGACGTTCGGCTACGCCCAGCTCGACGCGTCGCAGGACGGAACGTTCGTCTACCGACGCAGCGCGGGCGGAGGGCAGTTTGTCCTGCAGTCGATTGACGCCACAGGCGACGCGCACACGTTGATCTCGAAGCCGGCGCATTACGGGTGGCCGCGACTCTCGCCGGACGGCCGGCGCGTGGCGTTGTCCGCGACCGACAGCGGCGTCGAGAGCATTCTGATCTATGACCGCGGCACCGGCCGCACCGAGCGCCTCGCCGCGACTGGTTGAGACTGGTGGCGTTGCGGTGCCGTGGTCATTCACGTCCGACGGCCGGCGGCTCGCGTACTACGCGATGGGTGCGTCGAGCGGATTCGACCTGTGGACCGTGCCGGTCACGTACAGCGCGGCTGGCGTCACCGCGGGAATCCCGGAACCGTACCTGCAATCACCATCCTTCGAAGCCTATCCAGCGTTTGCTCCGGACGGACGCTGGATCGCCTACAGCTCGAACGAATCGGGCGCGTGGGAAATCTACGTCAGAAGATTCCCGGACGACGGGACGAAGACCATGATCTCGTCGTCGGGCGGACACATTCCGTTCTGGATGCCGAACGGACGCGAGTTGCTCTACGAAAACGAAGACCACAGGCTGTTCGTGGTGAGCTATACCGCGGACCGCGATTCGTTCAAGGGCGGGCCGCCGCGCCCGTGGGGACGCGAACCGGTTGGCGACACCGGAGTGCTCGCGAACATCGACGTCGCGCGTGATGGCGCCTCCGTGATTGCTCTGATGCCGGCGACCAGATCGTCGGAGGAACAGACACCGAACCACGTCACCCTGCTGCTGAATTTCTTCGACGAGTTGCGCCGGCGAGGCCTATAGTCGAGCCCGGACCGCAGGTCTCACGGCACCAATTCCCGCACCGGCCGCACCTCGATGCTCCCCTCCCGTGCAGGCGGAATTTTCGTCGCCATCTGGATAACTTCGTTCAGATCGCGCGCATCCAGCAGATAAAACCCGGCGAGCGCTTCCTTCGTCTCCGCGAACGGACCGTCCGTGATGTAGGTCTTGCCGTTGCGCACGCGCACGGTGGTTGCGGTCTCGGTCCCCTCGAGCGGCTCGGCGGCGAGCAGCACGCCGCGGTCGCGGAACGATTCGCCACATACCTTGCACTCGCGGTCGGGCACGGCGCTCCACTTGTCCTTCTCCAGATAGACCAGGCACAGATACTTCATGGATCTCCTTGACGGTCCGGCTAAAGCCGGACCCTACCGATATGTGCTATCGCGACAACTCCGCGAGACGGCGCTCGATGAGCCGGCGTTCTGGCTCCTGCTTGGTCAGCGTCAGCGCGCGCTCGAACGACGCGCGCGCCTCTGAGGTGCGGCCAAGACGCCGGCACAGTTCGGCCCGCGCCGCGTGCGCGAGTCGATAATCCTTCAGCTCACCTCGCGCGAGGAGGCGATCGATGATCGCGAGGCCCGCGGCCGGACCATCGCGCATCGCCACCGCCACTGCGCGATTCAGCTCGACGACCGGCGACGGCGCCATCTCCATCAGCACGCCGTAGAGGCCGGCGATCTCGTCCCAATCCGTTTCCTCCGCCGTTCGGGCACCCGCGTGCACCGCCGCGATCGCCGCCTGGATCGCATACGGCCCACCCCTCGACCGCGCTCGGGGCAAGCCCGGCGAGAGCGCCCGCTCGACGAGCCCTGTCCCCTCGGCAATCTGCTGGCGATTCCAGAGCGAGCGATCCTGATCCTCGAGCAGGATCACGTCGCCTTCCGGCGAGCTGCGTGCCGCGCGCCGTGAGTCGTGCAACAGCATCAGCGCGAGCAGACCCTGTGCTTCACCCTCCGGCAGCAGCTCCACGAGCAGCCGCCCCAATCGAATCGCTTCGCCTGACAAATCGTGACGCGTCACGCGCTCACCCGATGACGCCGCGTAACCCTCGTTGAACACGAGATAGATGACGCGCAGCACCGCATCGAGCCGCTCCGGCAGGTCCGCGCGCGACGGCACTTCGTACGGAATCTTCGCGTCGCGAATCTTCCCCTTCGCGCGCACGATGCGCTGGGCGAGGGTCGGCGGCGGCGTCAGGAACGCGCGCGCGATCTCTTCGGTGGTCAGGCCGCACACCTCGCGCAGCGTCAGCGCCACCTGCGCATCGGGGGCCAGCGCCGGATGGCAGCACGTGAAGATCAGCCGGAGCTGATCGTCTTCGACGCTCTCCTCGTCCGCCCACGCGGCCGTATCCATGACCGGCACATCCGCCTTCTCACCCACATCGTCCAGCGCGTCGAACCGCTTCCGCCGCCTGGCCGCGTCAATCGCCTTGAAGCGGCCGGCGGACACCAGCCACGATCGCGGGTTGCCCGGCAAACCTGCTCGATGGTCTGCCGGATGGAATCGGTCGCCACGGCGACCGATCACATCACAACTACCAACTACCAGCCACCACCTACCAACTAGGCTGGCGCCGCCTCGCAGTTCACCATCCACGGAATGCCGAACCGATCCTTCGTCATGCCAAAGCCGGCGGACCAGAACGTCTGCTGGAACGGCATCTCGACCTGGCCGCCGTCGGACAGCTCCTTGAAGATCCGCTCGCCGTCTTCGTACGTCTTCGGCGCGATCGAGACGTACATGCCTTGCGGCTGCTCATATCGATCGCCCGGCGCGTCGGAGCCCATCAACGTGTCACCGTCGACCTTCAGCGTGACGTGCATCACGAGGCCGTACTGGTCAGGCGTGACGCTCTCCTTCATCGGCGACTCGCCGAATGTCTGCAGGAACTCGATCTTGCCGCCGAAGCAGCGCTCGTAGAACCGGAACGCCTCGGCGCAGTTGCCGTTGAAATTCAGATACGTGTTGAACATCACTTCCTCCCGAAGTGCTTCTTCTCCTGCTCGACGACCTCCGCCGGCGCGTTCGGGAAGTCCTCGATCTCGAAGAACTGACGGATTTCGACTTCCGGCTCGCGGCCGTCGTTGGGCAGCGTCTGGAACGGGATTTTCTTCGCCCACTCGATGGCTTCGGCCCTCGACTTGACGTTGATGATCCAGTAGCCGGCGATCAGCTCCTTGGTTTCCGCGAACGGGCCGTCGGTGACGACCACCTTGCCGTCCTTGAAGCCGACGCGCGCCCCCTTCGAGCTGCGCTGCAGCCCTGCGGCGTCCACGAGCACGCCCGCATCGATCAGCTGCTGGTTGTACTTGCCCATCGTGGCGAGCTCCTGCTCGGTCGGCATCACGCCCGCCTCGGTCTTCTTGTCCGCCTTGACGATCACCATGAATTTCACGTCCGTCACCCCCTTTACTCACTGGTCGAACGAGAGCTGTCGAAATCGACAGGCGCCGCTCGACCAGGGAATAGAAGGAGATATCACGGCTGGTCCTTCCGTGGGCGTTGCGGATTCGGCCAGTTCTTACCCCGCTCGCCGCGTCGGGTCTCGTCATCATCATGGTCGGGGCGACGATTATCACGGCATCCGGCGGCCCCATTGCGCCAGCGCTGTTTCCGATGACCGTCGGTGTGCTCCTGACGGTCGTCGCCTACCAGCGCACACGGTGTACTGTGTGACGGGTGTCCATCGACGCGAAGCTCGTCGAGCGGCTCCATCGCCGGGGACATGCCGAGCGATGGCGCGTGCCTCTCGAGCGCTTTGCTGAGGCGCTCGAGCGAAGCGCCGAGCGAGGCGCCGACCTTGGCGCGCTCCATCTCGAGGACCTGGCGCTCGCGTGCGGCTGCGCCGCCGGCGATGACGCCGCGTGGGAGCACTTCATCCGCGAACATCGTCCCGTCTTGTATCGCGCGGCGGATGCGCTCGACGCCTCCGGGGGCGCGCGTGAGTTGGCCGACAGTATTTACGGAGAGCTGTTCGAACGCTCGCTGTTCCGCTATTTTCACGGCCGCAGCAGTCTTGCCACGTGGTTGAGAGCAGTGCTCGCGCAGCGGCACGTCGACCGCCTCCGCGCGGGCAAGCGCCTGGAGCCGCTGGCGGCGGATGAACCCGGCACGCCATTCGCCGGGCCGGCTGAAGCCGCCCTTTACGATGAGGATCGGCCGCGGTATTTCGAGTTGTTCCGCAAGGCCCTGCAGCGAGCGGTCGCCGGGCTGACCACGCGCGACCGCCTTCGCCTCGCCTGCTACTATGCGCAGGAGTTGACGCTTTCCGAAACGGGCAGGCTCCTGAGCGAGCACGAGGCGACCTGCTCACGTCAGCTGGCGCGCACCCGTAAAGCGCTCCGCAGCGAGGTCGAGCGCGCACTCAGCGCCGAACACTGCTTGACCGAAGCCGAAATTGCCGAGTGTGTGGCGTCGATCAGCGCGGATGTGGGGCCGCTCGATCTGCGCGAGCTTCTGAAACCTGAAGAAACGGACGACGTACGCAAGAAATTTCCGGAGGATCGTTCAACGGTGAGAGAAGGTCCGTGAACTGCCTGGACGCTGAGACGCTGGCGGCGTGGATGGACGGCGGCCTGACCGGCGCCGCGCTCGAAGACGTGCGCGGTCACGTAGCCGGCTGCCAGCGGTGTCAGATGCTGCTCGGTGCGATGGGACGCACCCGTGCGGCTGTCCCTGCGTCCGAACCTGAACGCGCGCCGAGATGGTGGCTCGCGTGGGCCGTGCCGCTGGCGGCGGCGGCTACGGCACTGGCGATCTGGGTTGCCGTGCCGCGCCCGTCGGG
This sequence comes from Acidobacteriota bacterium, assembly GCA_003222635.1. Classification (GTDB taxonomy): domain Bacteria; phylum Acidobacteriota; class Vicinamibacteria; order Vicinamibacterales; family UBA2999; genus Gp6-AA40. Next base: position 13,937 of record QHWQ01000005.1, on the reverse strand, counting down.
CGGTCCGCCCGCGCCGGGCGTACCCGCGGTAAGCGCGCCGGGCTCGGACGCGGTGGTGCTCGACAACGCGCCGTCGCGCGACTTGAAGCAGGCGCCCGCGTCCGCTGCTCCAGGATCCGCGAACGCGCTGGCGGAGCGCGTGCAGATCGCTCCACTTTGCGGCGCGGTCTGGACCGCAGCGATGCCTGCCGCAGCGACCGAGCTCGTTGCCGGATCCTCGCCCGCCCAGGGCATCTGCTGGGTCGTCGGACGTGGCGGAACGGTGTGGCGATCGGTCGACGGCCGCGCGTGGCAACGTGTGACATTCCCGGAGATGACGGATCTGTCAGCCGTGCAAGCTGCCGACGCGCGCTCGGCCACCGTGATGACGGCCGACGGCCGATCGTTCGCGACCGACGACGGCGGCCTGACCTGGACGCGGCGGTAGGCGACGATAGGACGACGCCTGCAAGAAATTCTGGTGGCTCCGTTCTACGGGAAAGGAGCCACACATGTCCTCACGATTCCTGCTCGCGCCCCTCATGCTCGCCCTCACCACCGCCCTGTCAATGAGGCCCGCCGAATCGCCGGCGCCCGCGCCCAAGGCCGAACCGGCACAGGCGCCGCAGAACCTCCCCGGCACGACCACGCTCGACGATCAGGCGGAGCTGGCGCTGACGATCTACAACTCGAGCCTCGCGCTCGTCCGTGACGTGCGCAACATCCAGATCGCCCGCGGCGAATCGGACCTGCACTTCATCGACATCGCTGCGACGATCAATCCCGCCACCGTCCACTTCCGGTCGCTCACCGAGCCGGCGCGAGTCAGCGTCGTCGAGCAGAACTACGAGTACGACCTGCTCGAACCGGAAAAGCTGCTGCGCAAGTACGTCGGCCGGGAAGTCACGCTCGTCGGCGGCCGCTGGGACCATGACGGCAAACCCGCCGAAGTCAAGGCACGGTTGCTCAGTTACAACACCGCGCCCGTCTGGGAGATTGGCGGCGAAATCGTCACGGGGATGCCGGCCACCGAGTACAGGTTCCCCGAGCTGCCGGGCAATCTCTATTCACATCCGACGATGATCTGGACGCTCGACAACAGCGGCGGCACGCGGCATCGCGTCGAAGCGTCGTACCTCGCGGGCAGCCTGTCGTGGAACGCCGACTACGTGTTGACCGTTGCGCGCGACGAGAAATCGGCCGACGTGGACGGGTGGGTGACGGTGACCAACGGCAGCGGCACGTCGTTCAAGAACGCGCGCCTGCAGCTCGTCGCCGGAGACGTGAATCGGGTCAAGCAACAGCTCAACGAGTTGGCGTCGATGGACGAGGTGCGCGTTCGCCGCGCAGAAGCGCCGCCGGCGATGTCGCAGGAGTCGTTCTCGGATTACCACCTCTACACACTCGCGCGCAAGACGACGATCAACAACGCCGAGACCAAGCAGGTGAGCATGCTCGGCGCGACCGGCTTTCCCGTGCGGAAGCGCTACGCCGTCGAAGGCCAGTCGATCTACTACCGCAACGCGCAGCATCCGGGCGCGCCGCTCAAGGACGTCGTCCAGGTGTTCTACGAGTTCAAGAACGAGGCGAAGGCGGGGCTCGGCATGCCGATGCCCGCGGGCAACGTGCGCGTGTATCAGGCCGACTCGAAGGGCGGCGTGCAGTTCGTCGGCGAAGACCGCATCGATCACACGCCGAAGGACGAAACGCTCGACCTGAAAATCGGCAACGCCTTCGACGTCGTCTGCGAGCGAAAACAGACGGACTGGGAGCACATCGGCGGCAACGTCTACGAGTTCGGCTACGAGATCACACTGCGCAACCACAAGGAGACGCCCGTGACCGTCGAAGTGAACGAGCCGATCGGCGGCAACTGGCGGATGCTCGCGTCGTCACACGCGTGGGAGAAGACCGCGGCCTTTGCTGCGCAGTTCACGGTACCGGTGGCGGTGGACGGAACGTCGACGCTCAAGTACCGCGTCCGGGTCACGTACTGACGCAGGTCGTTCGGATCGTTCGGATCGTTCGAACGTGTTATAAGGTGCGAAGAGGCAAGCCGATGAAGGTACTCGCGACGGTGCTGTTCACCGTGCTGCTGGCATTACGCGCCTCCGCGCAGCGCGGCGTGTTCATCGGCGTCGATGACGACCCGATGCTCGGCAGCCCGGACGCGAAGGTGCTGATGATCGAGTTCGGCGACTATCAGTGCCCGTCCTGCCGCATGTTCTGGAAGGAGATCGAGCCGCGGCTGAAGAAGGACTACATCGACACGGGCAAGGTGAAGCTCGTGTTCCGTGACTTCCCGCTCACGACGCACCCGGAAGCCGTGCTCGCCGCCATGGCCGTCAACTGCGCGCGCGACCAGAACAAGTACTGGGAGTACCACGACAAGGTGTTCCGCGAGCAGTACAACAAGGGTGACGACGTGATCCGGCTGAAGCCCGCGGACCTGAAGAAGTGGGCGAAGGACATCAAGATGGATCCGGCCGCCTTCGATCGGTGCCTCGACTCGGAGAAGTACAAGGACGAGGTGATGAAGGACAAGATGGAGGGCGAGGCGGCCGGCGTTCAGGGAACGCCGACCTTCTTCATCAACGGCCGCGTGATGGGCGGCGCGCAACAGTATCCGGAATACAAAAAGCTGATCGACGAGCTGCTACGGTAATTTCGACGAGGTGTACGCGACGATCGCGATCATGTCGTCGAGCGTCAGGTTCTTCACGACCGGCTGCATCATCTGCGACCAGGCGCCGTGCCGCGCGCCATCCTTGAAGTCGTACAGCTGACGGAACGTAGAGATCGCTGACCGCCCCGCGATCGGCGGGACGGGACCGATGCCGCGCAGGTCGTTCCCATGGCAGATGGTGCACTGCACCGTCTTGCCATTGCCGCCCGTCGTCACGAGCGCTTCACCCTTCTTGATGCTGCCGGGCGGCACGTAGGTCGTGAATCCGATCCGCCAGTCGCGGAGCGTTGTCAGGACGGGATCGTTCGGCACCTCGATGATGCGCTGACCGATCGGCTCCATCCCTTCGCCGTCACCATGGATGGGGGCCAGCACCCAGCTGCCCTGCACCCTGGTCTTCGGGACGGTCGCGGACTCGGTGACCGTATATCTCTGCTGCGTCAGCTTCGTCTTCGCGAAGTAGTCGTACGCCTGCTTCACTTCGGCATCCGTCGTCGGCATGATCGCCGCGACCATTCCTGAATGCGGGAGGATGTCGGGCACGGTGCCGCGGCGCGAGCCGTTCTTGAAATCGGCCACCTGCTGCATGAAGTACGCCTCGGGCAGTCCCGCGACGTTCGCGTTCTCGGGCTTGCCCCAGCCGACAGGCAGGTGGCAGTAGCCGCACGCCCAGACTTGCGGCTTGCGTCCCTGGCCGACAATCGACGGCATCGCCGGGTGATCTCCAGGATGCCAATCGGGCGGCGAGAAGAAGTCGCGGATCTGCGTCAGCGTGTAGGTCACGTTGCTGTTGGGCACGCGCATCTTCTCGCCCTTGTCGGGCGGCGCGGCGTAGTCAGGCAGGTTGACCGGATACGCCCAGTAGGGCGGCGGGAATCCGGCGGCGCTGATGTTGGCCTTCGGGTTGAGCTTCGCCGGGCCCGAGATGCCGTTCACCTGACCCACTGCCTGCGCGGCAACGATCGCAGCCATCGCAACGAGCGCGACAGCGATCACTATCGCGCTGCGACCAAGATTCTTCATGATTTCGCGAGTCTAGAACCCGCACTTTCGCGTTGTCAATCAATCCGCGGGGTTGTATCTTTCGGGAAAATTGGGCTACACCCGCATCGAGCGGCGGCGTTCCACAACCAATTCGGAGGGCGATATGAGGCTGCTGCTCGCAACGCTCATCCTGATGATGGGGACGATTTCGGCCGAGGCCCAGTGGCTGGATCGGCCTACCTCCGGCATTCCGCGCAGTCCCGACGGCAAGCCCGACCTCACGGCACCGGCGCCGCGCGGGCCCGACGGCAAGCCCGACTTGACCGGAATCTGGAACGGGCCGAACCCCGTCTCCCGCCCCGACCCCGCCAATGCGCAGGCGTGGGTCGACGACCTCCTCCGTCAGCGTCGGCAGGATTACTTCAGGGGGCGTCCTTTTTTCCAGTGCCTGCCGAGCGGGCCCGAGTCTGGAAGATTTGCCGGGTGGAAGCGCATCCTCCAGACGCCGGCGGCCCTCGCGATTCTGAACGACGATCTCACCTATCGCGTGATCCACATGGATGGCCGCGAACTGGAAGCCAAGCCTGCACCAAGCTGGATGGGGTACTCCGTGGGGCGCTGGGACGGCGACACACTCGTCGTGAACAGTGTGGGCTTCAACGACAAGACGTGGCTCAACGATGCGGGTCTGCCGCATACGGAGGCGCTGCGTGTGACGGAGCGATACCGACGCCGGGACGTCGGCCACCTGGAGGTGGAGGTGACATACACCGATCCGGCCACGTACGCGAAGCCGTGGGGCTTTACGGCGAACATGGCGCTGGCCGCCGATACGGAAATGCTCGAGGCGGTCTGCGAACGCAGCAGCCAGCTCTGGACGGGCAGTGTCTCGGATGCCTCGAGCTCGGCGGTGACCGTTTCGCCCGACATGCTGGCGCGATACGTCGGCGTCTACAGCGGGGTCTGGGGCGGAAACAAGCGCACGGTGGAAGTGTCGCTCTCCGGCGGCCAGTTGATCGTCAAGATCCCCGGCGGCACAATCGCCGGCGACGAGTCGCGGCCGCTGGTGCCGCTATCCCAGACGCTGTTTGAAGGTCTTGGACTGGGCTACCAGTTCATGGTGAACGAGAACGGCATAGCAACCGACGTCGTGGAGATTCACATATCAGGTCCGTATCGGTACCCGAGACAGCCGTGACGGCGATGAACGCACCCGTAGGCGGCCTTCACTAATCCCATACGAGCTCATCAACCTCCTGGCGAGCTTCTTGCGCTCTATCGGCGCGGATGGAAGCGTGCTCGACAGGTGAAGGCCGCGAGCGTGTGTTTCTCGCCGTTGTCGTGCTTGTGCTGCTTGTCGGCGCGTTGCTATCAGCCGAGGGCGTACATCGACGCGCGCCGACCCCATCGATGACGATGGTGGCGACGGCGTACTGCCTGCGCGGCAGAACGGCTGCCGGCAACGAGGTCCACCGCGGAACGGTCGCCGCCGATCCGCGAGTGTTGCCCCTCGGCTCGCGCATCCTCATCCGCGGCCGTCATATCCGCGGCACCTACGTCGTTGAAGACAAGGGCACCGCGTTGAAAGGGCGCCGCATCGACGTCTATATGCCGGGCTGCGATCAAGCGAAGCGCTTCGGCCGCCAGCGCGTGACCGTCACCATCGAGCGCTCCGGCTTTCCTGTTCGAACAACCCGCTGATCGACAATCGCTACCGCGGCAGCGCGAACGCGACGAGCGCGTCACCGCTCTGCTCTTCCGTCAACTTGGCGTGTCCGCCCGCGGCGATGACGACGAACTGTCGACGCTATGGAGAGTCTGCCGACGTTGTCGCGATTGATATCGTCGAGGGGAGAAAATCGTGTGCCTCCCGTGTCATGCCCGTAGACTGGCCATTCCCGCGGCACCGACGAAATGCCTGACGGTCCGGAGCCATGCGTGCATGCGGCCGTGACGAAGATAATGACGCCGATGACCACGATCCGTGCGGCGGCAAGAATCGGCCGACGACCGTCATGTATCAGCGTGCTCGTCATCTGCACGTGCGCGAGTGTAACGCCATGCCGAACGCGACGGAGTGGCTTCGTCATCTCGATCGTGCTCTCTGGCTGCGTCGCATGTGTTCCTGTGATGCAGCTGCAACCCGAGGAGCGAGCCACGCTTCACGTCGGTCAAACAGTGGCGTTGCAAGTGCCGTCCACGTATGGCGCAATTGGCGGCGCGGGCGACGCGCTGATGTTGGTCGAGAAGAGAGCGGGACGGGATCGGATGGTGTACCTGTATCGTGCCGTGCAACCAGGCGATCAAACGTTCCTGACTGCGCCGCAACGGCAAACTGGCGAATGCGTCAGCTGCGTCACCGTCCATTGGTTCGTCACTGTTATCCAATAATCAAGGCCGGCTGAGAACGAGGTCCGTTAAGTCCGTCGATCAATGCGCCGACGGCGCGGGCGCTGGATGGCGAATCATCACGTGCGCCCAGTAATTGCCACTGGACATGACGTACGGAATCGTCTGCTGCTGCGCCTCCGGCACGTCGGCTTCGTCCGGAAGGCCGAGCTCGGCGGCGGTGCGAAATGGAAAGTGAATCGACTGCCAGCATTCGATTCGACTGTCCACTGACTGGCGCCGCGCATCGTAGCCGGCGATCGGCCCGAGGCAGCGGTACCCCGCGGTCGGTTCCGACGGCACGCGCAACTTCCCTGCCTTGATTTCGTCGCCGACCTTCGGCCCACTGACCGTGTATCCGAGCTGGAACGCACGGTACACGACCGGAATGAATATGTCGCGATAGCAGCGCACGTCGAACCGATCATCGTTGGGACGGTCGGCGATACACACCATTCCGTTCGTTCCCTTGCGCAGCACTTCCGGCTGATTCGAGGCGTTCAGGCGAACGACCGTCGCGCTTGGGCGCAGTGGTTGCGGCAAGGGGAGTAAAGCGCCATCAACCGCGGGCGCCGAAGCAGATTGCGCCTGGAGTACCGCCGGCAGGGCCGCCGTGACGAGGAATCGAATGATGACATTTCCGCGCGTCATGACGCCGCTCCTTTGCTCATTGCAAACACGCCGCGCAATTTTCACTGCTCATCCGCTCCCGACAACGCGTTGTGAGTGGTGATCTTATCCTCGAGAGTGATCACCCTGAGAACCTTGCCCTCGAGCTCAGGAACCGCTGCCCAAAATCGATATCGGTTGATTTGCTGACGCTCGGACCGAATCGGCGCTTGGACCACCGGGATGCAGATTATGCGAGTCCTCAGGGATAAAGCCAAAGCGGCCACTTACCAGAAAGCCGAGTGAATTTGTACCGATGAACCTATAATCAGCGCGTCTTTCAGGAGGTGCGCGATGGTTCGTCGCTTTACTTGGGTCATTCTCGTCGGATTGGCGGCCGGCAGCTTCGGCGTCGCTGCGCAGCAGACGGCGTCGGTTGCGGGGACCGCGACGCTGACGGGAACCGTCGAGTCCTCCACGCCGTACAGCGCCGCGCAGGTGTTCGTCAGAAACACCGACAAGCGGATGCTCTACATGGTCTACACGAACGCGAAGCGCTTCCGCGCGGTCGCGCTCTTTCCTGGCAACTACGAGATCAGCGCGGCGACCAGGGAGCTGAAGTCCGACGTTCAGAAGCTGACGATCAAGGCCGGCGAGAGCCCGAAGGTGACGCTGACGTTCGCCCAGCCCGCGGCCGCCGCCGATCGCGCCATCGTCAACGCGAACGAAGGCGAGAGCCAGGGCGTCTCGCGCATCCGCGTTGAAGCGAGCTACGACGAAATTTATCCCCCCGGTCCGGGGCGCGACATCGCCGAGCGGACCTGCATGATCTGCCACGGCGAGAACTTCCTCTCCACGCAGCCGGCGACGGTCGGCACGTGGAACCTGCGGCTCGATCGCATGATGGGGAAGAACCTCTTCGACAAGGCGCCTTCCTCGTATGCGGAAGGCCTGCTGACGTACCGCGCCTCGGCGCTGCGCTTCTCGCGCGAGGATCGCGAAACGCTGCTGCAGTACCTGGTGAAGAATTTCGGGCCGTCGGCGCAGCCGCGCGCGGTGAAGATCGACAAGGAGCTCCCGCTCGAGGAAGCGAAACTCGGCAAGGCGGAGTTCATCGAGTACTACCTGACGCCCGATGCGCCCGGCCAGGGCATCAACGATCCGCAGTTCAGCTCGTGGAAGGGACAGTTCGCCGGCCACCGTGTCGGGCAGGACGTACGCTTCGATGCCGAAGGGAACGTCTGGCTGACGGATCGCGGCTACCCGAATCGCCTCGTCAAGCTCGATCCGCGCACCGGCACGCAGAAGTCATACGTGCTGCCGGATCCGCGGAACGGCAATCACGATGTGAACATCGATCGCACCGGGATGATCTGGCTGGCGGAGGCCGAAGGACAGAAGCCGGATGCGGAGAAGCACTTGCTCGGCTTCAACCCGAAGACCGAGAAGTTCGAATACATCATCCCGATGGATCCGGACCACGTGATTCGGAATGAAAAGAAGTGGCTGCAGTCGATGGCGTTCGACTCGCAGAACAACGTCTACGTCGGCTGGATCATGGGCGGCGCCATCGCGAAGTTCGATCGCGCGACGAAGAAGGTATCGGTCTTCCCCATCCCGACGCACAACGCGATCCCCTACGGCATCATCGCGGACAGAAACGACAACATGTGGATTGCGCTGTGGGACTCGGGCAACATCGCCAAGTTCGACACGCACAACAACCAGTTCACCATCTTCGCGCCGCCGACTTATCCGTCGCAGATTCGCCGGCTGAACGTCGACGCGCAGAACAACATCTGGTTCGGCATGTGGTCCGCGGGCCAGCGGCCTGGCCGCCTCGGCAAGATCGATCAGACAACCGGCCGCATCACCGAGTACGTCGTGCCGCGGCGCAACGCGAACCCGTACGACGTTTCGCAGGATCCGGACGGCAACATCTGGGTTGCCGACGTGGGTGGCAGCGCGGCGTCGATCTTCAAGTTCAACCCGCGCGACCAGTCGTTCACGCTCTATCCGAAGCCGCAGCGCACCGCGGACACGCCGAAGATTCAGATCACGCGCGACGGCGCCATCTGGTATTCACCACGCGGCAGCCAGGATGCGCCCGCCTTCGGCGTGCTCTATCCGGACATGGACAAGATCACGAACCTCGGCGCGTTCTACGTGAACGGGCCGCCGGGATATCCATTCAAGCCAGGGGCGTCTAACGCAACGAAGTAGCGAGAGGCGAACAGTGAAGAAATATTTGTTCTCTGTGTCTCTGTGCCTCTGTGGCCTGTCGGTGTCCGCCCAGACGCCGAAAGTTGCGCCCATGCACGTCCATCACGTGCACCTCAACTCCGTCGATCCCGCCAAGGCCGCGGCGTATTACCCGAAGCCGTTCGCGCTCACCGCGACACAGACGAAGTTCAACGGCTATGAGGCGGTGAAGACCGGCAACGTCTACCTGCTGTTCACGAAGGTCGCGGCGCCGCCGCAGAACGAGCTGACGGGACCGCAGACGTCCGTGTGGCACTTCGGCTGGAACACACCGGACTCGCGGAAGTACGACGAGAACTTCCGCAAGATGGGCCTGCAGATCGCGCAGATGTGGGACGCGGCCGACGGCAAGCTCGTCGACATGTCGAGCGACACGCTGCCCGGACTGCCGACGCAGGAGCAGATTCTCGAGATGCGCGCGAAGGGCGTGCAGCCGGCGCGCGAAGGCGGCTTCGGCTACCTGCGCGGGCCCGACGGCATCATGATCGAGAACGCGCAGGCGGGAACCGTCGAGCGCTTCAACCACATTCACATGTACCACGAGCATCCGATCTGCGCGATGCAGTGGTACATCACGCATCTCGGCGCGACGCTGCCGGCTGGACGCGGGGGCGCGCCCGGGACGCTCCCGCCGGGCGACTGCAAGCAGCTCTACGCGCCGCCGACGTGGCCGTCATTTGCCAAGACCGGCTTCGTCCGTGATCCGGCGGGCGCCGTGTTCTTCGACGACATCTCGATCTCCATCCGTCCGTGGCCCGGCGGCGGCCTCGTCAGCACGCGCGGCCACGTCGTCGATCACTGGGCGCTGAGCGTCGCCGATCTCGATTCGACCGTGACTCGCCTGAAGGGCGAAGGCGTCAAGTTCCTCGAAGAGATTCATCCGTGGGGCAACATGCGCGCGGCGATGATCGAAGGCCCCGACCGCGTTGCCATTGAGCTCGTGGAGGTGAAGTAGCCATGACGAAGAACTTCCTGCGAACGCTGGCTGTGCTCCTTGCGGCCGGTCCCGCGATCGTGTCCGCGCAGGCGCCGAAAGACGCCGTCATCGTCAGTGACGCCGACATCAAGGCGGTGCTGAAGATGGCCGCGGATACCAAGCGCACGATCCCCGACAACACGCTGCGCGTGATCGACATGGGGACGTATCAGCTTGGCGTCGCTGTCGTCGCGCGCGGCAAATTCCCGGCGGCGCCTGCTCCGGCGGCTGCACCAGCCGCAGCGCCCGCACCGGCGACGCCGGCGTGTGGTCAGGCGCGTCCCGGAGCGACCGGGCCGGGCGGCATCTCGCACGACAGCACGGCTGAAACGTACGTCGTGATCTCAGGCACCGGCACGCTGATCACCGGCGGCACGATCGTCAACGGACGGAAGTCCGCCGCCGACAACGAGGTCACCACGATTCTGAACGGCCCATCGTGCAACGGCACGATGGTCGGCTTCAGCAGCCGCGTGATCAATGTCGGCGACATCATCGTGATTCCGGAGGGCGTCCCGCACGGATTCTCCGCGGTTCCGGATCACATCACGTATCTCAGCGTGCGTCCGGATCTGAAGAAGGTTCTGCAGAAGGGATACGTCAACCCGGCGCTGGCCGCGAAGCAGCGGACTGCCGCCGGCACTCCCGGAGCTGTGGCCACCGCCGGCACGCGCCTGCCGACCTTCGAGGTCGATCGCGGCTGGCCGAAGGTTCCCGCGCAGTGGAAGCTCGGCGACGTCTCGAGCTTCTCCGTGGACGCGCAGGATCACATCTGGGCGCTGCATCGCCCGCGCACGCTGATCAAGCCCGAAGACGTGCCGAAGCGCGCGCCCGCCGTGATGGTGTTCGACCAGGCCGGCAACTACGTCAAGAGCTGGGGCGGCGAGGGCCAGGGCTACGAGTGGCCGCAGCGCGAGCACGGCATCAACGTCGACAGCAAAGGCTTCGTCTGGATCACCGGCAACAACTGCCCGACCAACGGCATCGCCAACCTGAAACATGTCGCCGACGATCAGATCCTGAAGTTCACGCAGGACGGCAAGTTCGTCATGCAGATCGGCCACAGCAATCAGAGCAAGGGGAACGCGGACACGACGAACGTGCACCGCGCGGCCGACGTGCAGTACAACGCGCGCACCAACGAGCTGTTCGTCGCCGACGGCTACGGCAACCACCGCGTCATCGTGTTCGACGCCGACACAGGGAAGTTCAAGCGGCTGTGGGGCGCGTTCGGCAACAAGCCGGTGGACGATGACCACTGCGAGGTCGTGACGCCGAAGGAATTCCCGGCGGGCGACGGGCCGAAGAACTTCAGCATCGTGCACGCGATTCGCCTGTCGAAGGACGGCATCGTCTACGTCGCCGATCGCGAGAACCGCCGCGTGCAGTCGTTCACCCCCGACGGCAAGTTCCTGAAGCAGATCGTCAAGACCGACACGCAGTTCGCGCGCGACCTGGCGTTCTCGGCCGATCCCGATCAGCAGTTCCTTTACGTCGGCAACGGCAACGACATTCAGATCGTCGATCGCAAGGCGATGCAGATTGTCGGCAACATCAAGCTGCCGGGCCAGATCGGCGGCGGCCATCACATCGCCACCGACTCGAAGGGGAACATCTACATCGCCGGCACGACGATGGGATTGCAGAAGCTGACGTTCAAGGGAATGTCGACCGCATCGACCAACTAGAGCTGGTCCGGCTAAAGCCGGACTCTACCGGAGAATCCGTATGAGAGGCGTGATCGAACGGTGCCTGATCGCGACGGTGGCGCTCCTCGCGTCGACGTCCGTGTTCGCGCATCACGGCACGAATGCATCCTACGACCCCACGAAAGCCGTGACGCTGACCGGTGTCGTGACGAGGTTCACCTTCAGGAACCCGCATTCGTTCGTCGAGTTCGACGTCAGAAACGAGCAGGGCGAGATGGTGCATTGGGTCGGCGAAATGAACAGTCCGACCGTCCTGCGGGAAGCCGGCTGGACGGCCACCACAATCAAGGCCGGCGATGAGCTCACGATGACACTCAATCCCTCGCGCGCTGGCACGCCGAGGGGTGTCGTCAACCGCATGCGCCCGATCCTGGTCAACGGCAAGCAGGTGCTGGGCACTGGCGGCAGCAACGAGAACTAGTATCGTGCGAGCACGCTCCGCTATCGCGATCGCGACGTTGACCGCCGGGCTGACGGCGGCAACTCCAGGACACGCACAGGCGCCGGCCCCCCATGACCCACGGGACCTGTCGGGCGTCTGGACACGAACAAGCCCGTTGCTGACACTCAGTCAGACGCCCCCGCCCTTCACGCCGCTGGGCAAGAAGTTGTTCGACGCCAACAAACCGTCGTACGGACCTCGGGCCGTGCCGCCGGCGGTCGGCAACGATCCGATGGGCAACTGCGACCCGCTGGGGCTCGTTCGCAACCTGCTGCTCGAGCTCGTCTCGGTTTATCCGATGGAGATCGTTCAGACACGGGATCGGGTGTTTCAGTTCTTCGAATGGGGCCACTCGTACCGCCAGGTGTGGACTGACGGCCGGCCGCTGCCGAAAGACGCCGACCTGACGTTCAACGGCATCTCCACCGGCCGATGGGAGGGTGACACGTTCGTCGTCACCTCCGGGTTCTTCGATGATCGCAGCTGGCTCGACCACTTCGGAATGCCTCACTCCACCGAGATGACGCTGGAGGAGCGTTATCGCCGGCTGGATCGCGACACGCTGGAGTTGAACATGACGCTGACGGATCCGAAGATCTTCACGGCACCGTGGGTGAGCGAGCGGAAGGTCATGAAGCTGGCGCCGCGCAGTCGAGAGATCGCCGAACAGTTCTGCGTCCCATCGCAGGAGGCTGAGTTCAACAGGATCGTGCGCGACCCGGCCGGGGGCGTCGTCCGTTAGCTTTGAATGGAGACGAGGTAGAGAGCCTATGAAATGCAAGGTCGCATGTGCGATCGCCATCTCTTTCGGCACGCTCGCCGCCGCACAGCAGCAACAAAACGCCTTTCCACAGCCGACTGCTGCAAAGGAAGTGACCGTTACGGCTATCCCCGGCGTCATCGCCGCCGGCGCCACATGGAAACTCGTGTGGCAGGGACCCGATAACGCGGACGGCATCATCGGCACGAAAGATGGCGGTCTGCTGTTTGCGCAGGAACAGCCGAGCACTGTTGGCATGCTCGATCCCAACGACAAGTTCTCCATTCTTGTCAGGGACACCCATGGCACAGGCGCGCTGGCGTACGACAACAAGGGCCGCCTGATTGGGGCGGAACGAACGTGTTCGGATCCGGGCGGCCGTCCTGCCGAATGCAAGGAAGCGGCTGAACTGGTCGTCCTGCATCCCACACGATCGGTCCTCGCTAGCAAGTTCGGAGACAAAACCTTCTGGCGCATGGGTGAAGTCGTGGCCGACTCCAAAGGTGGCGCATATTTCAGCGACGACGCGGGAACGTATTTCGTCAATCCCGCCGGCAAGGTGAGCCTCGTTGCCGGCAAGGAAGTGCGAACGAACGGGATGGCGCTGAGCAGAGACGAGAAGACTCTGTATCTCACGAATGGCCGCACGATCGTCACGTTCGCTGTCCAGCCGGATGGCACGACGAACAATCAGCGCGATTTCGCGATGCTACAAGGTGCCGCCGGCGGCGATGGGATGTGCATCGATTCGGAAGGTCGCTTGTACGTCACCGCCGGTGAGACGGGTATTCAGGTGTTCAGTGTGGAAGGAAAACACCTGGGCATTATTCCTCTGCCACGGTCCGCGTCGAGCGTGGCGTTTTCCGGACCCAACAAGAAGGTGCTGTACGCGAAGGGCGCGGGCATGACGACACCGGACGGCAAGGAGTACAGAACTCCCGAGGGCGTGAGGAATAACGCCAAGGCGATTTACAAGATCGATATGATTGCTCAGGGATTCACCGGGCGCCCGAAATAGCGAGATGGATCTCGGCCTCACAGGGAAAGTCGCGCTCGTCAGCGGAAGCACTGCAGGAATCGGCTACGCCATCGCAGAGCAGCTCGTGCGCGAGGGCGCTCGCGTCATCGTCAACGGCCGCACG
>QHWQ01000357.1 GCA_003222635.1 Acidobacteriota bacterium | reverse complement strand
TGCCGGACGATGTTCCCGCACACCCGTACGACGTCGCCATCGAATCCGCGATGCTCGCGCCCAGGTCCGAGATGAGCATCTTCCCGTGGAAAGAGCCGAAGGAGCGGATTCCTTTAGCGGTGCGCCAGATTCATTCGTTCCTGCGCGCGCATCGGCCCGCGTAGGCTGTGCCGGCGTTCCAGAAAACGATGCGAACAACTGACATCGGTCCGGTTCTCAGCCGTCTCTTCTCTGAACTCGCCGACGGTGCAGCCGCTGGCGGGGGCGCGTTCATGCTCAATTCCGGTGACGTGGGGCTGTTGCGATCGCTCGACACACTATCGGCCGGCGAGGCGTCGCGCGCGGTCAACGACGGTGCAACGATTGCCGCGCACGCGCAGCACCTGCGATACGGACTCTCATTGATGAACCGGTGGGCGAGCGAAGGCGGCGATCCCTTCGCGGACGCCAGGTGGGACGAGGCCTGGCACATGTCGAGTGTTGATGCCGCGACATGGAATGAGATCCGCAACGGCCTCCGTACCGAAGCGCACCGATGGCTGAGGGTACTGGAATCACCGCGTGATGTCGCCGAGGAGGAACTGACCGGCATGGTCGCGAGCGTGGCGCACTTCGCGTATCACCTCGGGGCGATGAGACAGATCAACAAGGACGCGCGGGGGCCAAGGGAAGGAACGTTCAGCGCATGACTTGGTACACATGGCTCATTGCCGCCGGGCTCGTTGACAGTGTGTCTATAATCCGCCATGCCGATTTTCGAGTACGCCTGCAACGCGTGCGGCCACCGGTTCGAATTCCTGAAATTACCAGCCGCGACGACGGTCCCAAGCTGTCCCGCATGTCAGAGCCAGAACCTGGAGCGACTGTTATCAGGTTTCGCGCTGAGCACGACGGACCAGACGAAAGCGCGAGCGAAAGCGGCGCGGAAACAGACGCTCGAGAGCAAGGACTACAAGGACGCGCAGGTCGCCCGGGCCGAGGAAATCAGCCATCACCGCTAAACAGGTTCTAACACCGAAGGGAGCGAATATGCGCCGTGTGATGATCCTCGCGCTGCTCGGCAGCCTCGCGTGTGCCGGACGTGCCCTTGCCGCAGACCCGCAGTACACGACGATCAAGATGGAGATCGACGTCGCCAAACCGGCTGCGGCGGTCTGGGCCAGAGTCGGCGGCTATTGCGACATCAGCAAGTGGCTGGATACGGACTGCGTGATCAAGTCAGGCGACGGCGGCATCGGCACCGTGCGCGTCCTCGGCGGCGGACGCGTCACGGAGATCCTCGTCGGCAAAACCGACTTGTCGTACGGCTACACGCAGCCCGTGCGGGAAGGACAGTTCTACAATCTCTATCACGGCTTCGTGGAAGCGAAGCCCGTCACCGCGCAGACCTCGAAGCTGCTGTACACGCTGATGTACGACATCTCGGACAAGGCCGATGCCGCCGCCAGGCAGGCCGATGTCGCGCAGCGCCGCGCACGGTTCGAAGGCGCGCTCAAGAACATGAAGAAGCTGGCCGAAGCGCCCTGACGGAGGCGCGTCTCCGTCAGAAGGTCAATCGGAACCCGAGCTGTACGGTGCGGAACTCACCGGACGTCGGTTTCAAGTACAGCGCGTTGTTTTCCTGCGTGTTGATGGTCACGTTCGTGTGGTTGAACACGTCGAAGGCCTCGGCGATCAGATCAAGCGAGACCCTGGCAGGAAGCACGATGCGCTGCTGCAACCGGATCGCGGTCCGGTTACGCGCCGGCTGAACGAACGCGTTGCGCGGGACGATGGTGCCGTCGGGCCGCAGCCGTTGAATCGACGGATCGCTCCCACCGAGATTGCGCAGATCGCCGCCGTAGATCGTCTGCGCGCGCTGGCCGACGCCCATGTAGTGCGTGCCGCTCACCTGGAAGCCACGATAGACCTCCCAGATGCCGCTCATGACCGCGCGGTGGCGCAGATCGGACGAGGAGAGGCCGTATTCGCCGTTGAGATCCGGTTTGCCGAGTGCATCCCACAATCCGCTCAACGTATACGTCACGGCGCCTTGCCAGTGGTTGCTCATGCGCTTCGTGATCGCCGTCTGCAGGCCGTGGTACGTCGATCGCCCGTTCAACTTCGTATATAGTCTGACCTCCGCGGAGTCTCTCGTCTTTCACAGGAAGGTGTGCTGTGAGCGTGAGAAGGCTTGCCTTGACAGCGATGCTGGCCTGTTCCGGTATCGCAGTACTGGCGGCGCAGATAAAGACCTACACGCCGCCGCAAACGGCGAAACCCGGTGAGGACTGGACCAAGCGCATCGAAGGGATTCTCCCTCCGGGCGTGGAGAGTCGCGCCGAAGCGACGGCACGCATCGCTTCCTATAAACCCGATCCTGTGAAACACCCGGTCCCACGCACGCCGTGGGACGGGAAGCCGGACTTCTCAGGCGTCTACTGGCCCGACGCCATAGTCAGCCGGCCTCCCGTTCCGCTCGAGTCGCTGTACCGTCCGGAGGCACGCGAATACAGAGAGCGAGGCGGTGCCGCTGCGGGCCTGATCGATTGGCGCGGCATTGATACTCCGAACTATCACTGCTGGCCGCCGTCCCCGGTCGAAGGGTCGATGGGCGGAACCGTCCAACTGGTGTCAGCCCCGGGGTACCTCTTGTTGCTCAACGAAGGCGGCAACAACTTCCGGATCATTCCAATCGTCGGCGAGAGCGGACGACAACCGAGCCCTTCGCGCAAGCCGTCCTTTCAAGGCTCGTCGGTCGGGCATTGGGAGGGCGACACGCTCGTTGTGGACGTGACGAACTTCAACGGCAAGCCATGGCTCGGCAACGCCCAGCCTCCAAACCGGTTGCCACAAACCTCTTCGGACGCACTGCACGTCGTCGAGCGCTGGAGCCGGCCGGACGCGACGATCTTCGAATACCAGGTCGTCGTGGAAGACGCGAAGATGCTCACGGCTCCGTGGACCGGATCGACGGCCCGCCGGGGCATATTGCCGTACGACTCGGTCCAGGAATCACTGTGCTTCCTGGATCCGGAGTTGGACGCACGACACCGGGAATATGCCGCTGAACAAACAAAGAAGAGGGGAACGCGATGAGCAGGCGCGCGATGGCGGTCGTCGTTGGCGCGGTCGTCGTCGCGGCGGCGCTGCTGGCCGGCGTGCGGATGGCGACCAGTACTGGTTCCTTTGCGGCGAAGACCGCGTGGGGAGAACCAGACCTGACTGGTGTGTGGCGCGCCGCGCGCCTTGGCGCGGATTCGGAACGCGATACGTTCAACCTGGCGAAGCTCGAGGCACTGTATACGCCTGAGGCGCGCGCACGAATGAAGACGCTCTCGGCGAACGACGACCCGACAATGCGCTGCGCTCCTCCCCTGTTTCCTCGCGCCGCGATGCTGGGGCATTCGGTGCAGATCATTCAGCGACCTGGATTCGCATTCGTCTTCACCGAGGCATACCCGGTTTACCGGATCATTCCGACGACCGGAAGGGCGCACACCGCGCCGCAATATCTGTTTCCCACGCACATGGGCGACTCGACGGCGCGCTGGGAAGGCGACACGCTCGTGGTCGACGTGATTTCTTTCAACGGGGAAGGGTGGCTCGCGAGTCCCCTCGACAAACCGACGAATGCCAGCACGGGCGTCTGGTTGACCTCCGATGCGCTGCACGTCGTCGAGCGGTGGCGTCGCGTCGATGCCGACACGCTCGAGTATCAGGCGAGAGTAGAGGATCCGAATACGCTGACGATGCCGTGGGAGACGCCGGCGATCACCTTCATACGTCAGCCGATCGAGAGGATCGAAGAAGTTCTGTGCCGTCCGGAGGATGGCCCGGATACCTATCTCGCTCGCCTCGGATCGTGAATTCATCACCGGAGGCATGTATGTCGTGGAAGGCAGTCGGCATCCTGACAGCGCTTCTCGGATTCGTGTCGATGACGGCATCGCTGTCGGCCCATCATTCGCGTGCGATGTTCGATGTGAACCAGTTGGTGTCGGTCGAAGGCGTGGTCACCAAGGTCGAATGGAGAAACCCGCACATGTGGGTCACGCTCGCATCGCTCATCCTCCACGCGACAAGTCCCAACGGACGGCGGAGTTCATGGGCATGGAAGTGAACGGCCGGTATTACTCGCGAGGAACGGGTTCCAACATTCGCGGCGCGGCTGACAAGTAGGAACGACCGTAAATCGCTAAACTCCCGCCGTGCCTGCCGCCGGCAGGACTCCGAGCTGTTGCATCAGCTCGAATTTGTCCCACGCGAAGTTGCCTTCGGCGATCTTGCCGCCAACAATTCGATAGATTGCGACGCCGTTTGCCACGTTGACGCGGTTCCCCGTGGCCGCGATTCCGGCAAGCGGACCGCGATGCGTCCCCTCGAATGTCCACCGAACGGCGACCTTATCCCCTTCAGCGATCAGATCGTCAATCGTCAAATGAAAATCCGGGAATGCCGTCGCGTACGCGTCGAAGAGATCGGTGGCGCCCTGCAGACCGCTCAACACACCGTCAGGCGTGTGGAGGATCGAGCCCGGCGCAAACAGTTCATCGGCCAGCGACCGGTTCTTGCGGTTCCAGTGATCCTCGAAAAGACGCCGAACGACCGCTTTGTTCTGCTCTGACATTGTCGTCCTCCTTGCAAGGGATGCACATTATCTTTTGGACCCTACGTTCCGTTCTTCGGTCTCGACGACGCCGCCGCGGGCGCGGAACGCGCCGATCGCCGCCTCGATGCGAGGCGCCCCGTCGATGCTGTCCAACCACTCGGCATCGAGCAGCCGCAGCACCCGCACGTCGCGCAGATCCTGTTCGAAGGCCTCCAGTAGATCGTCGGCAGAGCGCCGGTGAATGACTGGCGGCGGCTCTCCCATCCACGGTTCCCACTCGACCACATCCTCGTTCACGATCCTGGCATCGGCACACCGCATGAACAAGGCGCGGCAGGACACTTCCAGGAGCCTCCCGCGTTCGGTGGTCCGCAGCCGCAGGAAATCGCGTCGGCTCAGACGGCCGTCGACCGTCACCCGCGGGCCTCGAGAATCGCCCGGCGCACCACGCCTCGGGTGAGCGGAATCTTGTAGGCGTTTTTCGAGAGGGCGCGCGCACCTGTCACCGACGCTTCACTCGCCTTCGCGGCGAGATCCTCGGTGATGCGCTGGCCCGTCAGCATCCGCTCGACCTCGGGCAGCCGCCAGGGAATCGGCGCGACGCCGCCGAGCACGATGCGGGCAGACCGGCAGACCTCCTGGTCCATCTCGAGGACGACGGCGGCGCTGACAACAGCGTGGGTCCAGGTCTCGCGGTCCATGACCTTGTGGTAACGGCTGCGGGTGCCGGCCCTGGCGGCCGGCAGGTCAATCGACGCGAGCAGCTCGTCGTCGGCGAGGACGTTCTCGTGCGCCGAGTTCAGCCGTGGCAAGACAAAGAAGTCCGACGCAGGCACCCTGCGCTCGCCACCAGGCCCCACCACCGTGAAGGTGGCGCCAAGCGCGACCAGCGCGGGCGCCGTGTCGGACGGATGGACGATATAGCTGGGACCGCCGCCGAAGATCGCGTGGAACTGGTTCTCGCCGGCGAACGAGAAGCACTGATTGCCGCCGTTCTTGTAGCACTGGAAGCCATTCCGGTAGTACCAGCACCACGGACGCTGACACACGTTGCCGGCGATCGTGCCGACGTTGCGAATCTGCGGCGTCGCCGCGCTGCCGGCGGCCTCGGCGAGCACGGTGTAATCCTTCCGCAGGCTGTCGTGCCGGCTGATCGTGTCGAGCGTCGTCTGGCCCCCGATGGCGACGCCCGCTGCCGACGTCGTGACCTGATTCAGGTTCGCCATCGTCTTCAGATTCACGATGACGTCGGGCTGGACGATGCGCTCCTTCACAAGCTGCAGCACATCGCTGCCGCCGCCTGCGAAGACGGCGGTCTGGCCCGCTTTCCGCGCCTCGGCGGAGCGGCTCGACGCGTCCTGCGGAGACCGGGCGTTCGAATTGGAAAACGTCTTCATGCGAGCGCTCCCAGAATCTTGTCGCGGGTGATGGGCAGATCCTTGATGCGCCGCCCGATCGCATTGAAGACGGCGTTGGAGATCGCCGCCGGGGTCGTGATCATCCCGGCCTCCCCAATGCCCTTCGCGCCGTACGGACCGTAGCCGTCGTCGGCCTCGATGAACTCGACCTGCACGTCGGGCGCGTCGAGGTGCGTCACCACGCGGTCGAAGTAGTAGCCGGTGACGACCGGTCGGCCGGTGCGCTGGTCGTAGATCATGTTTTCGTGCAGCGCCATGCCGACGCCCATCGCGACGCCGCCCTTGACCTGGCTGGCCGCCGTCAGCGGGTTCATGATCCGCCCCGATTCGTGAACGGCCACGAACTTCAGGATCTTCACCGCGCCGAGCTCGGCGTCGACCTCGACCTCGACGAAGTTCGCGCCGAAGCAGTTGCGGATCTTCCCCTCGTGTATGCGCGGACGCGGGGTGGCGCTCGCCGTGAGGAGGGCGCTGCCGCGCGGCATCCCCTTGTCGGCGATCTGCTTCTTCAGATCGCGCGCGGCGGCGACCACCGCTTCGCCCGTCATGGACGTCGTGCGGCTGCCCGACTCGCCCACCGAGTACGGGCAGGTGTCGGTGTCGCCCCAGACGACCTTGACCTTCGAGAGCGCCACGCCCAGTTCGTCCGCGGCAATGATGTTCATCGTCGTCTTGGCGCCGGGGCCGACGTCGGTGACGCC
>QHWQ01000004.1:24589-38797 GCA_003222635.1 Acidobacteriota bacterium | reverse complement strand
GAAACCGAAGATGAAACACTCCTCGGCGGCGTGACACTCGAAACGATGGGCCTTATGCTGAACCCGCTGAATCGTACACTCCAGCCGATGCGCATCCCGGCACGCGTCAGACTCTAACGACATCAACCATCATCTGCGCCGCGAGACACCAACTCGCTTCTGTTTGATTTTGCCCTCCGGTTCGTTAACCCCAGTGAACGGAGGAGAACAGACATGATGACCGCAACAAAGGCAGTGGCGGGCGGCCTCGCCGCCAACGTCGTCACCATCATCCTGTGGGGGATGTCCACCATTCCCGGGTGGAAGACGGTGCCCGAGGAGCCAAAAGCCGCCATCCTCGGCCTCGTCAGCGCCGCGGTTGGTGCGGCGATCGTCTACTACGCGCCGTCGAACAAGCAGACAGTGACGTCAACCGCTCCGGTGACCGAGCGGCAACCGAGCGGCGCGTTGCAGCCGAGCCCCATGCTCGCAGGCGCAACGAATTGAGCGTGCCGCGCTCACTTCGGGACCTTCGTGCTGGCCGTCAGGCTTTCGTGGTTGATCGTTACTGCGCCGTGATAGCGGACTTGCCGCCGCGTAGCACGTACTTCTGAATTTTTCCGGTCGCCGTCTTCGGCAGCTCTGTGACGAAGGTTACCGCATGCGGCGCTTTGAAGTGCGCGAGCCGCTCGCGGACGAACTCGATCAGCTCTCGATCGCTTGCTGATGCGCCCGGCTTCAGCACGACGAACGCGTGGGGCGCTTCGCCCCACCTCTCGTGCTTCACCCCGACGACGCCGACTTCCTGCACGGCCGGATGACGCATCAGCGTGCCTTCGACCTCGACTGACGAGATGTTCTCGCCGCCGCTGATGATGACGTCCTTGAACCGATCGCGAATCTCGACGTAGCCGTCCGGATGCACGACCGCCGCGTCGCCGCTGTGGAACCAGCCGCCGCGCATCGCCTCTTCGGTCGCCTTCGGGTCGTTGTAGTACCCCTCCATCACGACGTTGCCGCGCACGCAAATCTCGCCCAGCGTCTGGCCGTCATGCGGGACTTCGTTCCCTGCGTCGTCGAGCACACGCAAATCGCCTGACGTCACCAGCTCGACACCCTGCCGCGCCTTGATGACGCAGCGCTGCTCGAGCGAGAGCGACGCATGCTCGGGAAGCGGCTCGCACACGGTGATGAACGGCGCCGTCTCCGTCAGGCCGTAGACCTGCGTCACGTGCCAGCCAAGCTCCCCTTCCATCCGCTGGATGGTGGCGGCCGCCGGCGGCGCGCCCGCGGTCACGACGCGAATGCCGGGTCGTGCATCGCGCCGCACATCGTCCGGCGCATTCGCCAGCGATATCAGCACGGTCGGCGCCGCGCACAGCAAGGTGATCGACTCCTCCTTCATCAACCGGAACGCCTGCATCGGATCGACGCGCCTGAGGCAGACATGCACGGCGCCCACGGCGGTGACCAGCCACGGATACGTCCAGCCGTTGGCGTGGAACATCGGCAGCGTCCACAGGTATCGATCCGCCGGCGTCATCGGCAGATGAATCAGCGTGCCGACGACGTTCATGTAGGCGTTGCGGTGGGTGATCATCACGCCCTTCGGACGTGACGTCGTCCCGCTGGTGTAGTTGATCGTCAGCAGGTCGCGTTCGCTGACCGTCGCCGGCTTGAAGTGCGGCGACGCGGCCGCAACCAGGCTTTCGTACTGCAGCCAGTTGACCTTCGATCCTTCGAGCGCCACGAAATGCTGCACGCCCGGGATCTCCGCGCGGATGCCGTCCACCGCATCGAGGTAGTCCTCGTGTGCGCAGACGATGCGGGCGCCGCTGTGGTTGATGATGTAGGCGAAGTCGTCGGGCGTCAGGCGGAAGTTGACGGGAACGAGCACCGCGCCGATCTGTGGTACCGCGTAGAACGACTCGAGCTGCGCGTGCGTGTTCGGTGCGATGTAGACGACGCGGTCGCCCTGCCGGACCCCGAGCGCCTGCAGCCCGGCCGACCAGCGATCGCAGCGCTCGAGGAACCGATCGTAGGTGAAGCGCTCGTCGCCATCGACGACCGCTTCACGCGATCCATACAGGCGGCGCGCGCGCCGCGCGAATTCCAGCGGGGTAAGTGGGACTTCCAGTTAACCGCGTTCCTTCGTCACGATGTGCGCAAGGTCTTCGTCCTTGCACGGCGGGTCTTCCCAGAAGGCCGCCTTCGGATCGGTGTTGAGCTGAATGGTGCGCGGCGTCCAGACCCACGGCTTCTGCAGCACCTGCGGATCCTCGACGGTCACTTCGTACCTGATCGTGTTGCCCGTGCGCGTCAGCTTCTCGATGACGTGCAGCTCGCCGCTGTGGAAGTAGCCAGGCCAGCCGAGCCACGTCTCGTCGTTGAAGTTGTTGGTGTCGATGACGAGTGTGTCGCCGTCCCACCGCGCCACGGAGTCACCCTTGTAACTCGGATCGCGCTCGGTATGATGCGGCTTGCCGATGGGAATCCAGCGGAACGTGTTCTCGTTGTCGTGCAGGAACACGACCTCGGTCGGATTCATCACGATCTTGTTCGGGAACCCCATGCGCGGCACGCCCGCGGGACCGCAGGTGAAAGTCGGATCCTCGGCGCTGCCGTTGGTATCGAGCTCCTGCACCTTCTCCCAGAACTGCGGCTTGTAGATCGGCTTGTTCGCATCGGCGCGCTGGCGCACGCCGCTGTCGCGCTCGAAGTTTTCGGCGAGCTGGCCCTTGCTCGTGCCGAGCGCGGAGCCCTGGCTGCGCGCATTCAGCTGGAGCGTTATGTTTCCTTTTTCGTCGGTGAGATCCGCCAGCGAGCGGCCGCCGCCGAATCCGCCAACACCGCCGCCCCACCAGCCGTTCAAATCCGGATGGCCGTCGGCCATGCGCGGCGTCGTCGCATTATCGGATTGCCGCGCGCCCTGCCCGCGCTGCGCGCTGAGCGATACCCACGATACGGACACGATCGCGACGCCGATCAACCACGCCTTCATGGTGCCTCCTGCCCCGAGCGAGCGACGCGAGTCGAGGGGCCTGGGCCGATGATTCTATGCTAAAGTTTGCCGGCTTTTCAGATGCAAAAACGCGCGCTCATCCTTGTCGCCGCGGCTCTTGTGACGTCGTCCATGCCCGGCGCGCAGACGATGGATCGAGCGGCCGTGCTGCGCGAGGTCGGTATCGCGCACGGCATGCTTCGCGGTCTGCAATACACCGACGCCGTCACCACCTCGCAGTTCCAGGCGACCGGCATGCAGTACATCGTCGGCCAGTCGTTCAAGCCGGGTGGACCGTGGCCGGCGGCGAAGCTCACGAAATACAACGTGTGGATCAACTACGCGGTGCCGGGGATGCGCATCGATCTCGAGCGCACCAATCCCGAGCGCAGCAATCCCGGCAGCCCCGTGCAGGGCGGCGGTGGACTGCCGTTCGCCGCGCCGCAGCGGCAGATTCTCGTCGTCGGCGGCACGCGCGCGTGGAACGAGACGATGCTGCCGGGCGGCCCGGCGACGCCGGCGATCGGCCAGGAAAAGGATCGCGCGGCGCAGATCTGGATGCTGCCGCAGGGCGTGGTCAAGGCCGCGCGAATGGCGGGCGAGAAACTCGTGGTCGGCATGGAAGGCAACAAGCTGACGCTCACCTTCCCGCTGCCGGAGCCCGCATCGAGCTACACCGAAAAGGTGCGCCTCGACGAACGCAAGCTGGTCGAGCACGTCGAGGTGATGGTCGACAATCCGGTCCTCGGACCGGCGTTGCTCGAGGCCGACTACGACAACTACAAGGACCCGGATCTCAGCGACATCCCGTTCCCCTTTCACATCGTTCAGAAGTTTCGCGGCTCTCCGATCCTCGACATCACGCTGACCGGCGCACGCATGTACAACCCGTACGTCGTCGTGCCGACGCCGGACAACGTCGAGCAGGCGTATGCGGCCAATGCAGCCGATCCGCAATCGAAGGTGGAGATGCAGAAGGCGGGACCCGGCGTGTGGTTCATCACGGGCGCCAGCCACAACAGCCTCGCGGTCGAATTCAAGGACTATGTCGCGCTCATCGAGAGTCCCGTCGGCGAGAACCGGGCCGCGCCGCTCTTCGACGCGGTGAAGAAGCAGTTCCCGAACAAGAAAATCCGCTACGTGATCAACACGCACCACCATTTCGATCACGCGGGGGGCCTCCGCCATGTGGTGGCCGAGGGGACGACGATTCTCACGTATCGCGACAACCAGCCGTACTACGAGAAGGTGCTCGCGTCGAAGGGCGCGCGGCCATCGGTGGAAGCGGTCGGCGAACAGCGCGTGCTCACCGATGGCACGCAGCGGCTCGAGCTCTACAAAATCCGGGGGAGCAATCACGCGGACACGATGCTGATTGCGTATCTGCCGAGAGAGAAGCTGCTGGTCGAGGCTGACCTGTGGAATCCTCCCGCGCAGCCGAACGCGCCGCCGCCAGGCGGCGTCGCGTTAGCCGAGCCGCTGAACCTCTGGGCGAACATCCAGCGGCTGAAGCTCGATGTGGCACAGATCGCGCCGATTCACGGGCGCATTGTTCCGTTCTCGGACTTCCGCCGCGCGGTCGGCCAGAACAGCACGAATTAAGGATCAGGTCAGCACGTTTGCACCCCTCATCCGTGAGGAGGGGGTATGACCTGGTTTCAACTCGCGCTGCTCTTGCTCGTCGTCGTCTTCCTGCCGGGATGCGCCGTGGTCGGCGGCATCTTCAAGGCGGGCGCATGGGTCGGCGCGCTGGCCGTGATTCTCGTCATCGGCATTGTGGCCTTCGTCGCGGCCAAGATCGCAGGCTAACGGGTGCCGAGCGGGACGATGCCGCCGGGATCGCTGCGCGGCACCCCCTCGTACACCAGCCGGTCCTGATCCGAGAAGACCGCGTAGTGGCACGCGTCGCGCGTGTCCTTCAACGACACGGTGTAGCTGCGATCGTCGTTATGGAATTGAACCGCGAAGCCCGCGGGGACCGGCGGAATGTTCCCCAGCTCCGGGAGCGGGCGATACGTGCGCGGCAATGCCGGCAGCCGCGCGCTCTCCGCGATATTCACCTTCGTGACGTAGTCGATCGCCTGCGTGCGCCGCGTACGCTCAGCGTTCGATTCCTGGTTGCCATGCAGGCAGGGGCGCGGCAGTGGCCCCTGCGCCAGGAGCGGATTGCCCGCGAGCGTGATTGCGATTCCAAGCAGCAGAGGTTTGAGCATCAGAGCCTCCAACACGCGTTGAGACGCCGATGGTTGTAGGATGGTCGGGCGGTGAGGTTTTTCCGGTTCTGGAAGTTCTACCGTGAGGCACGGCTGGTCGGCTACACGCGCTTCAACGCGTTCCGGGCGGCGATGGCGCGCCTGTAAATTTATTCCCTCGCCCTATTCTGGCGGCCGGCCACCACACCTGCTGATTCAGTCCCGGATAGCGGAACGCCGCGATGCGCGCCTGCGTGGCCGGCGCCAGCAGGAACTTCTGGAACGCATCCGCGCCGCTCTCGTTGACGCCAGGCACCTTCTTCGCGCTCACGACCATCGCGACCATGATGCGCTGGAAGATCGGATCGGCGGTCACCAGCGGCTCGAGCTTCAACTGCGCCTGCGGCTTCAACCGCATGAACGGCGGCACGCCCCACAGCAAGTACGCGCCTTCCTCCGATGCTTCGCGAGCGGCCTGCGGACCCTGCGTGTGGTGATTCACGTACCAGTCGCCCCTGGACGGCGAGCCCGCCTTCGCCCACAGGATGTCTTCGATGTATCGCTGGCCGTCGCTGTCGTTGGCGAGGAAGCGCGAGCGGGTGGCGGCAATCCGCTTCATCGCTTCCGCCGCATCAGTCAGCCCGCGCACGTGCGCCGGATCGCCCGGCGGGCCGAGCAGCGCGATCTGATTCGCGAACACCGCGTGCGGCCAGAGCCCGTAGCCGTAGGTGACGAACAGCTCGACGCCCTCGTGCCCGTAGTGCGAGATGATCAGGTCGGCCTTTCCTTCGCGTCCGACGGTGAACGGATCGTTGCCCGTGTAGACGATCTCCGCGCGTTTGCCCGTCTGCGCCGTGAAGTCGCCGAGCAGCGGCCGCACCACATCGTCCGGCACGTTCACCATCGCGAGACGCACGATCGCGGTGTCGCCCTGCGCGTGCGGCTGCGCGCCCAATACCGACAGACAAAGCAAGACAGCGGCTCCGCCAATGACATTCCTCATCGCCATGAGCGTACGCATATTCTTCATTCGCCGTCCATTCCCCCGCGCCACGCGGGATGTGGTGTCCCGTGCGACAGCTCGTAAAAACGCAAATCACCCTTCCACGTCTTCGCCAGGACGATGATTTGTCCTGTGTGCATCGAGAAGTGTTCGACCACGGCATAGATGGCCTGCAGGATGGTGACGTTGGCGGATGTTGCCCGACAGGTGGAGCAGCAGGTTGCCGATGCTGTTTGAATCGGCATTGGGGCGCCACCAGATCTGTTCGTCAGACAGGCCTTCAACCGCCTGCTCGATGCGCGGCAGATAGCTCTGCGTCAACAGCCGTCGTGACTGCGCGAGAAACGCTTCGGAAATATCGGTTGTTGTCACGTGTCTGCCTGATGATACGCAAACTGCTGGGCGTTGTGCCGCGTTGCATCGACGGCCGCGGTGCCGCAATTGCAGTCACCGGGAGCATGGAAAGCGCACTGTTGGCGATGCTGTTGGCTCTGCAGGACACGTCCGCCTCGGGGAACTCATCGGGGATCCTGGGCGTCATCATCTTCGCGATCGTCATCGTGGTCATCATGGTGTGCCTGTTGCTGCTTGCCGCGCTGAGCCTGAGCGACGACACCCGGCGCCACACCTAAGCAGGCCGTTCAAGGAATCGGACGATCAGGGGCGATCGCTAGTCAGCGCTGTTTCGTCATCCCCGACTTGCGGCGCGTCGCACCGAACACGGTGCGGTCTGTCGAGCGTGTCGTGAGGGTGTAGAACGCCTCGCCGCACCCGCGGCAGATGTGGCGCGCGAAGGCGAGGAATTCGAACGAGATCTTCGTGTCTTCTGATCCGCAATGGCCGCATACCACCGTGGCCTGCGGGGTCTCCCAACGAATCACGTCATCACGGAGATGAGCAACCGCGATTCCCGTGACGTGCGCGCGAATTTCCGAGGAAATGTGAGGGGTGCACTCGCGCGGCGGCAGTAGAACTTACATGCCGCGTCGTCGCTCAGTGCGTCAAATGCCCCTGGCGCCTCGGCGATCGTTCCCGTTTCGCCGCGCGCTTCGCCTGCGAGAACTCGTCCGGCCAGTCGGATTCGCGGCGCCCACCGCGCCACGACGTCCGCCGGTCCGCTGACTGGCGGCGGTCGTACATCACTTCCGGGTCGCCCCAGATCGCCTTCAGGAGGCGTTTTTCGGGAGAGGACATGCCGTGTGTATCGGCCGATCCGATCGGCGGATTAGATCCGACCTTTGGTTGCAAGTTCAGTGCTCGGGAGCCCCCTCGTGAGCCGGTGCGCGAATACGATTTTGTCGCGACAGTAACCGTGGTCATCGATATCGCTTCGCCGCTTGCGAGTGGGTGTTTTGCGGGCGGACTTCGTTGCTCGCTTGCGTGGTGACTGTGCCTTCTTCTTCACGTGGTCGGGAAGCCGCTTGCTGCCCGTCTCGCGATTCCGCTCCTCGTATGTCTCGGGCGAGATCTTTCCCTCGACGAGGAGCTGAGCGAACTTGCGCCGCTGCGCCTGGCTCTTGAATGGCATCAGCTCACCTGGACTGCGTGAGGTGTTTCGAGAACCATGTGAGGGAGTGACCGCTGCAGCGCCGCTCGCGCGCGGATGTTGTGGATGCCGACGAACGCGAGAATCAGGATCACCGCGTTGCTTCGCTGATCGACGCAAATTACCTAATGAGCCGATGCGGAATTCGGTCGTTCGATCTCGCGAAGCTGGTCGTTCGTGGTCGGCGAACTGTGGAGAACTTCGTCCGAGATGCGACGCGCGGGCCGTCTGGATCGAGCGACACAGCACACAGTGCCGACGTGGCGCGACGGCGTGACTTTCGCTTATGAAGTCAATTCGGTGAGGCTTCTTGTTTCCGGTTCACCATAACGGCGATTGCCACGTTCGGGTCTTGCGGTACCAGAACATCTCCTCTTCCACCGCGCGCTGATGAACCAACCTCGCAGCGTCAGCAGCCAGCCAACCGCGATGGCATTCAGAGCAAGCTTCCGGAGAAGCACCCATTCAGCAGTTGCGCCGAGAATTCCAGCGATAAAGCCCAAGAGGATCGGTTCAAATGGCGTGAGCACCATGTGACCTCGCGAGATCAAAAAAAGGGCGCCCACGGGCGCCCTCTGATAATTGTCGCGTCGATCTCTGAATGTAGATTTGGTCGGGGCGACTGGATTCGAACCAGCGACCCCCTGACCCCCAGTCAGGTGCGCTAACCAGGCTGCGCTACGCCCCGAACCTCGTTGAGTCTAACACGCGAGTTTGAGAGGGTACTCCGCGGTGCACGTCGATTAGTGCTTGCGTGTCGCTTTCTTCTTGCGCGTCGCCGACGCTTTGACGTTCCTCACCGCGCCGCGTTTGGGTGCGGCGCTCCGTTTCGCCACGGCGCGTTTCGCGGCGCGGCGCGTCGCCTGCCCGTGCCCGTTGGACGAGGGCGCGTTCGACAGCAGCGACTGCAGCTCGCGCAGCCCCTCGCGCACCACCGCAAGGCGCTTGCGCACATCCGCGCCGAGCGCGTCGAGCACTTCGGCCGCCTCCGACTCGGAGACGGCCGCCATCGGCGGCGCCTCCGCCTCGAGCTTGCGGCGCGCGCCCGCGACCGTCAGACCCTCGCCGAACACGAGCTGCTTGATCTTTTGAACGTGCTCGAGATCGATCTGCCGGTACAGCCGCGGGCTGTCTGGCGATTTTGCCTGCACGCCGATGCCCGGAA
The DNA here is from genome assembly GCA_003222635.1 of Acidobacteriota bacterium. Taxonomy (GTDB): domain Bacteria; phylum Acidobacteriota; class Vicinamibacteria; order Vicinamibacterales; family UBA2999; genus Gp6-AA40. Next base: position 29,911 of record QHWQ01000004.1, on the reverse strand, counting down.
ACTCCTTCTCCCAGGAACGCAGCACATACGGCTGCACCTGCAGCAGCTCGCAGACTTCCGGCCTTGTACAGCTTGGGAGTCACTGCCGTCAGTATACCCGGTTCAATCGCGCGCTTCCTTCGATCCGCGCCGCCGCGTCCGCACATGAAATCGGATAGGAGTCCCCTCGAATCCGAAGCGGTCCCGGAGCTGATTGACCAGAAACCGCTCGTAGGAAAAGTGGAATTTCGTCGCGACGTTGGTGAAGAAGACGAACGTCGGCGGCGCCACGCCGGTCTGCGCCGCGTAGAGGATGCGAACGTGATGGCGCCCGGGACTGGCCGGCGGATGCGCCGCGGTCACCTCCGCGACGAACTTGTTCAGCTCCGGTGTCCTGACGCGCTTCTTCCGCGATTCGGTGATGCGATCGATCGTCTCGAGCAGCTTCGGCGCGCGCTCGCCGGTCAGCGCCGAGATGTGGAGAATCGGCGCATAGTCCAGAAACTTGAGCTGCCGCCGCAGCTCCTCGTCGAATCCCTTGACGAAGTCGGAGCCATGCTGTTTCACCAGATCCCATTTGTTGGCGACGATGATGACGCCGCGGCCGGCCTTGTCGGCCTCGCCCGCTATCGCCGCATCCTGATCCGTGGCGCCCTGCGTGGCGTCGATCATCAGCACGACGATGTCGGCGGATTCAATCGACCGGCGCGCGAGCAGCACGCTCACCGATTCCACCTGACCGCTTTTCGCCACGCGTCCCGGACGCCTGATGCCCGCGGTGTCGACGATGCGGAACTTGCGGCGATGCCAGGTGAGCAGCGTGTCCACGGCGTCGCGCGTCGTGCCGGGAGTCTCGCTGACGATCATCCGCTCCTCTCGCAGCAGACGGTTGACGAGCGACGACTTGCCCGCGTTCGGGCGGCCGACGATCGTCACGGCGACTTCATCCTTCGGCACCGCGTCGTGCGCCGCGCCTCCCTCCCAGTTGTGCAGCCGCTGCACGACCTCGTCGAGCAGGTCGCCAACGCCGTCGCCGTGCTCCGCGGAAACCTCCGTCACCGGATCGAAGCCAAGCTGGTAGAAGTCCACGCTTCCCTTCGCGCGGCGGTCGTCCGTCTTGTTGATGGCGAGCAGCGCGGGTTTGTTGGCGGCGCGCAGCGCGTCCGCGATGTCGTGATCGCCGGGCACGAGCCCCTGCCGGCCATCGACGACGAAGACGAGCAGGTCGGCATCCTGAATCGCGCGGCGGCCGCGCTCGAGCACGAGCTCGTGCAGCGGATCCTCGCTGGCGCCGAACATGCCTCCGGTATCGACGACGTCGAACGGCACGCCACGCCACTCCGTCTGCTGCGCGATCACGTCGCGCGTCGTGCCGGGGATCGGCGTCACGATCGCGCGGCGCTTGCCCGTGATGCGGTTGAACAGCGTCGATTTGCCGACGTTGGGTCTGCCGACGAGGACGACGGAGGGAGTGCGCTTGGCCATGGCGGGCAGCTCGCAGCCGACTGCTGGCAGCAATTATCCAACTACTGCCTGCTGCCCGCTGCCCGCTGCCCGCTAATTCGATCCGTTGGGATCGCCGAACCAGATTCGGATGGTCCGGCCGTCGGGCAGCGTGATCTGCTCGACGAACGCGATCGGGGATCCATCGCGCGCGGGATACCCGATGACGGTGTAGGTCTTGCCGACCTCGAAGAAGCCGTTCTTGCTCAGCCCCGCCCGTCGCAGGCCGTTCGGCGCCGCGGTCTCGAACGTCCACGTCGTCGTCTTGCCGCCCTCGTCGACATCGATCTCGAAGCGTGAGTGCGGGTTGATGAAGTGGACGGCCTTCAGCGTGCCGGTCCAGTGCCGTGACGGCTTGTTGATTTCGAATTCAGCCTGGAGCGCGTGATGTGCAAAGACGAGGGAGGGCAGCAGGACGATCGCCGCCACGCCCGCGAGCCGGAGAAGACCGTTAATTCGCGTTGGGATCGCCAAACCAGATCTTGACTGTCTTGCCGTCGGGGCCGGCCAGCGACTCGAGAAAGGCCATGCGAGAGCCGTCGCGTGCCTGGTAGCCGACGAAGGTGTACGCCTCGCCGATTTTGAACACGCCCTTCTGGCTGAAGCCGGCGCGCCGCAGGCCGTTGGGCGCCGCCGTCTCGAACACCCACGTCATGTCGAATTCCGACTGGACGGCGTGGTGCGCCAGGGCCGGTGCCGCCAAGGTCATCAGGCCCGCAAGGCCCAGCCCGAGCATCGATCGAGTCATCGGCCGCATCCTCCGAACGAGACGAAACATCGGCGGAAAACGTTCAATATCTTATCTTCCTGCGGTCGGGCTACAGCCGGACACTACAGGGGTGTTAGGCAGGCTGCTAGTAGTGTCCGGCTTTAGCGGGACCCACCGTAAATCAGCGAAATCCGCGACATTTCTGAAAACACTTAGCGCGAGGGTTGACAGCGTAAGTCCCACAAAATATAGTAGTTACACTCAACCAGGAGCGCCTAACGGATGATCAAGGTCGACATCGTCAACGAGGTTTCGAAGATCGCCGACATTACCAAGGTCAAGGCCGAGGTAGCCGTCGACGCGGTGTTCGACGCGATGCGCGTGTCGATGCAGCGAGGCGACCGGATTGAGCTGCGCGGCTTCGTAGTCTGCCCGTATGGGCTCGCGTCCCGAATTTCCCGACATCGATTTCTCGGGGTCACCTCCGATCTCCGAGCAGCCGCCGGTGGTCATTCCGCCGACGCCGTCGTATCGACTGCGCCGCGAACCGCTCTGGCGCTATATCGTCCTCTTTGCGCTGACGATCCTGACGACGACGCAGGCCGGCGGCATGCATTACATCAGCTTCACGTCTGGGTTCAGCGACAACATTCCACGCATCCCGCTGACCAGTCTGTTCATTCACGGTCTCTGGTACAGCCTCTCGATCCTCGCGATCCTTGGATGCCACGAGCTCGGTCACTACTTCGCCTGCCGCTACTACAGCGTTGACGCGTCGCGCCCGTACTTCCTGCCGGTGCCGCTGCCGTTCACGGGCACGCTCGGCGCGTTCATCCGCATTCGCCAGCCGTTTCCCGGCAAGCGTGCGCTCTTTGACATCGGCATCGCGGGACCGATTGCCGGATTCCTCGTCGCGGTACCGCTGCTGCTGATCGGCATGCAGATGTCCACCGTCGTGAAGATCCCCGCCGACTTTCGCGGTGATCTGATCGAGCTTGGCGAGCCGCTGCTCTTCAAGGCGGCGGAGTGGCTGACGTTCGGCAACATTGCCGACGGCTACTCCGTGAACATGCATCCGATGGCATTTGCCGCCTGGTTCGGGATGCTGGCGACCGCGCTGAACCTGTTTCCGATCGGTCAGCTCGATGGCGGCCACATCTCGTACGCGGTCCTCGGCCGCCGCAGCACCGCGGTGACGATGGTGATGATTCCGTGTTTGATCGGGTTGTCATTCGTCTCGACATCGTGGATCGTCTGGACGGTGCTGACGGTCGGCATGCTGCTCGTGTTCGGTCCGCGCCATCCGCGCGTCTTTGACGAGGACGCCCCGCTCGATTCGAGCCGCCTCTGGCTCGCGGCATTTGCGGTGCTGATGTTCGTGCTCTGCTTCACGCCCGCGCCCATTCAGCCGGCAGCGATCATCGGGCGTCATTAGGGTCCGGCTTTAGCCGGACCTCACAGCACGCTCAGCGGATCGACGTCGATCGTCAGACGCCTTCTAATCTCTGGCATTCCCGCAACGACCTGCATCAGCGCGTGGCGCATCTCCGCCCGGCGCGTCCCTTTCAAGAAGAACTGAACGCGATGCTCGCCTCGGAGGCGCCCGAGCGGCGCCGGCGCGGGCCCGAGGATGGTGAACGAACTCGCAGCGGTTGCCGGCTCGAGGCGCCGGACGATCTCACGCGCCTGCTGCATCGCCTCTTCAAATGTCCGGCCGCGGACCACACCGTTTATCAGCGCGAAGAACGGCGGATAGCGCATGCCGCGGCGATAGACGACCTCGCGCTCGAAGAACTCCGGATAGTTCTGCCGGCACGCGAGCTGGATGCTGTAATGCTCGGGATAGAGCGTCTGCACGATCGCTTCGCCTGTGCGCTCGCCGCGACCGGCACGGCCGGCGACCTGCGTGAGCAGCTGGAAGGTCCGCTCGGATGCGCGGAAGTCCGCGAGGCCGAGGCCGACATCCGCCGAGATCACGCCAACCAGCGTCACGGCCGGGAAGTCATGTCCCTTCGCGATCATCTGCGTGCCGACGAGGATGTCGAGCTCTCGCGCGGCAAACCTCGAGAGGATGCTCGTCAGCGCGCCCTTGCGGCGGACTGAATCGCGATCCACGCGGCCGATGCGCGCATCCGGAAATCGCTCCCGCAGCTGCTCCTCGATCCGTTCGGTGCCGAAGCCTGCATGTTCGAGGTACGGCGCGGCGCACTTGCGGCACGCATTCGGCACCGTCACGGAGTAGTTGCAGTAATGACAGCGGGCGCGCCATCCGTCGCGTGCGCGATGAACGGTCAGCGAGACGCTGCAGTTCGGGCACTCGAAGGTATCGCCGCACTGCCGGCAGAAGACGGCCGTCGAGTAACCGCGGCGATTGAGCAGCACCAGTACCTGCTCGCGGCGGGCGAGACGTTGTTCGATCGCCGCCGCGAGGTCACGGCTGATCACGATGTCAGGACCTTCGTCGGCGTACTCGGTGCGCATGTTGACGAGGCGAACGGCGGCGAGCGGACGGTCGAGGACGCGCTTCTCGAGCGTGATGCGCGCGTACTTCCCCGCGACCGCGTTCTGATAGCTCTCCATCGACGGCGTCGCGGAGCCGAGCACCACAAGCGCGCGCTCGCGGCTCGCGCGCATGATGGCGACGTCGCGGCCGTGATAGCGTGGCGTCTCCTCCTGCTTGTACGAGCTGTCGTGCTCTTCGTCGACGATGACGAGGCCGAGAGGATCGAGCGGCGCGAAGACCGCGGATCTGGTACCGACGACGACGTCGACTTCACCGCGGCGGATGCGGTGCCACTGGTCGTGACGCTCGCCGTCGGAGAGCGCGCTGTGCTGGATGGCGACGCGATTGCCGAACGCGCCGCGGAAGAGCGCGGCGACCGACGGCGTCAGCGCGATCTCCGGCACCATCAGCAGGACCTGACGCCCGGAGCGCCGCACGCGATCGGCCAGGCGCAGGTAGAGCTCCGTCTTGCCGCTGCCGGTGACGCCGTGCAGCAGCGCGACCTTGAACTCGCCGGCGTCGGCGAGCGCGTCGAGCTCGTCGGCGGCGCGGCGCTGCTCGTCCGTCAGCTCGCGGGCGGCGTCGGGCACGACATCGGCCATCGCGGCGCGCTCGAACGGATCGCGCT
>QHWQ01000004.1:0-24549 GCA_003222635.1 Acidobacteriota bacterium | reverse complement strand
GGTGATGGGGCGACTCAACCCCTTGAGTCGATCCGTTGCAAGGGTCTGACCCGATGGCAGAAATTGCAGCGATGCGCTTTTTCTTGAAATACGCGCTTGCCTTGCCGCGCGCGCCGGGCGGCATCGCCACCGCCAGCGCATCGCCCACGCCCGCGACGTAGTAGTCCGCGACCCAGCGGCACAGCTCGACGATCGACGCGGGCAGCAGCGGCTCGCGATCGAGCGCCTCCGCGACGTCCTTGACGTCGGTCCCCTCCTCGACGAGCGCGTCGTGCTGCACGACGCACCCTGTCATCGTCCGCGAGCCGACCGGGACACGCACGCGCGCGCCGATCGGTGGCACCGGCATCGATTCAGGAACGTGATAGGTGAGGGGATCGAGAAACGGGACGGGGACGGCGACAGAGATCAGGGGCACGAGGATGGTTTTTAGTCTTCGTCGTTCAGAATCGCGCGGACGCGCTTCATATCCTCCCACACCTCGCGCTTCGCCGAGGGCGTGCGCAGCAGATACGCGGGGTGATACGTCGGAATCAGAATCGCATCGCGATACTTGAACTCGCGCCCGCGGATGCGCGTGATCGGGTCGTTGGTCCGCAGCAAACACTGCGCGGCGAACTTGCCGAGCGCTACGATCACTTTCGGCTTCACGTTGTCGATCTGCCGGAACAGGAAGGGTTCGCACTGCTCCACTTCGTCGGGCTCGGGGTTGCGGTTGCCTGGCGGCCGGCACTTGATCACGTTCGCGATGTAGACGTCCTCGCGCCCGAGGCCGATCGCTTCGATGATCTTCGTCAGCAGCTGCCCGGCGCGGCCGACGAACGGCTCGCCCTGAATGTCTTCATCCGCTCCCGGCGCTTCCCCGACAAACATCAGATCTGCATCCGGGTTGCCGACGCCGAACACGATCTGCTTTCTGCCCAGCGTATGCAGCTTGCACCGGGTGCAGTCGCCGAGATCTTCTCTAATCGTCTTCAGTGCGTCTTTTTCGGAATGGAAGAGCGGGACCGGATCCGGCGCGGGTTCCGGCGCGGTCTTTTCACCGCGGGACCTCCATTCGGGCTCCAGACGCACGCCATCGATGCCGAGCTCTTCGAAGAACTCGAGATGGGCTCTGAGATCTTCGTTCATGGGTCAGCGAGCGGTCGCCGCGGCGCGCGACTCGAGCAACTGCTCGATGCGGTCGAGAATCGCTTCGGCGACGCGGGTCTTGCTCTGCACCGGCAGCGTCTCCTCACGGTCGGCGCCGACGATCGTCACCGCGTTGGTCTCGACGTCGAAGCCGGCGCCCGGCGCGGTGATGTCGTTGGCGACGATCAGATCGACGTTCTTGCGCGCGCGTTTGTCGCGCGCCTTCGCGAGCAGATCGCTCGTCTCCGCCGCGAAGCCGACGAGGACGACGCCATGATGACCACATCCGCGTGCTCGGCCGCGCGCATGACCGCCGCGTGCATCTCCGCCGCGCGGCGCACCTTGATCACTTCGTCTGTCGCCGGCGGCTCGACGCTCGTCGGACCGGCCACGAGCGTCACGTTCGCGCCTCGCGCGTGTGCGGCCGACGCGATCGCAAACCCCATCCGTCCGCTCGAACGGTTGCCGACGTAGCGGACGGGATCGATGTCTTCGTATGTCGGACCCGCCGTCACCACCACTCGCCGTCCGCGCAGCACCGAATCGCGCGGCGAGACGATGCGCTCGGCGGCGGCGACGATGTCGTCGGGCTCGGCGAGACGGCCCTTGCCGATCCAGCCGCAGGCGAGGTACCCGTCGCCCGGCTCGACGAACTTCGTGCCGCGCGCCGCGAGCGTCTGCAGGTTCCGCTGCACCGCGTCGTGCGCGAGCATGTTGCTGTTCATGGCCGGCGCGATGAGCACCGGCGCCTTCGTGGCCAGGTAGAGCGACGTGAGGAAGTCGTCCGCGATGCCGTTGGCGAACTTGCCAATCACGTTCGCCGTGCACGGCGCGACCAGCAGCAGCGCGATCTCGTCGGCGATGGCGATGTGCTCGATGTCCGCGTTCGCGCCCGGCTTCCACTGCGACGTGATCACCGGCCGCCGCGTGATCGCCTCGAACGTGATCGGGCCGACGAAGCGCGTCGCCGCCCTCGTCATCACCGCGACCACGTCGTGGCCGCGCTTCTGGAGCCCGCGGCAGACCTCGACCGCCTTGTAGGCGCCGATGCCGCCGGTGACTCCGAGCGCGATGAGCGCCATTACTGGGCGTCGTCTACTTTGACGACCTTCCGGCGCAGGATTTCCTTCTGCGCAATCGCGATCTTCTTGTTGCCCTCCTCGCGCGGCACGGCGCCGGCCAGCAGCTGCCGCGCGCGCTTGCCCGCGAGGACGACGAATTCGAACCGGTTTTCCTTAGGTGGTCTTTCCATAATGGTTAAGACGTCTTTTCCTTGTGAAATGTCCCAATGATATTGTCGGCCGTCTTCCGCATCACCGTCACGCGCGCCCGCTCGGCCAGCACAATCGCGCGCAGCCGCTCCACCGCGGCGTCCAGCTCATCGTTAACGACGACGTACTCATAGGAGGCGAAGTCGCCGACCTCGCGGCACGCCGCCTCGAGGCGCTTCTGGATGGCCGCCTCGGAATCCTTGCTGCGCCCGCGCAGCCGCTGCTCGAGAATCTCGGCGGACGGCGGCAGGACGAAAATGCCAATCGACGCCGCGCCGCTGTTCCGCACCTGTTTCGCGCCCTGGACGTCGATGACGAGCACGAGGTCCTTGCCGACCGCGAGGCACCGCTCGGTGTCGTCGCGGCAGGTGCCGTAGTAGTTGCCGAAGACGTCAGCCCATTCCAGGAACTCGCGGCCCTCAATCATCGCCTCGAAGCGCTCGCGGCTGATGAAATTATAGTCAACGCCATCCTGTTCCCCCGCACGCGGCCCCCGCGACGTATACGACCGCGACATGCACAGGTTCGGGATCCGCTGCACCAGCTTTTCGACGAGCGTTGTCTTTCCTGTTCCTGATGGCGCGGACACGATGAAGAGCAGGCCCCTGCCCCGAGCGGCGTCGAGGGGCCTATTCAACGTTCTGAACCTGCTCGCGCATCTTCTCGAGTTCCGCCTTCGCGTTGATGATCAGCTCCGACACGTGCAGGCCGTCGGCCTTCGAGCCGATCGTGTTGACCTCGCGGTTCATCTCCTGCAGCAGGAAATCGAGCTTGCGGCCGCACGGCTCGGGGCCTTCGGTGAGCGCATCCCAATGCGCGAGGTGCGCGCGAAAGCGCGTCACCTCCTCGCTGATGTCCGAACGCTGCACCGTGCGGACGATTTCCTGCGCGATCATCGCCTCGTCCACCGGCAGGTCGAGGCTGATTTCGCTCACCCGCTCCTGCAGGCGCGCCTCGAGCTGCGTGCGGCCTTCGTCGGCGGCCTCCGCCACGCGCGTGATGAACGTCGTCAGCGCCTCCTTGCGCCCATCGAGATCCATCCGCAGGTGGCCACCCTCGCGCACGCGCATCGCGTCGAGATCCGCAAGCGCCTGCTCCACCGCCGCCTCGACGCTCGCGGACAGCTGCGCCTCGGCCTGCGGATTCGGCTCCGCCGCGCGATCGCGCACGCTGATGGCCTGTGGCAGCCGCAGCAGATCGCCCGGCGTCAGCGATCCGGCGACAAGCCCGCGCTCGCGCGCTCGATCGATCGCCGCCGACAGCGCGTTGACGAACTCCTCGTTCAACTCGACCGACGGCGCCGCCGGGGTGCGCAGCTGCACCGCGATCTGCAGCTCGACGCGTCCACGCGCCAGCCGCTTCTGCAGCAGCGCGCGCACGCGCGGCTCCGCCTCGCCGAGCGACTGCGGCATGCGCAGCTGGATGTCGAGAAAGCGGTGGTTGACGGCCCGCACGGTGACGCCGATGGTCGCACGCTCGTCCTCGTGCGTCAGCGAGGCGAAGCCGGTCATCGATTTGATCACGTTTCGATTTCCGACGGCTCTTCCTGCAACTGCAGTTCGTAAAGTTTCGCATACGGGCCGCCGCGTGCGAGCAGCTCCTCGTGGCGGCCGGTTTCGACGATCCGCCCCTGCTCGACCACGATGATGGCGTCGGCCCGGCGAACGGTCGAGAGCCGGTGCGCGATGACGAACGACGTCCGGTTGAGCATCAAGGTCGACAGCGCGTCCTGCACCAGCATCTCCGCCTCGGCGTCGAGTGATGACGTGGCCTCGTCGAGGATGAGGATTGGTGAATCGCGCAGGATGGCGCGCGCAATGGTAATCCGCTGCCGCTGGCCACCGGACAGCCGCTGTCCGCGCTCCCCGATCATCGTCTGATACCCGTCGTCGAGCGTCAGGACGAACTCGTGCGCGTGCGCGGCGCGCGCCGCCGCCTCGATTTCAGCCTGCGAGGCACCGGGACGTCCGTAGGCGATGTTGGCAGCCACCGTGTCGTCGAACAGCACCGTCTCCTGCGTCACGATCGCGACCTGGCCGCGCAGCGATGCCAGCGTCACGTCGCGGACATCGACGCCGTCGATCGTGATGGCTCCCTCGGTCACGTCGTAGAACCTCGGGATCAGGTTGACGAGCGTCGTCTTGCCGGCGCCGCTGCGGCCGACGATGGCGAGCGTCTGCCCGCCGCGCACGCTGAACGACACGCCGCGCAGCGTCGCATCCTCGGCTCCGGCATAGGAGAACTGCACGTCGCGGAACTCGATGACATCGCGGAACCGCGGCAACTCGGACGCATCCGCGCGCTCGTGGACCTCGCTGTGCGTGTCGAGCATCTGGAAAATGCGGTCGGCCGCGGCAATCGCCTGCTGCAGGTTCGCGTTGACGCGGCTCAGCTTCTTGGCCGGGCCGTACATCATGAAGAGCGCGGCAATGAACCCGACGAACTCGCCGGTGGTCAGGCGCATCGCGCTGATCTCCTGGCTGCCGTACCACAGCGCGACCGCGAACGCGACGCCGCCGATGAACTCCATCAGCGGCGGGAGCACCGAGAGCGCGCTCGTCACCTTCATGCTGGTGCGATAGAGAAACTCCGACGCGCTCTGGAACTTCGCCGTCTCGCGCTGCTCCGCGCCGAACGCCTTGACGATGCGGTGGCCGGTGAACGCCTCGGCGGAGACGTGCGTGATCTGCGCGAGCGCCTCTTGACTGCGCCCCGTGGTACGCCGCACGCGCTGCCCGAGCCTGACGAGCGGATAGACGACCAGCGGCGCGCTCGTCAGCGAGACCAGCGCCAGGCGCGCGTCGTAGTAGAACAGCAGCGCGGCGAAGGCGACGAGCGACAGCGACTCCCGCGCGAGGTCCCCGAGCGTTTCCGAGACCGCCTGCTGCACCTGTGCGACGTCGTTGGTGATGCGCGACATCAGCTTGCCGTGCGGGTTGGCCGTGAAGAACGCCGCCGACTGTCCGAGGATGTGCGTGAACAGCACGTTGCGGATGTCGCGGACGACGCGCTGGCCGACGTCGGTCATCCAGTAGCCGGACAGATAGGCGCCGACGCCCTTGATCAAATAGAGCGCGAGGATGGCGAAAATGATCTGACCAAGCTCTTCGTGCAGCGGGAGCACGCGGTCGAGAATCGGCTGAATCAGCCTCGCGACGCCCGCGGATGCGGCGCCGTACGCGATCATCGCCACCGCCGCGGCGGCGAGACGGCCGCGATAGGGCCGCGCGTAGCCGATCAACCGCAGGAACGCGTTCACTCGCTGAACCGGTACTTCAGGAGCACCCACAGCGCGACGACCCCGTCGCGCCACCCGATCTTCTTCCCTTCCTCGTAGCCACGGCCATCGTACGTGATTGGAATCTCGTAGACGCGGTAGCCGCGCTTGAAAATCTTCGCCGTCAGCTCGGGCTCGATGCCGAACCCGTTCGACCGCAGCGTCATCGACCGCAGCACCTCCGTTCGCATCACCTTGTAGCAGGTCTCCATGTCGGTGAGCATCGTGTTGTAGAGGACGTTGGTCAGCAGCGTCAGCAGCCGGTTGCCGAGGTAGTGCGTGTAGAGAAAGACGCGATGGCGGCCGAGAAATCGCGAGCCGTAGACGACATCCGCGCGCCCCTCGCAGATCAGCTCGATGAGCATCGGAAACTCTTCGGGCGAGTATTCGAGGTCCGCGTCCTGGATGACCACGAGATCGCCGCGCACGGATCCGAAGCCGGTGCGCAGCGCGGCGCCCTTGCCGCGGTTCTCCGGCTGCAGCAGCAGCGTGAAATCGAGCTCGCGCTGCAGCCTGCCGAGGATGTCGCGCGTGCCGTCGGTCGAACAGTCGTCGACGACGATCAGCTGCGTGCGGACCGGCACCGCGAGCACCCGGCGGATGATCTCTTCGATCGTGGCCGACTCGTTGTAGGCCGGCATCACGACCGAAAGCAGTGGATCGGCGAGCGTGCCGCGCAGCCCCGACATCAGCCTGCCGCCGGCACCGTCCGGAAGCCGCGCGGATGCGTGGAGTGCCACTTCCAGGCGTCCGCCACGATTGTGTCGAGCTCGGGCCGTGTCGGCGTCCAGCCGAGATCCGCGCGGATGCGTTCGGCCGATGCATACAGAATCGCCGGATCGCCCGGCCTGCGAAAGGCGGACGTGCGCGCGACTTGTCGGCCGGTGATCCGCTCGACCGACGCAATGACGTCGCGCACCGACGAGGGACGCTCGGTGCCAACGTTGTAGCTGGCCGAGGCGCCGTTGGCCTCGAGCCGCCGCAGCGCGCGCACGTGCGCATCCGCGAGATCGACGACGTGGATGTAGTCGCGCAGGCAGGTGCCGTCGGGCGTCGGGTAATCCTCGCCGAAGATCTGGAGCGGCGCGCCGCCGCTCGCCGCCTCGAACGCGCGCGGGATCACGTGGATTTCCGGCGAATGATCCTCGCCGAGCTCGCCATCGGGATCGGCGCCGGCGGCATTGAAGTAGCGGAGCCGGATCGAGCGGATGCCGTACGCCCGCTCGAAATGCGGCAGCGCGTGTTCTATGGCGAGCTTCGTCTGGCCGTAGGCGTTGATCGGCGCCGTCGGATGCGTCTCGCGAATCGGCGTCTCCACGGGCTCGCCGTAGACGGCGCACGTCGAGGAGAAGATGAACTGCCGGCACTGCTCCGCCGCCATCGCCTCGAGCGTCGCCAGCGCGCCGCCGACGTTGTTGCGGTAGTACCCGATCGGATCGCTCACCGAGTCCGGGACGACCAGCCACGCGGCGAAATGCATCACCGCCGATGCGCCGCTCTCGCGCAGCGCGCGCCGGACGGCGTCGACGTCGCGGATGTCGCCTTCGACGAGCGGCGCGCCCAGCGTGGCGTCCCGGTGCCCCGCCGACAGATTGTCGTAGATGACGACCAGGTAACCGGCCTGGCGCAGCGCCTTTGCGGCATGGCTGCCGATGTAGCCGGCGCCGCCCGTCACGAGCACGGTCGAAGGTTCAGTGCCGGCCAATGGAGTAATAGGTGAATCCGCTCTGCTTCATCTGCTCCGGGGTAAACAGATTGCGGCCGTCGAAGATGACGGGCGATCGCATCAGCTTGCGCATCTTCTCGAAATCGGGGCGCCTGAACTCGCTCCACTCGGTGACAATCGCCAGCCCGTCGGCCCCCTTCAGCGCCTCGTAGTTCTTCGCCGCGAACGCCACCTTGCTGCCGAAGATCCCTTTGGCGATCTTCGTCGCTTCCGGATCGTAGGCCTGCACGGTCACGCCTTCCGCCAGCAGCGCCTTGATCAACGGAATGGACGGCGCCTCGCGCATGTCGTCGGTGCGCGGCTTGAACGCCAGCCCCCAGACGGCCACGGTCTTCCCCTTGAGCGTGCCGAAGTGCGCGCGCATCTTCGCCACGAGCCGCGTCTTCTGCGCCGTGTTGACGTCTTCGACGGCCTTGAGGATCTTGAAGTCGTAGTCCTTCTCGGACGCGAAGTGAATCATCGCCTTCACGTCCTTGGGAAAGCAGCTGCCGCCGTAGCCGACGCCGGGGAAGAGAAACGACGAGCCGATGCGCCGATCCGAGCCGACGGCGCGCCGCACCTCGTCGACGTCCGCGCCCACCGCCTCGCACACGTTGGCGACCTCGTTCATGAACGAGACGCGCGTGGCGAGCATCGCGTTCGCCGCGTACTTCGACAGCTCCGCGCTGGCGCAGTCCATCATCATGATCGGCGCGCCGGTGCGCGTGAACGGCGCGTAGAGCTCCTGCATGATCTCGCGCGCGCGCGGATCCTCGGCGCCGATGACGACGCGATCGGGCTTCATGAAGTCGTCGATCGCGGCGCCCTGCTTCAGGAACTCCGGATTGCTCACCACGCTGAACGGATGCGTCGTCTCGCGGCGGATCACCTCGCGCACCTTCACGGAGGTGCCGACGGGCACCGTGCTCTTGTCGACGATCACCTTGTAGCCGTTCATCGCCTTGGCGATGTCGCGCGCGACGTCCAGGACGTAGCCCAGGTCGGCGGAGCCGTCCTCGCCCTGCGGCGTGCCGACGGCGATGAAGACGATGCTCGCCGCCCGCACGGCCTTCGGCAGCTGGGTCGTAAACGTCAGCCGGTTCTCGTGGCGGTTGCGGCGCACGAGCTCCTCGAGCCCCGGCTCGTAGATGGGGATCTTGCCCGCGCGCAGCATGCGAACCTTGGCTTCATCGTTGTCGACGCAGATCACGTCGTTGCCGCTTTCCGCGAAGCACGCACCTGCCACAAGGCCGACGTACCCAGTACCGATGACCGCGATTTTCATCCGTTTTGTGTCTCTTAGGCTTGTGATTGTACCCTGCCGTCGTGCGCATCCTCGTCGACTACCGGCCCGCCCTGCGGGAGCGAACGGGGGTCGGCGGCTACATCCATCAACTCGTGTGCGCCTACACGCGCACCAGCCGCGACGAGGTCGTCGTCTTCACGAGCTCGTGGAAGGATCGGCCATCGGCAGGTGTCGAGGCCGAGACCGGCGCGCAGATCGTCGATAGGCGAGTGCCGGTCCGTCTGCTCAATTATCTGTGGCATCGCCTCGAGTGGCCACCCGTCGAATTGCTCGCCGGCCGCATCGACGTGGCGCACTCGCCGCACCCGCTGCTGACGCCGACGCGGCGCGGGGCGCAGGTGGTGACGATCCACGATCTGTTCTTCCTCGCGCAGCCTGGCCAGACCGTCGCCGAAGTCCGCCGCGACTACGCCAGGCTCGCGCCCGGCCACGCGCGGCGGGCGCATGCGGTCGTCACCTCGACCCAGCACGGCAAGCAGCTGGTCGTCGAGCAGCTCGGCGTCGACGCCGCCCGCGTCTATGTCTGCCGGCCCGGCGCACCGGCATGGCACACACTCGGCCGCGGTCCACACCTGCCGGAGGATGGCTGCATCCTGTTTCTGGGCACGCTCGAGCCGCGCAAAAACCTCGGAGTGGTCCTCGATGCGTACGCGCAGCTGCTCGCCCGCCGCGCCGACGTGCCGCGGCTCGTGGTCGCCGGGCGCGCCACGCCTCTCGCGGCGTCGTGGCTGCGGCGCATGCGCGAGGCGCCGTTGTCCAGCCGCGTGGAGTACGTCGGCTACGTCGCCGATGACGCGCGTGAGGCGCTCTATCGATCGGCGCGGTTGCTCGTCATGCCGTCGCTCGACGAGGGCTTCGGGCTGCCGGCGCTCGAGGCGATGTCGGCGGGGATCCCCGTGATTGCCTCGTCTCGTGGCTCGCTGCTGGAAGTCGTCGGCGACGCGGGCGCGCTGATCGATCCAACCGATGCAGCGCAGCTTGCGGCGGCGATCGAGCGCGCCGTCGGCGATCGCACGTGGGCCCTGCACGCCGCGGAAGCAGGGCTGGCACGCGCACGGACGTTTACCTGGAACGACGCGGCGCGCACGCTGCGGCGCGCGTACGAAGAGGCGCTCGCGCGGCGATGAGAATCGCGATCGACGCGCGCGAGCTGCACGGCAAGCCGACGGGCGTCGGGCGCTTCCTCGGCGAGCTGCTCGCCGCGTGGAACACGATGCCCGCGGCGCAGGTGCACGACTTCATCCAGCTGACGCCCGAGGGGACCGATCGCGGCACGTTCTGGGAGCAGGTGGATCTGCCGGAGCTCGTTCGCCGCGCGCAGGCGGACGTGCTGTTCTCGCCGGGCTATACCGGTCCACTGCGGCCGCCGGCGCCGATGGTGGTCGCGATTCACGATGTCTCGTTCGCCGCGCATCCGGAGTGGTTCTCGTGGCGCGAGGGCGCCCGGCGGCGGACGATCACGCGGCTGGCGGCGCGCGCCGCGGCGCGCGTCATCACCATTTCGGAGTTCTCGAAGCGCGAGATCATTGCGTACCTGAGCGTCGAGACCGAAAAAGTCAGTGTGGTGTATCCCGGGGTTTCATCATTGGTTGCAGGGCGGGGCTTCACGCCCCGCCCGAATGTCCTGTTCGCCGGCTCCATCTTCAATCGTCGCCATGTCCCGGAGCTGATCGAAGGCTTTGCGCGTCTCGCGCGCAGGCATCCGGATATCCGCCTTGAAATCGTCGGCGACAACCGCACGTCACCGCGTATCGCGTTGACGTCGCGCGACGGCATACACATCCGCTCCTACGTACCAGACGAAGAGCTGCGGCGCCTCTATGCCGAGAGCGCGGCGTTTGCGTTCCTCTCGGAGTACGAAGGGTTCGGCCTCACACCGCTCGAGGCGCTCGCCGCCGGGCTGCCTCTCCTGCTGCTGGATACGCCGGTGGCGCGCGAGATCTGCGGCGACGCCGCGATCTACGTGAAGCGCGCCGACGCGGCGCTCATCGAGCAGGCGCTGGAGTCGCTGCTGTTCAATGACGCCGAACGCGAGCGGATCCTCGGCGCGGCGAGGTCTCTTTTGCCCCGCTATTCGTGGACGGAGTGCGCCCGCCGCGTGCTGCACATTCTCGTCGAGGCTGCCAACGGCTAACCTCGCCATGCCGCGCCTCTCCATCATCATCGTCACCTACAACTCCACCGCATACATCGATACGTGTTTGCGTTCGCTCGTGGAGCAGCGGCCGAAGGTCGATCACGAGATTCTCGTCGTGGACAACGCCTCGACCGACGGCACGCTGCGCTCGATCCGTCAGCGTTGGACCGGCGTGCGCGTCGTCGATGCCGGCGAGAACCTGGGCTTTGCGGGAGCGAACAATCTCGGCATCCGCCAGTCGTTCGGCTCACTCGTCCTGCTGCTCAATCCCGACACGGCGGTCGCGGCGGGGGCCGTCGACGCGCTCGTCGGTGCGGTCGATCGCCGGCCTGACGTCGGCATCGTCGGTGCGCGCCTCGTCGATGCCGGCGGACGCGCCGAGCTCTCCTGGGGAAACATGGTGTCGCCGTTCGCCGAGCTGCGGCAGAAGCTGGTGAAGCGCTCCGCGGAATCGCTGACACGGCGCGAACGCGAAGTGGACTGGGTGTCGGGCGCGTGCCTGCTCGTACGCCGCGACGCAGCCGAAGAAGTGGGCCTGCTGGACGAGCGCTATTTCATGTATCTGGAGGATGTAGACTTCTGCGCGGCGGTACGCGGCCGCGGATGGAAGGTGCTCTTCACCCCTACCGCCGAGGTCGTCCACCTGCGTGGGCAATCGCGTGCAACCGCCTCGGCGGCGACGGAACAGGCCTACCGCCGCAGCCAGCTCGCCTTCTATGACAAGCACCATCCGGGCTGGACGCCATGGCTCCGTAGGTACCTGAAGTTGAGGGGAAAACTACCCGATAACCGATCGAGCCATGACTGAACAGGGCGGCGATCAATTCTCCTGGGCATGCCCATCGTGCGGACGCCGTGTGCCCACACGATTCGAGGAGTGCCGGTGCGGCTTCAAGAAGGACGAGCTGCCGCCGGCGGTTGTCACCGAAGTGCCGGCCGCCACACCCGCACGCAGCGGCGCTGCGGCATCGTTGCTCATCATCCTGGGCGCGGCGATTGGCCTCGGCATCGCCGTCTACATCGTTCAGTCGCACAAGGAACAACAGCCGGCCCCGCAGCTGCAGACGGAGAACGTCGCACCACGGACGGCTGACCCGAGCGAACCAGCAGCGCCGGCAGCGGACGGTTTCGTGGCGCCGGTCACCGGCAGCATCAGCCTGAGGCCGTCGACGGAACCCGCAACGAACACCGTCGCCGCGCCGACGCCGACCGCATCGATCGAAGACATCGTCAGCAACGCATTGCCTGCCGTCGCATCCATTGATGCGGGCAACAGCCGCGGCAGCGGCTTCTTTGTTCGCCCCGATCTGGTCGTGACGAACAATCATGTCATCGAGGGACAGAGCTCCGTCACGCTGCAGGCGGGCGGCAACAAGTACACGGCGCGCGTGATGTCGGCGTCTCCCGCCATCGACCTCGCGCTCCTGCAGGTGTACAACGCGAACCCACGGCAGCCGACGCTGCGCCTTGGCACCGCCGCGAGCGCGCGCCCGGGCGAGGAAGTGATCGCCATCGGCTACGCGCTCGGCGCGCTCTCGAACACCGTCACGCGCGGCATCGTGAGCGCGGTACGCGAGACGCAGAACAACGTGACGCTGATTCAGACCGACGCGGCCATCAATCCGGGCAACAGCGGCGGACCGCTGCTCGATCGCAGCGGCACGGTCATCGGCATCAACTCGATGATCATCAGCAAGGGTCAGGGCCTTGGGTTCGCCATTGCGGTCGATCATGCGGTGTCGCTGATGAACGGGCGTCCCGATGTGTCGACGACGACGCCGATGGCGAGCTTGCGGCAGGCGATTGGCGGACCGTCGGAAGCCGACACGACGCGCGAGAAAGGCGCGGAAGACTACGCGCAGGTCGTGGAGTGGGCCGCGCGCAACGGCAACCAGATCGATGCGAGCTGGCAGCGCAACGCGAAGCTGTGCGTCGCGAGCGCGACATCGACGTCGAGTGACCATCCCTGGTTCGCATTGCTGCTGCCCAACGGCGTGAAGATGGCGGTCAGCAACCTGTACGACTGCCCCGGCTGGCTCGACACCACGAAACAGAACGCCGCCGAGATCAAGGCGAAGATGGACGAAGCCGGCGAAGCCGCGCGCCGCCAGGGTGTCTACCCGGGCACGCTGCGCGAGATCCGACAGAAGTACCGCATGGACTGGTCCGGCTGGAATTAGCCGGTACAATCTCCACTCGTGAGAGTCGCGATCGATGCCCGCAAGCTCCACGACTTCGGCATCGGCACCTATATCCGGAACCTCCTGAGGCATCTGGCGCGGATCGATCGCGAGAACGAGTACGTCCTCCTCTGCCACGAACCCGACATGGGCGTCGCCGGCACGCTCGGCGAGAACTTCCGTTCGGTGCTCGAGCCCGCCGATAACTACTCGCTCAGCGAACAGATTCACGTGCCGTGGGTGCTGCTGCGCGAGAAGCCGGACGTTTATCACGCGCCGCACTACGTGCTGCCGGTCGCCGTCCGCTGCCGCTCGGTCGTGACCATTCACGACTGCATCCACCTGATGTTTCCGCAGTACCTGCCGAACCGCGCGGCGTACGCGTACGCACGAGGCGCGATGTGGAGCGCGGCCAGACACTCGGATCGCATCCTCACCGTGTCCGAGGCGTCGAAGCGCGACATCCTGCATTTCTTCAACGTGGCGCCGGAGAAGATCTCGGTCGTCTACAACGCCATCGACGAGCGCTTCTGGGTGGAACCGGCGGCCGAGGACATCGAGCGGGTGCGCGAGCGGTTTCAGCTCGACCAGCGCTTCGTGCTCTACGCGGGCACGATCAAGCCGCACAAGAATCTCGTGCGGCTGATCGAGGCGTTCGCCGAGCTGCGCAGGGGCGGGTTCGAGGAGCTGAAGCTCCTGATCATCGGCGACGAGATCTCCAAGCTGCCGGCGCTGCGCCGTGCCGTGCACAGCCACAAGCTGCACAAGCACGTACGGTTCCTCGGCTTCCTGCCGGACGAAACGCTGGCCGCGCTCTATCGGCTGGCGTCGGTGTTCGTCTTCCCGTCACTCTACGAAGGCTTCGGGCTGCCGCCGCTCGAAGCGATGGCGAGCGGCACGCCGGTGGTCACGTCGAACGTGTCGTCGCTTCCGGAAGTCGCCGGCGATGCGGCGGTCCTGGTCGATCCGTACGACGTCCGCGCCATCGTCGAGGGAATGCGCCGCGTGCTGAGCGATCCGATGCTCGCCAACGAGATGCGCCGCAGGGGTCTCGTCCGCGCGCGCGACTTCTCGTGGGAGCGCTCCGTCGCGCGCACGCACGAGATCTACCGCCTCGTCGCCGGCTGGAATTGAGATGAGGGTTGCGCTGGTCCACGACTGGCTGACCGGCATGCGCGGCGGCGAGAAGGTGCTCGAGCTGCTGTGCGAGCGCTATCCGGAGGCAGACATCTTCACGCTGTTCCATGTGCCGGGGTCCGTCTCGCCGACGATCGAGCGGCACCGCATCACCACGTCGAGCCTGCAGAAGCTGCCGTTCGCGAAGACGAAGTACCGCAGCTACCTGCCGCTCTACCCCACGGCGATCGAGCAGTTCGACCTGGATCGCTACGACCTGGTGTTGAGCATCAGCACGTGCGCGGCCAAGTCAGTGGTCGTGCCCGGCCGCGCGCGGCACATCTGCTACTGCAACGCGCCGATGCGCTACGCGTGGGATCAGTTCGACGCCTACTTTGGCCCGGGGCGCGTCGGGCCGTTCAAGAGCCGGTGGATGTACGGACCGATCCTGAGGCGCCTGGCGCGGTGGGATGTGGCGACCGCCTCGCGCGTGGGACGCTTCATCGCCAACTCGCGCAACATTGCAGGCCGGATCCGCCGATACTACAATCGCGAAGCGGCAATCGTGTATCCACCTGTCGATACGGCGTTCTACCATCCGGATACGACGCCACCTGGTCAGCATTTTCTGATGGTGTCGGCGCTGGTTCCCTACAAGCGGATCGAGCTCGCCATCGAGGCGTGCCGCCGTGTCGGCGCGCGCCTGCGGATCATCGGCACCGGTCCGGACCGTGCGCGTCTCGAACAACAGGCCAACGGCCCCTCGACTGCGCTCGGGGCAAGTCACGTGGACTTCATCGGCTACGCGACCGACGAGGAGATTCGCGACGAGTATCGACGCGCGCTCGCGGTGCTGCTGCCAGGCGAAGAAGACTTCGGCATCGTGCCCGTCGAGGCGCAGGCGTGCGGCCGCCCGGTCGTCGCCTTCGCGCGCGGCGGCGCGCTGGAAACGGTCGTTCCCGGAGAAACCGGTGCCTTCTTCGACGAGCTGACCGCCGACTCGATGGTAGACGCGCTGCAGCAGGTGGCGGCAACGCGTTTCGATCCGGAGCGGCTGCGCGCCAACGCGCAGCGCTTCTCGCGGGAGCATCACGAAGAGGCGATGCGCGGCGTCATCCACGACACGCTGCAGCGACCGGCAGGAACAACGTGGTAAGACGTTTCAACCGCCCCTCGCGTACGGCATCCGGTTCGAAAGCGGGTTGATCCCGGTCACGCACGGCTATCCGCCGATCGAGCAGTACCTGACCATAGCGCC
The DNA here is from genome assembly GCA_003222635.1 of Acidobacteriota bacterium. GTDB lineage: Bacteria > Acidobacteriota > Vicinamibacteria > Vicinamibacterales > UBA2999 > Gp6-AA40. Next base: position 9,168 of record QHWQ01000004.1, on the reverse strand, counting down.
GATCGTCGCGCTGATGACCCCGCTGGCGTTTCAGCTGCAGGGCATCTACCGGCTGCGGCGCGGCCGCTCGCGCGTCGACGATTTCTTCGCCGTCCTCATCGGCAGCATCCTCGCCGTGGTCTTCGGCGTGGTCGTCACGCTGTACGTCTCGGTCTACTACGTCTCTCCCGAGCAGAAGGCGCAGGGTTCCTACGAGGTCTCGCAGGTCGTCTGGGGCATCTTCCTCGTGCTCAACGTGCTGTTCACGTACCTGTCGCGCGAGATCGTGCGCGAGGCGCTCGAGCGGCGCTGGCGCGCGGGCGTCGGCCTCAAGCGGATTCTCATCGCGGGCGCCGGCGACCTCGGACGCATGGTTGCCGACCGCATGCTGCAGCACCGGGAATTCGGCTTTCAGGTGGTTGGCTTCGTGGACGACCGCGCCGGCGGCGACCACATCGGCTACCGCGGCATTCCGTTGCTCGGAACGCTGGCGGAGGCCGGTGAGATCGCCCAGCGGGAGCGCGTCGATCACCTCTACGTCGCACTCCCGCTCGAGGAACATACCAAGCTCCTCGACCTCGTCGAGATCGCGGGCCGCGAATGCATCGACGTGAAGGTCGTGCCGGACGTGCTGCAGTTCATCACGCTGCGCGCCACGCTCGAAGACCTCGACGGCCTGCCGATGATCAACATCAACGACGTGCCGCTGCAGGGCTTCAACGCCTGGCTCAAGCGCGTCATCGACATCGTGTTATCGACGATGGCGCTGGTGGTGTTGGCTATCCCGTTCACGATCATCGCCGCGCTCGTGAAGCTGACCTCACGCGGCCGTGTCTTCTACGCGCAGGAGCGGATGGGGCTCGATGGCCGCGCGTTCACCGTCTACATCGACGAGCTGCCCCAGTTCTGGAACGCGCTGCGCGGCGACATGTCGATTGTCGGCCCGCGGCCGGAGCGGCCGTTCTTCGTCGAGCAGTTCAAGCACCGCATCCCGCAGTACATGCTGCGGCACAAAGTGAAGGCGGGCATCACCGGCTGGGCGCAGGTCAACGGCTGGCGCGGCAACACGTCACTTGAGAAACGGATTGAGTACGACCTGTACTACATCGAGAACTGGTCGGTGACACTCGACCTCAAGATCATGTGGATGACCGTCTTCCGGGGCCTCTTCCAACGCGTGTGAGAACCGTGGTCACCGGCGCCGCCGGTTTCATTGGATCCCATCTCAGCGAAGCGCTTCTCGACCGCGGGCACTCCGTCATCGGCATCGACAACCTGCTCACGGGCGATCTCGCCAACATCGCGCACCTGCGCAGCCGCGACTTCGAGTTCATCCGCCACGACGTCACGCGGCACATCGACATCGACGGTCCCGTGGATTTCGTCCTGCACTGGGCGAGCCCGGCGAGCCCGATCGACTACCTCGAGCTGCCGATTCCCACGCTCAAGGTCGGCGCGCTCGGGACGCACAAGGCGCTCGGCCTCGCAAAGACGAAGGGCGCGCGCTTCGTGCTCGCGTCATGACGCTCGCCTATCACCGCTATCACGGCGTGGACACGAAGATCGTCCGCATCTTCAACACGTACGGTCCGCGCATGCGTCTCCGCGACGGCCGCGCGGTGCCCGCGTTCATGTCGCAGGCGCTGACCGGTGAAGACGTGACGATCTTCGGCGACGGCACGCAGACGCGCAGCTTCACCTACGTCAGCGATCTCGTCGACGGCGTCCTGCGCCTGATGGAGTCGGACACCAACGATCCCGTCAACATCGGCAACCCGCAGGAGGTGACGATCGAAGAGATCGCGCGGACGATCATCAGGCTCGTGGGTTCGAAGAGCCAACTGGTCTACCGCCCGCTGCCGGTTGATGACCCGAAGCAGCGCCGCCCCGATATCACGCGCGCGCGGACGATTCTTCGATGGGAGCCCAAGATCGGTCTCGAGGAAGGTCTGATGAAGACCATCGATTACTTCAAGAACAAGTTGGCATCGCGGTAGGTGCGAGGAGCACTGCCGTCGGTCAGTGCGAGTCGCACTGCCGCCGGTCGGTGCGTGCAGCACTACCGCGGGTCAGTGCGAGCAGCACTGCCGTCGGTCGGTGCAAGGACCACCGCCGTCGGTTGATGCAATGAGCACCGCCACGGCGGGTGACGTTGTATCGTGCATCCCCAACGAAATCGGTGGCGTCACGATGATGAAACCGGAAGACCACCAGAATCAGACTGCACATGCCGTGGACCTTCGACGAAATTGAACGGGAATGGTTCGGCGACGGGCATCTCGCGTGGGATGGCGAGGACGTCGTTCGCGCCTTTGTTCTGGCGGAACGCATCCGCGGCCGTGATTGGGTGCTCGGTACCGAAGTCGATCCGGGTCTGATGCAGGCGCTTCCCGGAATCGGTAGGCGGGGCGGATACCAGAAGTTTCTACGAGTTTACTGGTTTGGTAAACGAGCGGCTTCGATCGTCGGTGCGCGTGGAGCCGACGACTTCATCCAGCGACTCATTGTGGGCGATTCGAGCACAAGTCAAGAGGCATCAGCGATTCATCTTCTCCGCGCCAGAAATTACGACACAGAACTTGAGATCGCGCCAACGATTGCTGTCGGAACTCATAACCGACAGCCGGATTTCCGGATTCGAAAACCCGCAGAGGATTGGATCTACGTCGAAGTCACGGCACTGAATGAATCGACGGCCAGTGCTCAGACGATGGCTCTGCTGCAACGAATTGCCGAGCGCGTTATGACGATTAGCGCACCCTTCTTGTTGGAGGTTCTGCTAAACCGAGATCCCGTCGGCGCAAGTGAAGAAGAGCAACTCATAACGATTGCCGAAACGGCAAGCCGAGAGGCGCAAGGGCGGCAAAGAGACGTCGGCGACCTTGGGTCAATCCTCGTAAAAGCCGGTGACCCGCAAGTCGTCGTTCCTTCGTTGCTTGAGACCGATAACCGGCCGCGCATGGCTGTAGCCCGCGCATTGATCGGTCCAGGCCAACTGAACCGGCAGATGATCGCGCGCGTTCCATTTCAGGATCAGAGAGCTGAAGAAATTCTAAGAATTGAGGCCCGTCAATTACCGAGAAATGAGTGTGGCATCGTGATGGTCAACGTCAATCGACAACCCAGTGCTTTCGAGTCGTGGAGCCTGCGTGTTCCTGAAAGATTCGCCGGCGGCCAGCACACGCGCATCGCCGCCGTCGTATTGTTCATGCACGCGACAATGGCAACGAACAACGGCTTGATGTGGCTGCCGTTTCTGAGAGTGATTCAGAATCCCCGCGCGACCAAACCACTGCCACGGTGGATTGTTGAGACCCTCGAGGCTATTCGTGCGGACACGCGACGTATCACGGGCAGGCCGGACTAGTGGGTATCAAAATCGTTGTATGGCGCAGCAAGCGAGATAGTGACGTAGATCTCGAGCAACGCTTGCCCGTTGGGATCCGGTTCATCGACGAAGCGAATGGCCATCTTTCGTATACGATCTTTCGCTGCCTGGAACGCCGTCCTGAAACCATCATCAGCCAAGAGCTGATTTCGTGATCCCTTCGGAATGTAGGTCGCCTTGACATTGCCCGTCTGCTCTCGAGCCAGCTCGAAGGCAAAAGGTGCGTCCTTCGCAGATCCACAGTGATACCGAAGACGATCTCGCAGCCGCTTTGAACGTCCGACGTACAGGTGAAAGTCCCCCTCCGAAAACAGATAGATGCCGGAAGCCGGCATCTGCTTCGGCAGCGAATCCAATGTGACCGGCTTCATTTGGACGAGAGCTTCGTACTTGCCATGAAGTTGTTCGACATGCTGTCTGAAAATCTCGTTCATATCGGCATCCGTAGGCTTCGCGCAAAGCATTCACGCCCAAACTTGGCCCATCGAGTTCGAACAAGTGCAACGTGACTGACACCGAGATTCTTCATGCACCAACCGGATCCCTGGATTGCACCGACTTGGATCCGAATCGCACCGACCCAATTCCGACTTGCACCAACCCGGATCCAGCGGCGACTTCTCCATCCGCCAGTTGAAATACATGATGACGATGTTCGCGAGGATGAACGTCCCGGTGGCGAGCTTGCCGAGGAGCGACGGCGTGAACGTCCGCGGGCCGACCGCGAGATTCACGATGGCGACGACGCCCACGATGACGATGTCGCGGCTGATGACGAGGATGGTGAGCCAGAGCGGAACGTGATTGGTGAGATCGATCTGCGGCACGGTCAGCACGATGAACGTCGTCACGAGCAGGAGCTTATCGGCCATCGGATCCAGCCAGGCGCCGAAGCTGGTGGGATGGCTCGTCAGACGCGCGATGAGACCGTCGATGGCGTCGGTCGCGCCGGCCAGCAGGAACACCACAAGCGCCCACCCCAGGTAGCCGTACACCGTCAGCAGCACGAACGCCGGAATCAGCATGATGCGGAGGATCGTGATCTGATTGGCCAGCGTGAGATAGCGCACGTCGCTAGCGGGACGGCTGTAGCGCGCGGAGGCGATCGATCGCCGCGAGGGCGTCGGCTCCCGAGACGGGGCGCTCGGTATCGAAACGGCCATCGAGCAGCGGAAGCACGCCGGCCGAAACGGCGACCGCCACGGCCGGATAGTTCAAATGCGACGGACTCATGTCCGCAACGGCCGGCCGCGCCGAAATCCGCGCCTGCAGTGCAGGATTGGTCCTCGCCATCAGCTTCAGGAGCGCGCCGACCGCCTCCGCCAGGTCGACGCGGCGCAGCGCGGCGCCTGGCTGGAAGGTGTGGTTGTCGAACGGCGGCATGACGCCTGTCGCCACGACCTGCGCAATCCAGGGCGCGGCCCAATGTCCACCCGTGTCGGTCGTCACCACCGGCGTGCTCGGCGCCGAGCGGAGGACGTCCTCCAGTCGAATGCCGATGAGCGCCGCGAGGTCGCCGCGCGTGACGCGCTCGGCCGACGCCAGCGCTCGGAACTCCTCGGGAAGCCGCGCGTCCCGTCCCTTCGCGGCGACCGCCTCGGCTTTCCGGTCGTAGCCGGCGAACGGATCGGCGGTGTGCGCGTTGCGATACGCGGTCTCGGCGCCGGCGAAATCGCCGCGCTCCTCGAGAATCTCGCCGGTCTGCGCGAGCGCGATCGCGTCGGCCGGATCGAGCGCCACCGCGCGGTTGAACTGCTCGAGCGCGCCCGCCGGATCCCCGAGACGACGATCGACCATGCCGAGCTCGCGATACAGGACGGCGCTGTCGGGCGTCGCCGCAATGGCGCGCTGATAGGCCGCGCGCGCCTCTTCGAGACGGCCGGCGCTGCCCGCCTGACGCGCGGCGGCAATCAGGTTCTGGATCTCGCGGAACTCGAGCACGTCGATGCGCGAGCTGAGATTTGTCAGCGTCGGGTCCGCCTCGAGCGCCGCTTCGAACGCCGCCCGCGCGTCGCCGTCGCGGTTCATCGCCAGCAGCGCCTGCCCCTTGCCGACCAGCGCCGGGGCATATGCAGGGGCGCCGCGGAGCGCCAGCTCGAACTGATCGAGCGCGCGCGCGTTGTCCTGGCGCGCGAGCGCGACGTAGCCTTCGCCGGTTCGCGCCGGCACGAGGTCGGGCACCGCTCTCAAGGCCGCCGCGAACTCACGTTCCGCGCTTCTGAGATCGTCGTTCTGCAGGTATCGCCAGCCGAGATCGACGGCTGCCGCCTGCGTGGCCGCCGTTGATACGGCCGCCGGGTAGACGAAGTCGGGGTACTTGGGCGCCGACGGCAGCGGCGGCGCGCTTTTCATCGCGCAGCCTGGAAGAAGTGGGAAGGTGGAAGTGAGAAGTAGGAAGTAAGTGAGAAGTGCAACGTGCCGAAGCGAACGACTTCCCGCTTCCCGCTTACTTCCCACTTCCAACCTCCACCTTCCCACTTCCCTCGTCCACAGCCGTCAATCTCTCGATGAACCGTCGCGGCACGTCCGCTTCGATGACGACGCGACCATTGGTTGCCACGTGGCTGATGACGCGCGCGACGCGATACAGGCGGCCGATCTGCTGTCGATCGAATTCCTTGCCGCTGTCGAACGTAATCGTCACGCGCCTCGTGTCGAGCGCCAGCCGCGACGCGATCATCTGCATCAGCTCCGCCGCGCCGTCCCCCATCGTCGCCGAAATCAGCGCAGCGGAGGGATCGGCCTCGCGCAGGCGCCGCCGCACGTCCGTGCTGATCGTATCGATCTTGTTGTACACCGCGACCATCGGCACATCGGAAGCGCCGACCTCCTCTTCCAGCGTCGCGCTGAACGCCGCCACCAGCGCGTGCGGCAGCCGATCGATGAATCCGACGGTGTCCGACACCAGCAGCTCGCGGCTATCCGGTAGACGCACACGGCGCACCAGCGGATCCAGCGTGACGAACAGCGCGTTGGACGCGACCGCCGTCTCGCCGGTCAACCGGTTGAACAGCGTCGTCTTGCCCGCGTTCGTGTAGCCAACCAGCGCGACAGTCGGTACCGATTGCTTGTGCCGCCGCTCGCGAAGCTGCGACCGCCGCTGACGGACCTGATCGATTTCCTTCTGAATGGCCTGAATGCGGACGCGGATGCGCCGCCGATCGGATTCGAGCTTCGTCTCACCGGGTCCGCGCGTGCCGATGCCGCCGCCAAGCCGCGACAGCGCGGCGCTCGACCCGACGAGGCGAGGGAGCAGGTATTTGAGCTGCGCGAGCTCCACCTGCCACTTGCCTTCGCGCGTACGCGCGCGGCGCGCGAAGATATCCAGAATCAGCTGCGTGCGATCGATGACCTTGCGCTCGAGCCGCTCCTCGAGCTGACGCAGCTGCGCCGGGCTCAGCTCGTTGTCGAAGATGACGACGTCCACGCTGGCCTCGTCGCAGGCCGCCGCCAGCGATGTGACCTTGCCGGCGCCGATGAACGTCGCGGGATCCGGCTTCGGCCGCTCCTGCAGCATGCGCAGCACGACGCGCGCGCCCGCCGCGTCGGCGAGCCCGGCGAGCTCATCGAGCGAATGATCCGCATCACCGCGGCTGGAGGACGTGACGAGACCGACGAGCGCGGCGCGCTCGGCGTGAGCAGGCACTACTCGATCTTATTCTTATGTTTTCGGCGGCGCCACGGACGCTTTGTCTTGTCCTCGTGCGCACCGCCAGTCTGACGCGGCAACGGTGCGCGAGGAAGACGGGACACCTTCTTAGAACCTGATCTTCGCGCCAATGTTGCTGGAATCCGACACGTGGATGCTGTCGATGAAGCGAATCCGGTGCGGGTTGGTCTGCATCACCAGCGACGTCGTCCGCGTGCCGTCGCCGAAGAAGCGGACACCTTTCATCAGCGATCCTTCCGTCACGCCGGTTGCCGCGAAGATGATGCTCTTGCCGGGCGCGAGGTCCTTCGAGCGGTAGATCGTCCTCAGATCCTTGACGCCCATCGCCTTTGCGCGCTCCTCGTCGCCGGGCTTGGCGACGACGAGCCGCGCGAAGATTTCGCCGTTGAGGCAGCGCATCGCCGCCGCGGTCAGCACGCCTTCGGGCGCGCCGCCGGTGCCCATCACCGCGTGCACGCCGCTGCCGACGACGGCGGCGGCGATGCCCGCGGAGAGGTCGCCGTCGCCAATCAGCCGGATGCGCGCGCCCGTCGCGCGAATCTCCGCGATCAGCTTCTCGTGACGCGGCCGATCCAGCACGATGACCACCAGATCCTCCACGCGCCGTCCGAGCGACTGCGCAATCGCGCGCAGATTGAACCGCACAGGCGCGTCGAGATCGACGACATCGCGCGAGCTCGGACCGACGACCAGCTTTTCCATGTACATGTCTGGCGCATGGAGCAGGCCGCCGCTTTCAGACGCGGCGAGCACGGCGATGGCGTTCGCCGCGCCGGTGGCGCAGAGGTTCGTCCCCTCGAGCGGATCGACGGCGATATCCACCTCCGGATAGCTGCGCCCGTTCGGCGCCTTGTTCGCCGTGCCGACCTTCTCGCCGATGTAGAGCATCGGCGCCTCGTCGCGCTCGCCTTCGCCGATGACGATGGTCCCGTCGATGGGGACCGAGTCCATTTCCTTCCGCATCGCCTCGACGGCGACGGCGTCCGACTTGTGCCGGTCGCCCTGACCCATCGTCGTGGCGCACGCAATGGCAGCCTGCTCGACGACCCGCAGGAAGTCGAGTGAGAGATCGGAATCAAGCATAGGGAGGCAGCTCGCAGCGAGTGGGCCGGTCGGTCCTGTAGCCGAGCAGATAGTCGGCCTGCATCAGTTTGTGGATTTCACGCGTCCCTTCGTAAATCACCGCACCCTTGCAGTTGCGATAGAAGCGCCCGACGGGGTACTCGTCGGAGTAGCCGTTGGCGCCGTGGATCTGCACCGCGTCGCCGGCGGCGCGCTCCGAGGCAACGGTCGAGAACCATTTCGCCAGCCCCGTCTCGCGCGTGTTGCGGCGCCCGATGTTCTTCAACCAGCCGGCGCGCATCCAGAGCAGGCGCGACGCCTGATAATCCGACTCCATCTGCGCGATCATTTCCTTCACGAGCTGATGTGAGCCGATCTCGACGCCGAACGCCTTCCGCTGCTTCGCGTAGCTGACGCTCGCGTCGCGGCACGCGCGAATCAGTCCGGTGGCGCCGGACGCCACCGTGAAACGCCCCTGATCGAGCGCGAACATCGCGATCTTGAAGCCCTCGCCTTCGCGGCCGACGAGATTTTCCTGCGGCACCTCGACGTCGTCCATGTTGAAGAAGCCGGTGTTGCCGGCGAGAATGCCCCACTTCTCCTTCAGCGTGCCGCTCGAAAACCCCTTGAAGCCGCGCTCGACGATGAAGGCGCTGATGCCGTTCGGATCGCGCGCCTTCTTTTTCTCGGCATCGCTCCAGGCGAAGACCAGGAAGTTGTCCGCCACATCCGCGAGCGAAATCCACATCTTCTCGCCCGTGAGCACGTACCGATCGCCCTTTTTGATGGCGACCGACTGGATACCGCGCGCGTCGCTGCCGGCCGACGGCTCGGTGAGGCCGTAGGTCGCAATCTTCTGTCCCTGCGCCTGCGGCAAAAGATACCGCTGCTTCTGATCCTCGGTGCCCCACGAGAGCAGCGTCAGACAATTGAGGCCGACGTGCACCGACATCATCACGCGCAGCGATGTGTCGACGTATTCGAGCTCCTCGCACGCGAGGCCGAGCGAGATGTAATCCATCCCGGCGCCGCCGTACTTCTGCGGCACGCTGGCGCCGAGCAGGCCGAG